>SLDT01000014.1 GCA_007125125.1 Gemmatimonadota bacterium | reverse complement strand
TCCGCCGGACCGAAGCTGCTCATCCTGAACACATGCGTGCCCCTGCCCTCCCGCTCGAACCAGTTCAGGTAGACGCGGCCGTCCGCGCCGGCGAAGAGGTTCGGCTCTCCCGCGCCGGGTGCGGCGGGAGAGGACACCTCGATGACCTCGAAGGTGGCGAAGCGCGGGGTGCCTTCCTCCGGGGTGCACGAGGCGAGCGCGACGACGAGGGGGGCGCACGCCCATGGGAGGGCCTGCCTCATCGGGAGGGCCTGCCTCACCGAGACGCCTCCTCGGCCAGGAGGCGACGGAGGGCCTCGTCCACCGCAGCCTTCAGCTCGCGATCGAAGCCCCGCAGCTCGTCTTCGGGGGAGTTCTCGACCCAGACGTCGGGGGCGACCCCGAGGTTCTCGAGGTTCACCCCATGGTTGTCGGGCTGCGTCGGGTCCCAGGTCACGACGAGGGAACCGGGGGTGCGGATCGAGCCGCCATGGATGAGCCCGTAGCTGCCGGTGGCGATGACCGCACCGGCGGTCGGGTTCCCGACGAGGGTGCCGAGACCGAGCTGCTGGAACCCGAGCGGGGTGACCTCGGCGTCGGAGCCCGACCGGTGGTTGATGAGCATGACCTTCGGCCCCGCGATGGCCTGCCGCGGACGCCGCCCCCACGTGGGAGCACCCCAGCGCGGGTTCCAGAACTGGTAGGGCTGCCGTTCGAGGATGTCGATGAGCTGCTGGTCGATGTTTCCGCCCCCATTGTAACGCACGTCGACGACAATCCCCTCCGCATTCCAGTAGCGGGTGATCTCGGTCTCGAAGCGCTCGAGCGAGGGCTGGTTCATCGAACGGATGTGCACGTAGGCGATGCGCCCGCCCGACTCCTGCTCCACGAATTCGCGGTTGCGCTCGACCCACTCCTCGTAGCGGATGTTGTTCAGCGATCCCACCGTCTCCATCCGGAGGTCACGGGCGTCGGCCCCGTTCGGGGAGGCGGCGACGCGCACGGTGACCCAGTCGTTCACGAGGCGGGTGAGGGTGCGCCAGTAGTTGTCCCCGGCGCGGAGCTCCTCCCCGTTCAGGGCGATCACGTAGTCGCCGATCGAGAGGTCGAGCCACTCGTGGTCGGCGGGCCCGTCGCGGTAGATGTGCGAGACGCGGTAGCGCCCCCCCTCACCCGGCTCCATCTCGAAGCCGAGGTAGCGCGCGCGGTAATCGTTCGACTGCGGGCGGCTTCCGGGGCCGGAGACCCCGAGGTGCGAGGCGTTCAGCTCTCCGAGCATCTTGTTCGCGACATCGTAGAGGTCGTTGTAGGTCGAGACGTACGGCAGGAGCTCCCGGTACTTCTCCCGGATCGCGACCCAGTCCTTCCCGTGCATGTTCTCGTCATAGAAGCGGTAGGTCATGACCCGCCAGCTCTCCTCGAAGATCTGGCGCCACTCCTCGCGCAGGTCGACCCAGATCGGGAGGTTGAAGTCGACGCGGGCGCGTCGCTGGTTCGAGAGCTGCATCCGCTGGACCTCGCTCCCCGGCCCCCCGGCCGTGGATCCGCGGTAGAAGACGAAGCGTCGGTCGTGCGAGGGGGTCAGCCCGGGGAAGCTCCCCGCCGCCACCCGCCGCTGGTTCCGGCCATCGATTCCCACCGCGAAGAGTCCGGCTCCGTCCCCGTCCGAGCTCGTGAAGTAGACCGTGCGTCCATCGGTCGAGAGGAACCAGGAGCCCACCCCGTTGTTCCCGCTCGTGAGGGCACGCGCGCGCCGCTCGATCCCCTCGAGGTCGAACTCGATCGGCTGTGGCTCGGAGGAAGCGCGGCCCGCCCCCTCCCGCTCCGTGGCGGTGTCCCCCGCCGCTCCGGTGCGGGCCATCCGCTCGCGGAGGGTGCCCCCGCGCGCCTCCCGCTCCCGCACGATCGGGTCGTCCGGGTTCTCGGTCAGCCGGCGCAGGCTCACCGCGTAGAGGTGGTTCGTCCCGGTCCGGTTCGAGGTGAAGACGACCTGGCGCTGGTCGGGGGTGAGGGCCGCGCTCCCGTGGTTGAAGGGGTTGCGCGTCACGTCGACCTCGCGCCCCGTCGCGATCTCGCGCAGGTAGACCTCGGCGTTCATGTCGTCGTCACGCTTCACGTAGACGAGCCAATCCCCGTCGGGCGAGAACCCCTGGAGGGAGAAGCCCCCGGCCCGGTTGTAGTCGAGCTCGGTCTGCCTTCCGCTCTCTACATCGACGACGAAGAGGGTGTTCGAGGCCTCGAAGGCGAAGCGCCGCGAGTCGGCGGCCCACTCGATCCCCGTCTTCTGCGAACCGTGGTTCGTCATCTGCCGATGCTCGCCCGTGGCAATCTCGTAGAGCCAGACCTCCTCCTCGCCCGAGGAGTCGGAGATGTAGGCGAGCCAGCGCCCGTCCGGGGACCAGGAGTGGAAGCGGTCGCGCCAGTGCGTGTCCGTCACCTGGATCGCCTCGCCCACCCCGGACTCGGCCGGGACGATGAAGATCCGGCCCCGCACGTCGACCGCGACGTACTCTCCGTCCGGCGAGGGCGAGAACCCCTCGGCCCGGTTCGAGAAGGTGTGCATCTCGATCCAGTGCTCGCGCGGGTCGACGCGCATGTCGAGGGAGAGCCGCTGCGGGGTCCCGTCCGGCACGTCGAGGGTCCAGATGTCGAACTCCTTCGTGTAGCTGATCGTGCGCCCGTCGGGGCTGATCGAGGGGTACTGCACCCCGTCGGCCGTGTGGAAGCTCACCTGCTCCGGCTCACCCCCCTCGGGGGAGGTCCGCCAGATGTTGAAGAGCCCGCTCTCCTCGGAGATGAAGTAGACCATCCCGTCGGCCCCCCACATCGGGAGCGCCGTGTGTCCCTGCTCCTGGTAGGCCTGCATGTCCAGGTTCGTGAGCTGCCGGAACTCGTTCGACTGCAGGTCCTGGACCCAGAGGTCGGCCGCATTGTTGCCGAGGTAGCCCCGGCGGGTGAAGGAGAAGCCCTTGCGGTTGAAGGCCACCATCCCCCCGTCCTGCCGGATCATCCCCGAGCTCGCCGCGTCCATCCCCATCGGAACGGGGATCGAGCCATCGATCGGTGCCAGGTAGAGCGGATTGCGGAAGGCCTCCTGGCTGCGCGAGCTCGTGATCACCACCGCCGAGCCGTCGGGCGCCCAGTACTGGACATTGTCCCCCGCCGGGTGGTAGGTCACCTGCGTCGGCTCACCCCCCTCGACCGGGACCACCCAGACATGGTTCGTCCCCGCGCGGTTGCTCGTGAAGGCCACCTGCCGGCCATCGGGCGAGAAGCGCGGCCGCACGTCGTTTGCCACATGCGAGGTCAGACGCCGGATCTCCGACCCGTCGGCATTCCCGATCCAGAGATCCCCGTGGTAGCTGAAGACCAGGCGGCCGTGGGAGACATGGGGCCAGCGCGCGAACTTGACTCCGGCCTGCGCGAGCTCTGGCTCCGCATGCACGGCTGCGGTCGCCGGCGCCATCGTCCAGTGCGGCCCGGTGGCGGGGGTCAGCGTTGCGGACTCCGCCACCGGCGCGTTCGAGAGGGCGGTCACCGCCGCGGGCTCGACCACCGGCACGTTCGTGACAGACGCTCCCTCCGCCGGCACCGCATCGGGTGCGGCAGCCACCAGGACGAGGAGGGGCCAGGCCAGGACAAAGAGCGCCCGCCGCATGGGTCGACGCGTCATGCTGGTGGATCGACTGACGCTGCTGGATCGCGTTCCGTCACTGGATCGCTTCACGCTGCGGGGTCGCGTGGGGTGGGAGAACATCGGACATCTCCGGAGTTGGGGCCAGAACCGGGCGCGGGGCGCCGGGATACCCGGACAACGTGGGCTGGAAGAGCGCCGCGCGCCAGAGCCGACCGGGCGATCGCCCCCATCCCGAGGCGTCCATCCGGTCGGCGGCCAGTGCGCTCTACCCGCACCAGAGGTTCCTCCCATATGCGCCCCACGCCCGAGCCCCGCAGGGCCCGGAGACCACCCCCTGGCCGGGTCGGTTTCACAATTTTTGTGCATCTCCAGAACCCGTTTCACAATTTTTGTGCATCGGTCTCGGTCCCCGGCGCTCCAGCGGCTCCCCCTACCTGCCGTCACCGAGCCCCTCCCCGGGCTCCGGGTCCTCCCGCTCCTTCCGATCCTCCCGGTCCTCCCGCTCTTCCACGTCGTCCCCCTCGTCCCGCTCCTCCCGCTCTTCCAGGTCCTCCCGCTCCTCCACGAGCGCCTCCATCGCCCGCTCCATCAGCCCATCCGGCAGCCAGCGCGCATTCCTCACCTGGCCCAGCCCCCGCAGTGGCTCCGGGTCCATCTCCTGCTCCTCGCACTCCGCCTTCCACTGCGCCCGCAGCAGCTCGATCGGGTCCGGGATCGTGGGCGGAGGCGCGCAGGCCGGGATCGGCATCCCCGCCTGGTCCGTGAAGTAGGCGTCCCCGCTCCGGGCCAACTCCACCGAGAACCCGCCCTCGTGGACCGCGCGGTGGTGCACCGGGCAGAGGAGCACGAGGTTCCAGTACTCCGTCTTTCCCCCATGGACCCAGTGCTCGATGTGGTGGGGCACCAGGTTCAGGATGCACCGGCACCCCGGGAAGCGGCACCCCCGGTCCCGCAGCAGAAGCGCCGTCCAGAGCCGCTCCGGCGCGTTCCGGCTCCGGCTCGTCATCGCCTTCACCAGGTCGTCCACGCAGGTCAGCTTCGTCATCGGAGCGCAGCACGACAGCCGCCGCGCCGTCTCCGGCGTCACACGGGTCCCGTCCAGATAGCTGCTATCGCCGTTCCCCTCCTTCAGCGCCGCCTCGTCGACCCGCACGATCACCCGGTACCGCTCCGCCGTCGTCTTCGCCGCCCACTTCCTCGCCCGCGGAACCGGGCCCCCGGCCGGGTGCCCGCCCTTGCTACGAACGTCCTCGCTTTCCGCGGAAAGCTCCGCGGCCGGCTCGCCCGTCGCACCCTCCTGCTCCACCTCCCCTTCTCCCTCTGACTCTGCCGCCTGCTCCGCCCCCTCCTCATCCCCGAGCTCCGCCGCCTCCTGCTCGGCCCCGAACTCCGCCGCCCGCTCCGCCTCGAGCGCCTCCAGCTCCCGCTCGAACTCCTCCTCGGTCGGGAACCCGACCTCCATGATCCGGTGCGCCAGGAGCCAGATCGCGTCGGCCCGTCGCTGCTCCGGGGTGATCGTCTCGATGTGGACGCTCCGGCCATCACCCCTAGCCGACCAGTCTCGCCCATCGGCATGGAAGAGCACATCGCCCGCCGCCTCGAGTGCCTTCATCAGGAGCTGCGCCACATCGGCCGTGAGCCGCCCATGGATCCGGTACATCCCCCCCTCGTCCGGAAAGATCGAGAGCTTCCGGCTCCGGAGCCGGTGCTCCTCGATCTCGGTCTCGCTTCGCTGCACGAGCTGCCGCGCGTAGGAGACCTTCCGCTCAAGCTCGTGTGCGGGGAGCTTCTGTGCCGTCTCGACCCAGATCTCCTGCGCCTCTTCCGTCGGCAGGAGGTCGGCCATCCGCCCCAGGGCCCGCACCTTCGAGTAGGAGAGCGTCCCGTTCGCCATCGCGCGACCCACCGCAGGGAGCTTGACGAGCGCATGCGCCGTCTTGACCCGCTGGGCCGCAGCACCGGCGTCCATCCCCGTCTGCCAGGAGAGCCAGTCCGCGCACGAGCGGTGTCCCTCACGCCGCCAGAGCCCCGCCCGGTCGAAGGCTGCCACCAGGATCATGAGCCGGTACTCGCCTGCCGCGATCTGGGCCGAGAGCCCCCGCACCGCCTCGGTCAGCTCCTCGACCGCATCGGACTGCTCGGCGGTGAGCGGGGCCTCCTTCTGTTCGGGGAGCACCGCCGCCCACGCCGCGCTCATCTGCACCGGAGGCTCGATCGTCAGGAACACCCGGGCCGCCTCCGGCCGCAGCCCCGCCTGCACGAGCAGCTCCAGGATACGAGCGCCTTCTGTTTCCGCGGAAAGTGGAGAGGTTTCCGAGGGACGCTCGCACGCGGCGCCGGGGTCAGTCGGCGTGTCCGGCCGGGCCTCGCTCTCGGACGCAGCCTCGCTCTCCGGAGCAGCCTCGCTCTCCGGCGCAGCCTGCGGCTCGGGAGCTGGATCGCTCTCCGGAGCCGGCTCGCTCTCGGGTGCCTCCTCATCCCACTCGGGCGCGGCCTCCCGCACCAGGAAGCGTCCGGGGATGAATCCGTCGCCCCACCCTCCGAACGCACATGCGTCCGGGGCCGGAGCCGGGGCCGGGTTCTCTCGAGCGTACATGGTTCTTCCTCCTGTTCCTGGGTCTCGGATGATCGGTTGCGCGCCAATAGGGGCCTGCCACCGGCGTGTCGCAGGGCCCGGCGCAGCGGCTGACTGGTCATCAGCGCCGCACACATACAATATAATCGGGTTTTGTTCGGTCTCCGTAAGGGCACCCAGGACCTTCGAACTCACTCTTCCGACCCACTTCGGTCGCCTCCATCCCGCCACGCGACCCCAGCGGCCACCCAGCGGCCTTCCCGCCCGTATCCAGGCGGGGTCCGGGACAAGGACCGCACACACACCGAAAAGCTGTCAAGACCCTGACCGAAACTCCCATGGGGTTGGCGCTTCGGGCGTCCGCACGCGAGGCCCTCCTCCCCGACTCCGGGGAGAACTTTGTCGCCAGCGACCAACTTCTCCCCGCACGGGCGGCGGGAGTCGCATGTGTGGGGAGTTCTTCGCGGGGCAGCGCGGCCGGACCCGAGGCGCAGTCGCGGTCCCGGTAGCGATCCCGGTCGCGGTCGCAGTCGCGGTCCCGAAACCCTTTCCGCGTGCGAGCCTCGGCACGCACCATCCCCGACTGCGCCATCTTCCCGGTCACGGTCCCCGGGGACATGGCCTCCGAAGGCACGTCCCCATCAGGCACCATCGGCCTGGTCACATCCCTGTGGGAGGGGCCCCCGTACACATCTTCCCTCGGAACCTACGTTCCGCGGAACACGCGGTTCTTCGTTGCTCGGGGGTGTTCGCTACGGGGAGGTCGAGGATGGCCAGGCTGAGTGCGGACTCCGCGAACCCAGGGGCCCCCCGGCTTCCCGCGGAACACGCGTTCGTTCGTCGCGGGGAGCACTCCTCTGCCCCCGAGTGGACCGGAGCGGGAGGCCCCGGGAGGGCTGAGGCCGGGTGGGAGGAGCGCGCGAGGTGGTGGGGACGGAAGGGCGGGACGCGCACAGTGGTGAGCGCAGGGGGAGGGACGCGCGCGGCTGTGAGCGCGGGAACGCACGCGCTGGAGAGGTCGAACGGGAGGGCCGCCGGGGTTGTGAGCGCGGGGATCCATCCCCCCGCCAAGAGCCCTCACACCTCAGGGCCCCGTCGACTCCACCAGCCGGCCTCCGCACACCACGGCGAGCACGGGCCGGCCCCCGACGGTGTGGGCGAGCTCGCGCTCGTCACGGTGCCGCAGGAGAACGAGGTCGGCGCGCCGCCCGGCCGCCACGGCCCCGGCATCGGCAAAGTCGAGGAGCTGGGCGGCATTCCAGGTGGCCGCGGAAAGGGCCTCGGCTGGCGTCAGCCCGCAGTGGCGCACGGCGAGCGCGAGAGCGAAGGGGATCGAGGGCGACGGCGCCGAGCCCGGGTTCCAGTTCGTCGCGACGACGGCGGCCCCCCCGGCATCGACGAATGCACGCGCATCGGCGTAGCGTCCGTCGAGGTGGAACCCGGAGACGGGCAGGACCACCCCCGCGCTACGGCTTCCGGCCAGCACACGAAGGCCCTCCGGGGTCGAGCCCTCGAGGTGGTCGACGGATCGCGCGCCGAGCCGCACGGCCTCTTCGAGCATCCCGAGCGCGTTGAACTGATCGGCATGGATCCGGAGCGGGTGTCCGAGCGCCCGCGCGGCCTCGAAGAGCCGGACGCACGCCTCGACGGACCAGGCGCCTTCCTCACAGTAGGCGTCGATGGTGACGCCCGGGAACTCGCGGTTCACGGCCGGGAGCACCTCCTCGATCGTGCGCCCGACGGGGTCGGACGCCTCGGGGTCGAGGGCATGCCCGATGCAGGCGGTGGCCCGCACCCGGCCGGGCCAGTCCTGCGCGGCACGCCGGATGGCGCGGAGCATCTTCAGCTCCCCCTCGACGTCGAGTCCGTAGCCGCTCTTCACTTCGACGGCGGTGGTCCCCTCCTGGAGCATCCACCCGAGGCGCACCCGCAACGCGGCGGCGAGCCCGACCTCGGAGCTCCCCCGCACGGCCCGCACCGTGGAGAGGATCCCTCCCCCTGCAGCGAGGAGCTCGCTGTAACCGGCCCCTCCGAGCCGCGCCTCCCACTCGTCGAGTCGGCTCCCGGCCCAGCAGGCGTGCGTGTGGGCATCCACGAAGCCGGGTACGACGGTGCGTCCCTCGGCCTCGACGACGCGGCACCCGGAAGGGGGAGCGATCCCCGGCTCGATCGCCGCGATCCGCCCCGCCCGCACGAGGATGTCGACCCCCTCCACCCGCTCGAGACCCCCGAGCTCCGCGCCGCGCAGGTAGCCGGTCCCCTCGGGTGGGGTGACGACGCGCGCCCCGCGAAGGAGAAGGCTCGTGTGCCCTTCCCGGTCGACGGTCGCGGGGGGCCGCCCCCCGGTCACTCGAGCACCTCGCGCCAGGGCAGCTCGTCCCAGAACTCGTCCCAGGAGCGCTCCGACATCCCGGCCAGGAACTCGAGGAAGAGCCGGGCAGCCACCCTCGCGGTGCGTCCTCCCTCGTCATTCGGGGGAGACAGCTCCATGATGTCGAAGACCTTCACCGCCCCGGAGCGCCCCGCCGCCCGGGCCCAGGCCGCCGCCTCGGCAACGCTCCACCCGCTCGGGTTCATCGCGCTCACCCCCGGGGCAACGCCCTGGTCGAGGACATCGAGGTCGATGCTCATGAAGAGGGGGCCCGCGGGCCAGGGATCGTCCGGGCCGAACCCCTCGGTCTTCCCCCCATGGGCCCGGAACCAGTCGAGGTGCTCCTGCGAGTTCGCGAAGGGATCGAGCCCCCGGACATGGAGGGAGCCCACTCGACACTCCTCGACGAGCCGCCGGAAGGGCATCCCCGAACCGACCTCGGATCGCACGTCGAGGTGTGCATCGAGGTAGATCCCGCTCCACTTCGGGCCGAGGGGGGGAACCAGTTCGTCCCACTCGTCCCGGTCCGCATGATGCTCCGAGAGGGTCCACCCCCACATCGCTCCCCGTACGAAGGCAAAGGTGAGGTCGTGCCCCCCGCCGATCGCGACCGGGACCAGCCGGTTGCGGGCGATCAGCGCGGCCTGGGCCGAGACGATGTGGTGGGTCTCCTCGAGGGTGTCTCCCGGGATGATGTCCCCGAAGTCGTACACCCGAGGCCACCCGGACCCGCCGGACGCGGCGCCGTCCGCGGGCGCAGCATCGTCGGCCGCCGCGCCACCCTCCTCGGACGCGGTACCCCCCACCGGCGCGCCACCCTCTGGCGGGAGATCAAGGCACGCCTCATCGAACTGGTCGACCAGAAAAACCTTCTGCCGGTCTGGATCATCGACGAGGCCCAGAACCTGCCCAACGACTTCTTCCGCGACTTCCCCGC
>SLDT01000180.1 GCA_007125125.1 Gemmatimonadota bacterium | reverse complement strand
GTCTCCATCACCCGGTTCGGTCTTTCGGCTTGTTCCTCTCGGGGCCGCAACCAGCCGTCGCTCCAGCTCCAAACCGTCCCGACGGCTCCTTGAGGGCGGGGTTCTTCAACAGCCTTTTAGATCTCCTGCATGCCGAACCTTCTCTGCCCTCGTGCCCCGAACCGCCTCGCGCTTCTACAGGTGACGCTCCTCGGGCTCGCGCTCGCTCTCGGACCCCTCGATGCAGCGACTCAGGAAGTGCCCCTCCCGGACACGGCCCGCCCAATGTCCCAGGAGCTCGAAGCCGCACAGGAGGCGGTCCGTGAGCTCCTCGCGATCTACCGACGCATCGAAGGGCTCCGCGAGGTGCGGATCCGGATGGAGGGTGCCGTGCTCGAGCTCTCGGGGAGCGCACTCTCGGCCGAGGACCGGGACCGGGCGGGAGAGCTGGCGGCCACGGTACCCGGTGTGCGATGGGTCGACAACCGGATCGAGGTCGAGCGCTCGCTCCGAAAGCGGCTCGCTCCCGTGGCGGAGCGTCTCCGGCAGAAGGGCGTGGCCTTCATCCAGTTCCTCCCACTGCTCCTGGTCGGGTTCACCCTCCTGGGGCTGACCGTCGTCATCGCGATCCTTGCCGGCCGGCCCCGCTTCCCCTACGACCGCCTGACCTCGAACGCCTTCGGAGCCAACATGCTGCGGCAGGCGGTGCGTGGGGTGATCGTCCTGACCGGGGTTCTCCTGACTCTCGAGCTCCTTGGTGCCACCGCCCTCGTGGGAGCGGTCCTCGGCACGGCCGGCGTGGCCGGGCTCGCGGTCGGGTTCGCCTTCCGCGACATCGTCGAGAACTACCTGGCCGGGGTGATCCTGAGTCTCCGGCAGCCCTTCGCCCCGAACGACCTCATCCAGCTCGCCGGGCACGAGGGCAGGGTCGTGCGGCTCACCGGACGCGACACGATCCTGATGACCCTCGACGGGAACCACGTGCGCATCCCGAACGCCACCGTGTTCAAGGGGATCATGGTGAATCTCACCCGCAACCCCCGACGGCGCTTCCTTGTCCAGCTCGGAATCGGCCCCGGAGAGGATGTCGAGCGCGCCCTCGCCGAGGGGAAGGCGGCCCTCGCCCGGCTCGCCGGTGTGCTCCCGCACCCCCCGGTCGGAGGGCGGGTGCACGAGCTCGGCTCCTCCTCGGTCGAACTCCGCTTCACCGGCTGGGTGAACCAGACCGAGGCCGACTTCGGGAAGGTCCGGAGCGAGGCCGTTCGGACACTCCGCGACGCCATGGCCGCGGCCGCAATCGCGACCCCCGCCCCCGAGTACGGGGTCCGGATCCTGCGCGAGCCCGAGGTGCCCGGACCTGTCTCCCCGAAGGAAGGCGCCCCTGTCCCCGGGCCGGCGCCGGGCGAGCCCGACGTCGAGCCCGACCTCCACCTCGAGGAGCAGATCGCCGAGGACCGGGCGACATCCCCGGAGGAGGACCTCCTCAGCCCGGCTCCTTCTTCGGATTCGGACGGATCGGCCCGGAAAGGGCGATCGCCACCCCGGCAAGGATGAGGCCGCCCCCCGCGAGGAGCGAAGGGGATGGACGCTCGGCGATGGCCGGGAGGGCCCACGCGATCAGGGTCGCCCCGATCGGCTCGCCCAGGACCGCGAGATTCGCCAGGTAGGCCCGGACGTAGCGGAGCGCGTAGTTAACACCGGTGTGCCCGATCAGCATCGGACCCGCCGCGAGCGCGGCGAAGACGAGCCAGTCGCTTCGGGTGTACCCGGTCACGAAGGGGACCCCCGGAGTGACGAGGACGAGGAGGCCGAGGACGAGGGCGGCGGCTCCATACACGAGGAGCACGTAACTCCAGAGGTCGAGCCGCGGACGGAGCGCCCGACCGATCGAATAGTAGATCGCGGCGAGGAGGGCGGCGGCCAGGGCGAGGGCGTCGCCGAGGAGCGCGGTGCCCCCGAGGGCGAGGTCGCCCCAGCCGATCCAGGCGGTCCCGACGACGGCGACTGCCATCCCGGTCCACTCCCGGGGCCGGGGGCGCTCGGCGAGGAAGAGCGCCGAGAGGAGGGCGACGAAGAGGGGCTGCGTCGAGACGAGCATCACGGACGAGGCGATCGTCGTGTACTGCACCGAGGCGATCCAGCTCCAGAAGTGGAGGGCGAGGAGGGTGCCCGCCGCCCCGGCAAGCACGAGGTCCCGCCGGCGCAGCCGCGCGAGGTCCCGGCGTGACTGCGGACGAAGGGCGACGATCGCCGCGATCAGGACGACCGAGAGGATGAGCCGCCACGCCGAGATCGCGAGGGCCGAGGCATCCGTGAATCGGACGAGGGGTCCTGCCCAGGAGAACGCCGTCACCGCCAGGACCAGAACGAGGACGGGAGGGACTGGGGCGCGCCCGCCTGGCGCTTCGGGAGGGGGAGCGGGTGTGGTCACGCCGCAAAGGTAGCGCGGGGGCGGTCGGCTTCGGTAGCGGGGTTCGACAGCCGACGTCGGGAAGGTAGATTCCGCGCATGTCGAACGCGCAGCCAACGAAAGGTGCGGGCGTGGCGCCATTCGAGCCCGCCTCGTGGCTCCCCCACCCGCACCTGCAGACCGTGCTGGGGAAGTTCCTCCGACCCCGGCTCGACCCATGGGTCGTCCGTGAACGGATCTGGACGCCGGACGGGGACTTCCTCGATCTGGACCTCGGCCCCGACCCGGGACCGGACCGCCCCGTCGTTCTGATCCTGCACGGGCTCGAGGGCTCGACTCGACGCGCGTACGTGAGGGTCCTCGTACGAGAGCTCTCCCGGGAGCGGGTCCTGGCGGTGGGATTGAACTTCAGGTCCTGTTCGGGCGTGCCGAACCTGCAGCCGCGCTTCTACCATTCCGGGGAAACCGGAGACGTTGCCCTCGCTGCGGCATGGCTCAGGCAGCGCTTTCCGGAGCGACCGCTCGGGCTGGCCGGCTTCTCACTCGGTGGAAACGTCGCCCTCAAGCACCTGGGGGAGGGAGCGGAGGGCATCCGGGCTGCTGTGGCCATCTCCGTGCCCTTCGACCTCATGGCAGGGACGAGGGCAATCGAGACGGGGACCATGGGGCGCATCTACACGCATTACTTCCTCAAGTCGCTCCTCTCGAAGGCGGAGCTCAAGCGCGAACTCCTCGCCCCGGTCCTGGACCTCGAGCGGGTGATGGCGGCAAGGACGCTGAGGGACTTCGACGAGGCAGCCACCGCTCCCCTGCACGGATTCGGCGGGGCGACGGAGTACTACACGGAGTGCTCCTCGGCTCGATTCCTCGACCGGATCCGGGTCCCGACCCTGCTCCTGCAGTCGGCCGACGACCCCTTCCTTCCCCGGGAGGCGCTCCCGGTGGAGGCGGTGCGCCGGAATCCCTTCCTTCGAGGCGCCTTCACGGAGAGAGGCGGGCATGTCGGCTTCGTCGTGGGACGGAAGCCGTGGCGTCCCGAGTTCTGGGCTGAGCGCGAGGCCGCGCGCTACCTCGGGAGGGCACTTCTCGAGGCTTGACCTGCAGGCGCCCGTCCCGTAGCCTTGGACAAGGTTTCGTGCTTTCCGCGCGTCGTTCCCCGGATGTGCGAGCCATCGTGCGAGTTCCTCTTCACAGGAGTCGGTTCCCATGCGGCATTCGCGTTTCCCGATCGCGCTGCTCCTCCCCCTCTTTGCGGCGCTCCCGATTCTCCTCGCGCTTCCCGCCAAGGGCGAGGCGCAGGGCATTTCGTTCGAATACAAGGAAGTGACGACCATCGAGGCTGCGGGCCTCCTTGGTTTCCTCCTCCAGCGTTACTCAGGAGGAGAAGAGGAAGGCGCGGTCCACATCCTCGACTCGAAGATGCGGACCGATGCTGGAAACACGTCGATGATCTTCGATGCGGAGGAGCGCGAGTGGATCATCCTCGACCACGACCAGCGCACCTGGATGCGCTTCGGACTCGTCGAGATGCGCGAGGCGGGCGAGTTGATCCGAGAGAGCATCCGGGAGTCCGAGGCCGAGCTGGAGGCCGCCCGCGCCGAGGCCGAAGCGGAGCTCGCCGAGATGGAGGCACAGATGGCCGAGGCGCGTGCCGAGATGGAGGTCACGGTGCGCCATGTGCCCCTGGGCGAGCGGGAGAGGATCAATGGCTACGACGCGGAACGCCACCAGATCATCGTCGAGGTCGCGGAGGCCGAGGGGATCCAGGGTGCCGAGGAGGTCGAGGAGGGTTCGCTCGTCGTGCTCCTCGAGTTCTGGATGTCCGAGACCCTCGCTCAGGAGAATCCCCTCTATCGCCAGGACGAAACGAACCCGCTCTACCGAGCGATGATGGACGATGATGCCTACCGCGAGTTCGCAGAAGAGATGGCTCAGCTCTTCGGCCCCTCGGCCCAGCCCGACGACGTGGCGGTCTACGGGATGATCGACCCGCGGGTCGGAGCGGCGGTCGCCGAAGCGCTCGAGAGCCTGGCCGAGGTCGAGGGGATGCCGGTGCGCTCGACGATCGTCGTTGCCGTGCTCCCGGCGACGGTCGAGCTTGATACCGAGCAGCTCATCGCGTGGCAGCCGGCGACGATGGGCGACCAGCTGCGGGGACAGGCAAGTCAGGCGGCGGCCGACGCCGCTCGCGATGCCGCTCGAAGCGCAATCCGGGGAATGACGCGCGGGATCCTGGGACGGACCGGAGGCGGGGAGGAACAGGTGGCCGAGCGTGACCTCACGATCCATCCCCTGATCCGGATGACTCAGGAGATCACGGACGTGCGCACGACCGGGGTTCCAACCCCTGAGATGTTCGTGGTTCCCGAGGGGTACCAGGAGTTTGACCTCGCCGCACTGATGGCCGCACCGCCGGGAAGCTGACCTCCCGACCCGCAGTCAGGGGAGCAGCCACGCGTGCCATCCGTCGGCCGCGCGGCGCTCCCACTCCCCTGCCCTGAGCTCGCCAACCCGGGTCAGGGTCAGGTCGAAGACGAGGGTGTCGCCATCGATCTCCCCCTCGGCGGCCCTGCGTCGGAATTCGTCCCTCGAGACCCGCTCGACGGCGTCCGGGCCCTCGCCGGGAACACGTCGGAGCCAGAGGGGGGCTCCTCCCACGAGCTCGACTCCGAGCTCCCGCTCCATCGCTCCGAGCGTGCGCACGAGCGCGTCGATCGAGCACCCCGAGGGGGGGGTGATCCGATCGTCGACGGCCACGAGCAGGAAGCGCCCGAGGCGCCACTCGCGTGCCGCGGCCAGTGGATGACCATGTGCCTTCCACCCTTCGAGGAAGCGATCCGTGGCCGCAAGGAGCCGGGCTTCCTCGTCGGGTGCAAGGAGGCGACTCGTCCCGAAGGTCCAGAGGCGAGCCCCGTCGGGGAGGTGTGCAAAGGGTGATTCAGACGCCATCGTCGGTATCTACGGAAGCGGGGCCGGCCACTGCGGCCGGCGCAGGAGGCTCCTTGTCCAGGAGGATCGCCACCCAGCGGAGGTCCTCCGTGTTCTCGAGCATGATCTTCACGACCATCGTGAGGGGGACCGCCAGGAGTGCGCCGACCGGACCCCAGACCCAGGCCCAGAAGATCAGGGAGAGGATGACGACCAGGGTCGACAGCCCCAGGCGTCTGCCAAGGAGGTGAGGCTCGATCAGGTTGCCGAAGATGATGTTGATCGTCAGGTAGCCGAGCGCCACCGCCACGAGGGGACCCACACCGCCGAACTGGAGCACGGCGAGCAGGAGGGCCGGGATCGCGGCAAGGATCGACCCGATCGTCGGCACGTAGTTCAACACGAATCCGATCAGCCCGAGCAGGATCGGGAAGTCGAGCCCCATGA
This sequence comes from Gemmatimonadota bacterium, assembly GCA_007125125.1. Classification (GTDB taxonomy): domain Bacteria; phylum Gemmatimonadota; class Gemmatimonadetes; order Longimicrobiales; family Gaopeijiaceae; genus SLDT01. The sequence continues at coordinate 3,814 of SLDT01000180.1, read as the reverse complement.
ACCAGGCGAAGAGCCCGATCGAGAGTCCGGTCGCGAGGCTGACGAGGGTCTTGATCGCAAGGTACTCGAGCACCTCTCCACCGATCTTCGCGAAGCGGCCCAGGTCCCCGTCCTGCTTGCCGAGGACGGCCCGGAACTTGTCTGGAAAGATCGACGCCTCGGCCAGGATGAAGACGAGGATGAGGAGCACGAGAAAGGCGGTCGAGAGGAACGCCGCCGCCCGTGTCAGGGCACCCCCGACGAAGTCGGCGATCGCCGAGGGGCTGATCAGCTCGACCGAGAAGTACTCGCCGGCCGGAACCCCTCGCTCCTGGAGCCCCTCGATCCAGAAGTTGAAGAGGTTCTGGAGTCGCTGGCCGTAGGCCGGGAGGCGGGCCTGGAATTCCGCCACGGACTGACTTGCGAGGAGCACCACGACCCCGACGATGGCAACGTTCACGAGAACGGATGCCAGAATCGCAATTGGGGTCGGCACCTTCACCCGCTGCAGCGCGATCATGATCGGGAGGGAGAGGATCGCGAGGAAGAGCGCAAAGAAGAAGGGCAGGAGGATCGGCGCCGCGGCACGGAGCCCCGCCACCACAACCACGGCGGCCGCGAGCACCATGAGGAAGCGGGCACCCGGGCCCCACTCCATTCGCAGGCCGTTCACCTCGAGGCTCCTTCGGTCGGGGGGTTCGCGTGGCTTGGGCTCGGTCGTTCTCCGACCCATCCTTCTCTACCGTGGCAGGCCGCCCATGTGCCATCCAGGGCGGAATGCGTCGCGGCCGGCCCCCTCCCCTGCCCGGAACCACAGCCGGCTCGAGGGGTCGGACGCCGAGGGCGCATTCCGTTCGTGCCCCGATCCATGCACACCCACCCGCTCGCTCCGTCACGACGATGCCGAAGATCCCCCGAGACGATGATGCCCTGCTCGCCGAGTGCCGGGTCGATACCTTTCGATCGGGGGGAGCCGGGGGACAGCATCAGAACACGACGGAGAGCGGGGTCCGCCTTACGCACATCCCGTCGGGCATCGTCGTCACCGCGCGCGACGAGCGGAGCCAGCACCGAAACCGACGGATCGCCGTGCAGCGGCTCCGCGCCCGACTGCGGGAACACCATCGCAAGCGAAAGAAGAGGGTCCCGACGCGCGTCCCCGCCCGCGAGAAGCGCCGGCGCCTCGACGAGAAGCGGGCCCGCTCCAGACTGAAGAAGACGCGACGCCCGCCACGTCGGGACGACTGACCCCTCAGTCATCGGCCATGCGCTTCATGAAGGCGCGTTCCTGGGCCGAGAGAGAGCGCACCCCGGCCACCTGGGCCTTCATCAGGATCCGCTCGAACTCCTGACGGTTCAGGGGGTGGAGCGCCCCGGCGTCGAGTCCGCGCCAGCGTTCGAGGTCGCGCGACGTCGGAATCGATCCCACCTCGACCTCCTCGACCTTGCGCCGGAATCGTTCGGCCGGCGAATTGCGCTCCAGGAGTCGAAGGTAGATCCAGCCCCCCACGAAGCCGCCCAGATGGGCGAAGTGGGCAATCGACCCCCCGGTGCCGGAGAAGCCGAGCCAGATCGAGATGAGGGCGAGGCCGATGACCATGACCCGCGCCCGGACGGGGATCACCCCCCAGATGTAGATCCGCTCGTCGGGCCAGTAGCGGGCAAAGCCGAGGAGCACCCCGAAGACCGCCCCCGACGAACCGATGATGCTCGCCCAGGGAGTCGTGACGGAGAGGAGCCCTCCCACGACTCCGCTGACGAGGTACATCCCGAGGAAGTGCCGACTTCCGATCTTCGCCTCCAGTCGGGGCCCGAAGAAGAAGAGCCCGATCATGTTGAAGAGGAGGTGAAGGAAGTTCGCGTGGAGGAACTGGTAGGTGATCAGCGTCCAGGGCCGTGCGAATCCGAGCGCCGGCACCCAGCTGAAGTCCCGCACCACCTGGCCCAGGATGGGTGCGGTGATGAAGAAGATGAGGGTGTTTGCTATGAGAAGTCGAAGAACCCAGGGGGTCATGGAATCTGATCGGTGGAAGCCCGGTTCAAGGAGCCCGGATTATGGCCGCTCCGCCCCTGAAGTGCAATCCATGTGCCCTTCGATCCGCTCGATCCGCCGTGCCGCATCCCGTACGCCGAGGTTGCACCAGTAGAGGTTCTCGATGCCGAGTTCGAGCAGTGCGCGGGCAGTCGCCGCGCCAATCTCATCGGGACGGAGGCCCGCGTCGAAGTCCGCCATGACTGCCTCGACCGGTACCGGGAGGAAGGCACGCAGCCGTTCGAGGGTAGCCCGCCTGGCACTTCGGTAGTGGAAGACACCGACCATCCCGGGAAGTTCGAGCCCCTGCCGACGGGCCTCCGCCAGGAAGGCGGCGATCGGGCCGGTGTCGTGGTGCGAGACGACCTGGGTCAGGTAGTAGTCCGCGTGGTGCTCGGGGTCCATGAGGAGCTCGACCTGCTCGACCGGGTCCCGGAAGGGGTTCACCCAGGCACCCAGGGCAAGGTCCGGGAAGCGCTCCCGAATCCGGGCCCGCAGGTCCCGGGAGCGCGGGAGGCAGCGGGGCACGCCGGAGCTCTCGTCTCCCCCCGTCACCGTGACACCCCCGAAGCCCCCGGAGTGGGCCCGGCGCGCGAAGAGCAGACAGTACTCGAGCGAGTGTCGAAGCGTGAGGAAGGGGACGACGCGGGCGAGCGCTCCCGAGGAGCCGAGGTGCGTGGTGAGGACGCGGAGACTCTCCTCTTCGGGCTCCCCGACGGCGTCGTCGGTCAGGAGGATGGGGTGTCCCGCTGCGAGGAGGCGCCGCACCCCCAGCTCGAAGTCGATCCAGGCTTCGAGTGCCGCGCCGGGGTCGAGGGTCGCGGGAGGTGGCCGGAGCTCGACGGCTCGAACGGACGTCGACCCTCGAAGAGCATCGGTGAACGAAGGGGGAGTGATCACCTGGGCGCCTTCTTCCGGATCGCACGAAGGACTTCGAGGGCATCGTCGAGGCGGCCGCGGGCGCTGCTCACATGGACCCCCTGCACGCGGGGGACGATGCGCTCGGCGATCTCGAGCGCGATCCGGACCCCCTCGCGGCGTGCGGCCTCGGCGCCCCCGGCCTCGGCGGTTCGGATCCGGTCGAGGAGCTCCGATGGAATCCGGATCCCGGGCACCTCGTTGTCCAGGAACTCCGCGGTGCGGAGGGAGTCGAGGGGCCAGAGGCCGGCGATGACGGGCAGCGCCCCGCCCTCACGATGCTCGAGAAAGTGCTCGAGGGTCTCGGGGTCGAAGACGGGCTGCGTCAGGACGAACTCGGCGCCCGCCTCGGCCTTCCAGCGGTAGCGAGCGAGCTCGCGCTCGAGGTCGACCGCGCCGGGGTTCACCGCGACCCCGATCACGAAGGCGGTGGGAGGGTCGACGGGGTGCCCCCCCGGGTCGACCCCGCGGTTCAGGTGGTGGAGCACGTTCGTGAGCCCGATCGAGTCGATGTCGAAGACCGCGGTGTGGTCCGGGTAGGGGCCCGCCGGGGAGAGGTCGCCGGTCACGACCAGGAGGTTGCGGAGGCCGGCCGCCGCGGCCCCCATGAGGTCCGAGATCATCCCGAGCATGTTCCGGTCTCGGCAGGCGTAGTGCGGGAGCACCTCGAGGCCGCTCTCGCGGGCGACCAGGAGCGCGGCCGGGATGGAGGCCATCCGGGGGAGCCCCCGGGGCGCGTCGGGGAGGGTGACGAGGTCGACCCCCGCGATCCGGGCCCGGCGGGCCCCCTCGAGGAGCTCGGTGGGGTCCCAGCCGCGGGGAGGCACGAGCTCGAGCGAGGTGACGAAGGAGCCCTCGGCGAGGCGGTGGCCGAGGGTGGAGCGC
>SLDT01000157.1 GCA_007125125.1 Gemmatimonadota bacterium | reverse complement strand
TGATCAGCCGATCAAGACGCTGCCTTCCACCGGCCGAAGGGAAGGGTGGGTGACGCCGGCATCTGCTCTCCGTAGACGAAAGCTCTGACGCGAGGCATGAGCCCTGCATTCCGCAGGCCGAGGCCTCCGTCCGCGATCACGATTCCCGGCACATCACCTTTGGTGCGCGTCAGGACGTCCGTCCCGTGCTTTGGGTTCTTCCTTTCCATGGCAGGTTTCTGTTTGCTGAGGGGGTCTCCAGCTGACTCGGTCGTCGGCCGTTTGTAATCCTCTCGGTGCAACGGAGATGCCAGAAGATGGCGCCATAACACAAACACTTGGTGCCGTTGAGGTTACGACACACCACGCCCGTTCATCCTTACGACTCGCGTTACCCTCTGCGTGTCGAACCGACACACAGATCGGTGTCAAAAGCACACGGGGCCCGAGTCAGCCAGAAGGAATCGTTCAGCGACGCTTGTCCGCTCCCGCCGTCCGCAGCCTCTGTCTTCGCGCCACGGAACGGGTGGAGGAGCCGCCCTCGTCCGTCGGACGCGTCCAGGTCCGGGAGCGAAGGAAGCTCTCGAGGAGTTCCTGATCCGACGCAACCGCCAGACTCAGACTTGACAGCCAGCCCTCGCGGTCGGGCTCGGCCCCATCCTCATCGTCCGTCCGATCTTCCTGTTCCCGGTGCTCTCGAAAGCCGAGGTGCAGAAGAATGGCGCCACTGTCCCCCGGATGCCCGGTGCGAGTCCGTCCCAACTCCCTGACGAGCCACAGAGCCCCTTGCACTCGAAGCTCTCGCGCCGGAGGTTCGGCTCCCTGATCGGGCGAGCGGGAAGGCTGCTCGATCCGCGCCCGGACCGGCTCCGGACCCATCGCGCTTCGAACTGGCGTCGGGGCAGAGCCTGCCAAACCCTCGTCCTCCGCGGGCGTGCCGTCGGCGCCCTTCGGGTCAGGAGTGCAATCGTGCGTCATCCGAGCCTCCGTGAATTCTTTCGGCTCCGCCCCCGAGTTCATCGTCTTCGAAAACGAAGACCGCTCGCACACGGGGCCCTTCAGTGCCGAGCTCGTGGTCGATACCCTTCAGGGCCCAGAGGGCGAGTGCCTCGGTCGACGGCTGCATTCGGCCCTCTGCCACCTCCGGAATGGCGACGTTCAGGTCGGCTCCTCGCAGCGGGCCGAAGACAGTCTCCATGGCCTGGTCAAGTCGCTCGAGGTCGGCAAGGAAGCCGGTTTCGGGGTCGATCTCTCCTTCGACGCGGACCTCGACCCGGAAGGTGTGCGAATGCGGCGAAAGCTGATCCCCGTAATGCCCCTGGTTCCAGGCTTCATCCCGGTCCTTTCGTCGATAGTGATGCCTGGCCTCGAAGCGAAGTCTCCGAATCAGGGAACTGGTCACCATGAGCGCTCGCTTGAGAAGTGGACCGGCAGGATGACGTGGGTTACTCTTCACGCAGCGTAGCAGTTCCCCCGCCGCTTGCCACGAAGAGCGCATGTCTTCCTCGATCGAATCATTCTTTTCCCCTCGCTCGATCGCCGTTATCGGAGCCAGCCGTCAGCCCGGAACCGTCGGGTACCAGATCGTTGACAACCTCCTGCGGCATGGATTCGAAGGGTCCATCTTCCCGGTCAACCCCAAGGCGAAGTCCGTCCACTCCGTTCCTGCCTGGCGATCCGTGCGGGATGTTCCCGGCGAGATCGACCTTGCCATCATCGTGGTTCCGAAAGAGTTGGTGCTCGAGGTGGTGGATGACTGCGCAACGCGCGGGGTTTCTGCGCTCGTCGTCATCTCGGCCGGCTTTCGGGAGATCGGCGAAGCCGGCGCGCGACGCGAAGCGGAGCTGATGGAGCGGGTCCACCGCCACGGGATGCGGCTCGTCGGCCCGAACTGCATGGGCATTCTGAACACGGATCCCGCGATTCGCATGAATGCTACCTTCGCACCGACAATGCCGCCCCCCGGCCCCGTGAGCTTTCTCTCGCAGTCTGGCGCAATGGGCGTCACCATCTTGGATTATGCGGCAGAGTACGGAATCGGAATCCGGAACTTCGTCTCGGTGGGAAACAAGCCCGATGTGTCCGGGAACGACCTTCTCGAGTACTGGGAGGCAGACCCCGAAACCCGGGTCGTCCTCATGTACCTCGAAACCTTCGGGAACCCGCGCCACTTCACCCGCATCGCGCGACGCGTGGCCCGCAAGAAGCCGATCGTGGTGGTGAAGTCGGGGCGAAGCTCGGCGGGTGCCCGTGCCGCCTCCTCCCACACGGGAGCTCTGGCAGGCAAGGATTTTGCAGTAGATGCGTTACTGGCGCAGTGCGGCGTCCTGCGCGCGAATACGGTCGAAGAGCTCTTCGATCTGGCCATGGCCTTCGGCACCCTCCCCCTGCCCGAGGGAAATCGGGTAGCGATCGTTACGAACGCGGGTGGCCCGGGGATCATCATTGCCGACGCCTGTGAGGCAGAAGGGCTCGAGGTGGCGGAGTTCGCGTCGGACACGCTCGCGCGGCTCGAAAGCATTTTTCCAGAAGAGGCCTCCGTGCGAAATCCCGTCGACATGATCGCAACGGCCAATGCCGAGAGTTACCGGACGGCGTTGAACGTCGTCCTCGAGGATCCGAACGTCGATGCGGCCATTGCCGCCTTCGTTCCCCCTCTCGGAGTCCGCCAGGAAGACGTCGCGGCCGCGATCGTCGATGCAGCTCGCCGCCATCCCCGGAGACCGGTGCTCGCGGTCCTCATGGGTCGGGAGGGATTGCCCCAGGGTCGGGCGGAGCTTCAGGCTGCCGGCGTGCCGGGATACATCTTCCCCGAATCAGCGGCCCGGTCGCTCGCAGCACTCTGGCGCTATGGGCAATGGTTGCGCCGTCCGGTGCAGGCTCCAACCCAGTTTGTCGTGGACAGGGAACGCGTGCGCGGGATCGTCCAGGCTGCCCGGTCGGAGGGTCGCGACCGACTTCTCGAGCCCGAAGGGTACGCGGTGCTGGACGCCTACGGCATTCCTGTGGTTCCGCATGCCCTGGTCCGATCCGAAGAGGAGGCCCTCGAGGCTGCTGGAAACTTCGGATTTCCCGTCGTCCTCAAGGTCGTGTCCCCAGACGTCGTTCACAAGACGGAGGTGGGAGGGGTTCGCCTGAACATCTCCGACGAGGAGTCCCTTCGAAGGGAGTATGCCTCCATGCTCGACGCCATCGAAGCGAATGTTCCGGGGTCGGACGTACGGGGGGTCCTCGTCTCGCCCTTGCGGCAAGGCGCTCGCGAACTCATCCTCGGAATGAGCACGGATCCGACCTTCGGCCCGATCCTCATGTTCGGTCTCGGAGGAATCTACGTCGAGACCTTCCGCGACGTCTCCTTCCGGGTCCCCCCGGTCACGGAGCTCGAAGCGCGCGAGATGATGGCGTCGATCCGGAGCTTCCCGCTCCTGTCGGGCGTGCGCGGCGAACCCGCGATCCGGTTCCAACCTGTGGTGGAAGCGCTTCAGCGTCTCTCTCAGCTCGTTCTCGACCACGACAGCTTCGCCGAGATCGATGTGAACCCCTTTCTTGCGTCATCTGAAGACGGAGAGTCCTTTGCACTCGACGTCCGAGTTCGACTTGCCCCGGAGATCCCGGGCTCAGCGTCCTCCCCCCCGAATTCGAGAGCCTGAGGATGACGAGTGGGGCGACCGAATCCGGGATCCGGGGATCCGACGACCCGAAGTCCAGTTGCCTCCAGCTCGAACGCCTGCACCAGCGTGTTCGCTTGCGGCTCGAGGAGCTCCGATCCGAGGTCGACGCTCCGGCGACCCACGCCCTGCTCGACCAGCTCGACCCAGGTCGAACCGGTGAACTCCAGCTGGGTGTCTCCCGCGTGATCGCGTCCCTGAATCAGGCCCTGGTCGCCACCGAAGCCGCCGCCGGCCTCGTTGAACGAGAGCTGCTTCGTCTCTCCGGAGAAGAAACCTCGCGGCTCGGCGTCGGCCTCCCTCCGGGACTCCGCCGCTTCGTCGAAGAAGGGGCGAAGGCTCCGGGCTTCAGTTTCGAGATTGATCGAGATCCGGACCGAGGTGCCACAGTGCGATGGGTTCGCACCTCTGCAGACGGTACGATACGCGGGAGTGGAGCGCTTTTCGAACACCCCCATGGCTGGATCGAGGAGGGATGACCCCATGCTGACGGAGAGAGAGCGCCTGCAGGCACGAAGCCGTCGCCATCCGAACCGCGTCGCGCTCGTGATCGCCACAGCCTACCTCATCCTGGGCACCCTCTGGATCGGCATCCTCGAAGCTGCACTCCCGGGTTTCGTGCCCTCTCCTGCGCTGACAGAAGCCCTTCAGTCGATCGGGCTCCTGGGGTTCGTCCTCGGTACGGGCGTCGCCCTGTTCTTTGTCATCCGACTCGAACTTCGACGCCGAGACCGCGAAGGGGAACTCGTTGCCGAGGAACTCGACCGCCTTCGAGTCCAGCTCGACGTGTCGCCCCTCGCACGCATCGAGTGGAGCCGCGATCTCCGCGTCACTGCCTGGTCCGAGACGGCGGCCGAGCTGTTCGGATGGCCCGAGGCTCAGGCACTCGGACAAAGCGCGCTCGACTGGGAGATCCTCGATCCCGCATCAAGGGCCGAGTTCGAGCGTGCTCTCTCCAGGATACGCCTGTCCGACGCGGCCGGGGTCCTTCAGGTGCTCAAGAATCGCAGTCAGTCGGGCGACGCGATCTGGTGCGAGTGGTCGATCGGGTGGGCCCGATCCGCAAAGAGCGGTGAGGGCACCTACCTCACCCTGGTTCGTGATGTGACCCCGGAACGCCGGCAGATGGAGCAGGTGCAGGACGTGAATCGGGAGCTCGAACTTCGCACCGCTCGCCGCACCCGTGAACTCACGCTCGCAACCCGCGAGTTGAACGCCCTGACCCACTCCGTGTCGAACGACCTGCGCGCCCCCGTGCGATCGATGATCGGGTTCGCCGAACGCCTCCGCGATCGCTTTGCCGACGAGCTCTCGAGCGAGGCGCGCAGCCAGCTCGTCTACCTTCTGGCCGCAGGGCATCAACTCGATCACCTCATCCAGGAACTCACCGAATACGCGCGGCTCGGCACTGCGTCCTCTGTCGCGCTTCGCCCCGTGGACGTCGCCGAGGCGGTTCGTTCGGCGCTGGCCGAGCTCGAAGAGAACTTCCCGGAAGCCCCCTCGGTCGTCACGCTTCCGCTGTCGACGCTCACCCTGCGCGCCGATCCGGTTCTCCTGCATCAGGTCTTCGTAAACCTGATCGAGAACGCCTTGAAGTACCGCGACTCACGCCGCCCCCCCCGCATCCGAATCGAGGCCGAGCGGTCAGCTGGCGAGGCAAGGATTCGAATCCGCGACAACGGCGTTGGCATTCCCCCCGAGCATCGGGAGCGGGTCTTCAGACTCTTCTCGCGTCTTCACAGCCAGGAGATGCACGCCGGGAGCGGCATGGGACTCGCCGTGGTCCGTCGGGCGATGGAGTTGATGGGGGGCGCCGCCTCCGTGGCCAGTCAGAGCGGACCGGGCACGACCGTGCTCCTGCGCTTTCCTTCGCACGGCTCGCCCGATGCTCCGTCGGATCAGCCCGGCTCGTCCGATCGCCCGGATGACATGCCGGCCGAAGGAGTCGGGGACCCGCACGACCCCGACGAGGGCACCCCCGCCGACGCGAGAGAGCGACGAACGAGCGGGAGCGCGTCGAACGAATGATCCTTCAGCAGCCGTCGAGCGCCTGCAAGGCGTCTTCCCCGTAGAACATCCGGATCCATCGCTCCTGCTGCGCGGTCACCCGCCGGACTGCCCAGACCAGGTGCACGTGATTCGGCTCCTGCGGCATCGTGAGCAGGGGCATCCTGGCCTCTTCCGGTGTCCGATCGCCCTTTCGGTTGTTGCAGGTCGAGCACGCGGTCACGACGTTCTCCCACGTGTTCTCCCCCCCGCGAGACACTGGAACGACGTGGTCGCGCGTAAGGAACTGCCGTCCCCGCAGCTCCCGCCGGTGTCGCCCGCAGTAGAGGCAGGAATAGTCATCCCGGGCAAACATGAAGGTATTCGTCACCTGCCGTCGGAAGCGTCGCGGCACATGGATGAACCGTCGCAGCCGGATGACAGAGGGGCAGGGATAGGTGTCGCGCTCCGATCGGAAGTGCCGGCGATCATCGATCTCGAGGATCTCGGCCTTCCCGTCGAGCACGAGCCGTATCGCGCGCCGAGCCTGAACGAGCGTCAGGGGCTCGAACGACGCATTCAGCGCCAGACAACCCATCGCGTTCCGCACTCCAACGTAGGGACCTTTGCGAGCAGCCGCCGGTTTGCGGTGTTGCATCCGGCCTACCCTGCCGGATCCGGCGAGTTGCTGGGAACATACGCGAAGGGCATCTCGGCCCGCCAGCCCCTCCGGGTAACGATTCGACCTCGGATGGGCCGATGGATCAACCTCGATCCATGCATAGTAGAAAGGTTCGGCCCGCCGTCGACTTCCGGGGCCGCCCAGCCTCTTCCACCACCCCCGAGGTGTGATCGCCATGCTTGCTGCCTTCCCCCTCCAGGCCCTTCTCTCGCTCCTTCTGGCCCTGCCCCTGCCCCTCATCCACGGCCCCTCGGAGGAAGGCGACCCAGGGGCCATCTTCGACCGGGGTGACCGCCAGGTCATCCTCATCACTGGCTCCACCGGGGGACTGGGGCGCGAGACCGCCCTCCGGCTGGGTGCCGCAGGACATCACATCCTGGTCCATGGACGCAGTGACGAGCGCGGACAGGAGGTCGTCTCGGCGATCCGCGAGGCTGGCGGAGCAGCCGACTTCTACCGGGCAGACCTGGCCTCTCTCGACGAGGTGCGCGAACTCGCGGCCCAGGTGCGAGCAAGCCACGACCGCCTCGACGTACTCGTGAACAACGCGGGCATCTGGCTCACGGCCGAGGAGGGGCGAAGGGTCAGCGAAGACGGACATGAACTGCACATGCAGGTGAACCACCTGTCGCACTTCCTCCTCACGCACCTCCTGCTCGACCTGCTCGAGGAGGGCGCCCCCTCCCGCATCGTACACGTGGCCTCGACCGCGCAGCGGCCAATCGACTTCGACAACGTCATGCTCGAGCAGGGCTACAGCGACGGTCGGGCCTACGCCCAGAGCAAGCTCGCGCAGATCCTCTTCAACCACGAACTGCACGAACGGCTTCGTGGAACCGGGATCAGCACCTATGCGCTGCATCCGGCGACGATGATGGACACTGGAATGGTCATGGACCGGGGCGCCCAGCCAAGGGCCTCCGTCGAGGAGGGCACCGCAGCGCTTCTCCAGCTCATCGTCTCGGACGAGGTCGAAGCCGGGCGCTACTACAACGGGTTGAACGTCGCTCGGGCCAACGAGCAGGCATATGACACCGAGGCACGTGCGCGGTTCTGGGAACTGAGCGCCCAACTGGTCGGGCTCGAGCGCTGATCAGAGGAGAGATACCGGATCCCGGTCCGCGACCAGGCGCACGTCCCCCGGGGGAAGGGGGGGGGCCTGGAGAAGCGCACGAAGAAGAGCCGTCACCCCGGCGACCCCTCCTCCACGCACGAAGAAGTGCCAACGCCAGCGACCATGGAGCCGCTCGATGGGCGACGGCGCGGGCCCAGTGACCTGTGCCCCGGGGAGTCCCTCGAGACCTCGTCGCATCCTGTCTGCGCAGGCTTCCGCACCCGTGGCGGCGAGCTCCGGGTCGGGCGAGCTGACAACGAGGTTCACGAGGCGTACGTGGGGCGGGTAGGGGACGCGGCCGCGCTCCTCGAGTTCTCGCCGAGCGAAGCCGCCGTAGTCGTGCCCGACTGCGGCCGTCACCGCGTAATGGCTCGGAAGTGAAGTCTGGATCAGGACTTCGCCGGCCCTCACTCCTCGTCCCGCCCGCCCTGCGACCTGGCTCAGCAGCTGGAAGGTGCGCTCGCTCGCACGGAAGTCCGGAAAGTGGAGTCCCACATCGGCATTCACCACACCGACCAGTGTGACCCAGGGAAAGTCGAGCCCCTTCGCGATCATCTGCGTCCCGAGCAGAATGTCGATCTCGCGCCTCTCGACCCGGCCGAGGATCTCCGCATGCGACCACTTTCCCGTCGTCGTGTCGACATCCATCCGGGCAACTCTCGCCCCGGGGAAGCTCTCGGTCACGACCCGCTCGACCTGCTCGGTCCCGAGCCCCCGGTACGAGAGGTCGCCCCCCCCACACGAAGGGCAGCGCACGGGAGCCGGCTCCTCGTGCCTGCAGTGGTGGCAGAGCAGCACCCTCCTCTTCCGATGAAAGGTCAGGGAGACGGAGCAGTGCGGACACTCCTGGACCACCCCGCACTCCAGGCACTGGATGAAGGAGGAGTAGCCCCGCCGGTTCAGGAGGAGGATCGTCTGCTCCGCCCGCTCCAGCCGATCCCTCACCGCCTCGACGAGGGGAGGAGACAGGACACCCCCTCCCTCCCTCACGTCCGGACGGACCCGTGACTCCTGTGACTCCGGGGGAGGGCGATAGCGGCGCATGTCCACGACATCGATTCGGGGCATCGCACGTCCCGCCACCCGTTCGGGAAGGGAGAGGAGGCGGAAGCGCTCACGCTCGACATTGAGCCAGCTCTCGAGCGACGGGGTCGCACTTCCGAGCACACAGATCGCGCCGGACTCGAGGGCCCGAACGACTGCCACATCGCGCGCCCCGTAGCGGGGTGCCTCGGACTGCTTGTAGGAGCTGTCGTGCTCCTCGTCCACGACGATCGCACCGAGCTCGGGGAGGGGGGCGAAGAGCGCCGAGCGCGCGCCCACGACGATGGAGCGCTCCCCACTCCGGATCTGTCGCCACTGGTCATAACGCTCGCCGTCCGAGAGGCCGGAGTGCAGCACCGCGACCCGGTCCCCGAACCAGCTCCGGAAGCGCGCGACGGTCTGTGGTGTGAGCGCGATCTCCGGCACGAGCACAATGGCGCTTCGTCCTCGTCTCTCGACCACCTCCCGCAGGAGCTCGATGTAGACGAGAGTCTTCCCGGATCCCGTCACCCCGTGGAGCAGGAAAGGGGCGGGCCGCTCCTCCTCGAGGGCGGCGACGAGCGCGCGGATCGCCGCTCTCTGGGCCATGGTCGGCACGAGGTCGGGCGGGGGTGAGGCGTCGGCTCCCCCGAACGGATCACGGGCCACCTCCTCGTCCACGACCTCCGCGACCCCCTTCTCCTGGAGCCCCGAGATCACGGAGCGCGAGAAGCGATCATCCTCGACGAGGGTCTGCAGGGGACGGGTGCCCCCGACGCCCTCCAGAAGCTCGTAGCACTCCCGTTGGCGCCCAGCGCGTCCGAAGAGCTCTTCGAGCGCGAGAAGGTCCTCGACCCGCCTCGCGAGGCGCACGATCTTTCGCGTTCGAACCGGGGGGACCGGAGGGGGCTCGGTACGATGCTCAAGAAAGCCGAGTGTGCCCAGCCGACGGATCTCCGGCCAGATCGATCCCATTCCGAGGCGGCGCGCGAGGGGTGCGACTCGTGCCTGCCCCCCTTCCCTTGCCCAAACCGCCTCGAGCACGCGCTCGGCCCGCGCGGGCAGCTCGCTCCCCGCGGGTCGGAGTGCCGCATTGCGAGCTTCGACCGCGGCCCGCCCTCGATCGGTGAGGAGGATCACCTCCCGCGAGCCATCGGTCAGCGCGGCCGGAACCATCGAGCGGAGGGCAAGCCCCATCGGTACCACATAGTACTCCGCCATCCAGCGAGCGAGTTCGAAGAGGTCCGCGGGAACGGAGGGCTCCTCGTCCAGGAGGTCCAGGATCGGCCGGACCCGGTCGATTCCGTCCGGGTCTCCCTCCCCGACCACCCACCCCACCTTCTCCCTTCGGCCGAAGGGGACGAGGACCCTCGTCCCGGCCGGGGGCACTGGCCCCTCGACCCCGTAGGTGAAGGTCCGGAAGAGGGGGAGTGGAAGTGCAACGTCGACCCAGGACTTCATCCCATGGCCCGCTCCCGCCGCCCCATCCTCCTCAAGCGACGGGGAAGAAGAGGAGCTCCCCCTGGGGCCCCGGCGTCGTGACCTCGGGCCCGTTGGGCCCCCAGTAGACGTTCACCTCGGTTCGCACGCCGATCTCGCCGGGAATGTAGATCCCCGGCTCGACCGAGAACCCCACGCCGGGGATGAGCCGCCGCTCGTCCCGACTCTCGAGGTGGTCGAGGTTCGGCCCCGAGCCGTGGAGCTCGCTGTCGATCGAGTGCCCGAGCCGGTGCACGAACCACTCCCCGAAACCCCTGGCTCGAAGGATCTCCCGAGCAGCCTCGTCCACCTCCCACCCGAGGACCTCCGCCTTCGCCTCCGAACGGGCACACAGCAGGTCGAGTGCCCCGTCACGGGCCGCGCAGGCTGCCCGCCAGACCTCATGCCAGCGCTCCGGCGCCTCGTCGCCGAGAACGGCCATCCAGGTCTGGTCGGCCGGGATCCCACCATCGGGAAAGCCTCCCCACAGGTCGATCAGGACGAGCGACCCTGCCGCGAGCGACTCCCCCTCCCCGGCCGGCTCGTAGTGCGGATCGGCCGCGGACTCCCCTGCCGCAACGATGCATCCGACCTGCTCCGTGACCCCTTCGCGACGAAGCCGGTCGGCGATCCATCCCATGAGAGTCCGTTCCCCGATCGGCTCCCCCGCCGCCGCTGCGTCACGCGCCCGCTCGAAGGCCGCCATCGCCGTCGATCGCACGATCCCGGCAGCCCGCCGATGCAGGGAGAGCCCCTGTTCACTCCAGCGCGAGTGGCAGGCGCTCACGAGATCGCCCGACGAGACCACCCTCACCCCCGTGGCCCGCACGAGCTCGAGGACCCCCGCCGGCACCCGGTCCACCGTCGGGACCGCTGACCCCGGCGAATGCTCCATAGCGACCGTTCCCATGCCCTCGAGAAGGTCCCGAAGCCCGGAGGCGAGCTCCCGCCAGTCCCGATAGGTACTCCTTGCCCAGCGCCACTCCCGCCAAGCCGACCCCTCGATCGCGTGGTGCAGGAGGTGAGGCTCCCCCTTCCTCGGCACGAGAGCGAAGGCTCGTCGCGTCGTCTTGCCGAGCCCGAGCAACTCGTGTGCTATCGGGTTCTGGTCCCGGAAGTCATAGAGGAGCCAGCCATCGGCCCCCGCATCGTCGAGGAGCTCGTCGAGCCCCTCGGGCCGCGTCTCGGACAGCAGTGCACCTCGACTCATCGTTCGCCTCCGCCATTCTGAAAGAGAGGAAGGTCCTTCAGCGCCTCGTCCAGCTCATCGGCAGGAGCCGGGTCCGGGGAATTCGTCTCGCCGGAGGTCTTCTGATCGGATGTCTGCGGCGGCGCCTGCGCGCCCGGGCTCGGCCCCGCACCCCGAAGGTCGCCGGCCTCACCCTCCTCGCCCGGATCTGCCACGTCGTCCGGATTGGACGAGGCCGCTTCGGCGGTCCCCGGCTTCGTCGCCTTGATCATGTCCAGGCCGAGGATTCGCTCCTTTTCCAGGAGGCGGTGCACGGTGAGTTCGCGCGCAAGCGCCGACTTCACCCCGCTCCAGCCCCAGCGACGAAAGGCCCTGCGAAGGATCCCCAGCTTCTCCGACACGGAGAAGAGCTCCGCGAAGTCCGGGAAAGGCTTCTTCACCTGGGGACGAAAGGCCGTCTCCTCGTCGGACCAGGCCTCCGTATGCATGCGCTCCAGACCGTGTGAGCGCAGGATCCGCTTCAGCTCCACGAGCATCAGGGGGCGTGCGCCGAGGTGTTCGGCCAGGACGGCCTGTCGCTCGGGCTCGACCGGTGCCTTCCAGACGAGCTGCACGAGGACGACATGACCTCCAGGACGAACAACCCGGACCAGCTCGGCAATCGCCTCGTCCGGATCGGCGTGCGCCGTGAGTCCGAGTTCGGCCACGACGACGTCGAAGACCCCGTCCCGGTAGGGAAGGCTCGCCATCGCGCTCTGCTGGAATTGAAGGCGTCCGTGAAGACCCTCGTCGCGCGTTCGGGACTCGGCACGTTCGATCAGGTGCGCATCGACGTCGGCCCCGCTTCCCTGTACCCCATACTCCGACACGAAGTACTCGAGCGTGACCCCCGCTCCGCAGGCTGCCACGAGAACCTCGTCGCCCTCCTTCATGTCCGTCAGAAGCGCGATTTGCCGGTAGAGTTCGCGCCCGCCCGGTGGGAAGATCGCCCTCGGGCTGAGACGCACGAGGTCGAGCATCGAGGGTGTCGTCGACCGCTTGTCGGGCTGCTGGGGTTCGTCTGTCATGCCGGCCGTCAGAACGACGGATCCTCGGCGAGTTCAAGTTCGCGGATCGCCTCCCGGAGGCGCTCCTCTTCTTCGGGTGAGGGGAGTCCGGCCATCGGGTCCGCCGTGGTCTCCTCCGACTCCTCTTCGGGGCCTCGCAGCGCGCGCAGGACGAGCCGCACGCCTCCGAAGCCCATGAGGAGGGCGGCCGGCGGAATGATCCAGGCCCACGCCCCCCAGCCGGAACGCTGCGGCACCGCACGGTACTCCTCCCCGTGTCGGGAGAGCATCCAGCCCACGAGCTCGCCCGAGTTCCATCCCTCCGCAGCCAGCGCGTGGATGGAATCCCGCAGTGCCAGGGACTCCTGCGCGGGGCACACCTCGAGCATGAGCCCCGGACAGAAGGGCGAGAGAAGTTGCGAGATCGCCTTCGTGGCCTCCGGGTGCGGCTCGTAGGTGCCCTCGACCCCCTCCGGGATCTGGGCCTCGAGCGCGGGAGAGATCGCGCCCGCGGCGGCAAGGGCACCGAGGAGTGCGATGATGGTGACTGCTCTGGGCATCGATGTCTCTCCGCGTGAGTGGTCGCAGCGGGGTCGGTCGGACGGGCGCGGTGGGGGGGCGTCGATGCCTCCAATATCCCGGATCCCTGGCCTCGACTCAAGTCCGGGCTGACTCATGCCCGTCCGCGTCAGGCCGGATCGAGCCCCGCGAAGGCACGGAGGGTCTGCACGACCGCGACCCCCGTCGGCGCAGGGTCGTACCCGCCTTCGAGGGCGGCAGCAACCCGTCCATGGCAACTCGCCTCGGCCCAGTCCACGACAAGGGATGCGAGTCGGTGGAAGTCACCCGGCTCAAGCAGAAGGCCACCGAGTGGATCGGAAGCCAGTGCGTCATAGCCCGCCGAGATGAGAATGAAGTCGGGCTGGAAGACGGTCCGAACCTGGTCGAGCGCCGACTCGAAGTGACGAAGGTAGGCGGCCGATCCGGTTCCAGCCGGGAGGGGAACGTTGAGGGTGGTCCCCCGCCCCGGTCCCTTCCCCTGTTCAGCTGCGGAACCCGTGCCGGGAAAAAGCGGCCACTGATGCAGGGAGAGGTAGAAGACCTCGGCCTCGGTGTAGAAGATCTCCTGCGTTCCGTTACCGTGGTGGACATCCCAGTCGACAATCGCCACCCGCTCGGCAAGCCCGCTCCGGATGAGGTGGCGGGCCGCGATCGCCACATGGTTGACCGGGCAGAAGCCGAGGGCCCGCGCGTGGGAGGCATGGTGCCCCGGGGGGCGCGCTGCCACGAAGGCGTTCTTCAGGGTTCCGGCCGCGACCCGCTCGACCGCCTCGAGGAGGGCGCCGGTACTCCCGAGGATCGCGTCCCAGGTGGCGCCGCTCACGAAGGTTTCCGGGCCCACCTCGACCTGCCCCTTCCCCGCGCGCGAGCAGGCCTCCCGAATCGAGGTGATGAGGTCGGCGGAGTGAACCCGCAGGATCGGGTCCATCGGGGCCGGGCGGGACTCGAGCTGTTCGACGTATCCGTGCAGCGTGAGGAGGTCACGGCCCACGGTCGAGGCAAGCGACCTGAGTCGCCCCTGGTGCTCGGGATGGCCCCAGCCGGGGTCGTGCAACGCGGCGGCCGGGGGCAGGTAGAACCCCGTCGGAAGGCCCCCGGACTCACTCATGGAACGCGGCCGGATCCCGAGGCGGAGGAGGGGGCCGCCACCGACTCCCCGACATCCTGGACAAGAGCGTTCCACTCCTGCAGGGAGCGCACCTCGGGAGTCACGGAGCGAAGCGCGATGATCGCGTCGCAGGCCGCGTTCGTGGCCGACATCGTCGTGATGTAGGGGACCCTGTAGGTGATGGCGGCGCGGCGCATCGCGTAGTCGTCGTACTGGGACTTCTTCCCGAGGGGGGTGTTGATCAGGAGGTCCACCTCGCCGCTCACGATCGCATCGACGATGTTCGGCCGTCCCTCGCCCACCTTGTAGATGCGTTCCGCGGGGAGGCCGAGTCTCCGCACGTAGTCGAAGGTGCCCCCGGTCGCGAGGATCCGGAACCCGAGGTCGTGGAAGCGCCGCAGAATCGGCGTCACCGTCGGCTTGTCCCGGTCGTTCACCGTCACGATCAGGGTGCCCCCGTCACGCGGCAGCACGTTGTAGGCCCCCGCCTGCGCCTTCGCGTAGGCCATCCCGAGGGAGTCGTCGAAGCCCATGACCTCGCCGGTCGAGCGCATCTCGGGCCCGAGGAGGATGTCCACGTCGAAGCGGTTGAAGGGGAGGACTGCCTCCTTCACCGCGACCCCGGGCGATACGGGCTCGGTGGGCACCCCGAGATCGGCAATCCGCTCCCCGGCCATGACACGGGCGGCGAGTCGGGCGAGCTGGACCCCGGTCGCCTTGCTCACGAAGGGCACGGTGCGTGAGGCGCGCGGGTTCACCTCGAGGACGTAGACCTTCCCGTCGCGAATCGCGTACTGGATGTTCAGGAGCCCGGCTACCCCCAGCTCGAGGGCGAAGGCCCGGGTCAGGGCCCGGATCCGCTCGAGCTCCTCGAGGCCCAGGCGGTATGGGGGCAGCACACAGGCCGAGTCCCCGGAGTGTACCCCCGCGTCTTCGATGTGCTGCATGATCCCGCCGATCACCACCTGATCCCCGTCGGAGAGGGCGTCGACATCCGCCTCGAAGGCGTCCTCGATGAAGCGGTCGATGAGCACCGGGTGGTCCGGCGAGGCCTTCACTGCCCGCTCGAAGTAGGAGGCCAGGGCGTCATCGTCCCAGACGATCTCCATGCCTCGGCCGCCGAGCACGTAGGAGGGGCGCACGAGGACGGGATACCCGACCTCTGCCGCCACCTCGAGCGCCTGGTCGAGCGAGGTCGCGATCCCGTTCGGGGGCACGAGCGCACCGAGCTTGCGGCACACCTGCTCGAAGCGCTCCCGGTCCTCGGCCCGGTCGATCGCGTCGACACTCGTCCCGAGAATCGGGACCCCCGCTGCCTCAAGCCCCTTCGCCAGGTTGAGGGGGGTCTGCCCCCCCAGCTGGACGATCACTCCGCGCGGCTTCTCACGCTCGAGGATCTCGAGCACGTCCTCGAGGGTGAGGGGCTCGAAGTAGAGCCGGTCCGCGACATCGAAGTCCGTCGAAACCGTCTCCGGGTTCGAGTTGATCATGATCGTCTCGAAGCCGGCCTCCTTCAGGGCCAGGACCGCCTGCACACAGCAATAGTCGAATTCGATCCCCTGCCCGATCCGGTTCGGCCCGCTCCCCAGGATCACGATCTTTTCGCGGTCGGTCGGGAGCGCCTCGTCCACGGTCTCGTACGAGGAATAGAAGTACGGCGTCGCCGCCGGGAACTCCCCCCCGCAGGTGTCCACCACATTGTAGGTCGGACGGACCTCCAGTTCGTGCCGGCGCCGCCGCACCTCGGCCTCCGTCTGCCCACGCAGCGCCCCGAGCTGACTGTCCCCGAACCCGTGCCGCTTCATCCGGCGCAGCTCCACTTCGCCCACCTCGTCGAGTCCGGCGTACCACGCTTCCAGCTCCAGGATCTCGAGGAGCTGGTCGAGGAACCATGGATCGATCTTCGTCGCCTCGAAGACATCCTCGAAGGTCAGGGCCCCCTCACCACCTGCCAGGACCTGCTCGAGGGCTCGCCGGAGCTGGAAGGGCCGGTCGGCCGTCGGCCGCCGGAGCGCGGCGAGGAGGCTCTCCCGATCGTCGGCAACGAGACCGTCGTCGTCCAGACCGGCTCCGGCGACCCACCCCGCGCGCCCGATCTCGAGCCCGCGCAGCCCCTTCTGCCACGCCGCCTTGAAGGTCCGTCCGATCGCCATCGTCTCGCCCACCGCCTTCATCTGCACCCCGAGCACCGGGTTCACCTCCCGGAACTTCTCGAAGGCGAAGCGGGGGAACTTCACGACCACATAGTCGAGCGTCGGCTCGAACGAGGCCGGGGTCGTCTTCGTGATGTCGTTCGGCAGCTCGTGCAGCCGGTACCCCACCGCGAGCTTCGCCCCTACGCGCGCGATCGGGAACCCCGTCGCCTTCGAGGCGAGCGCCGAGGAGCGCGAGACCCGCGGGTTCATCTCGATCACGAGGAGCTCCCCGTCGTCCGGGTTCACCGCAAACTGGATGTTGCACCCCCCTGCCTCGACCCCGATCTCCCGGATGATCGCGATGGCGGCGTCGCGCATGCGCTGATACTCGACGTCCGTCAGCGTCTGCGCCGGCGCAACCGTGATCGAGTCGCCCGTGTGCACCCCCATCGGATCGAAGTTTTCGATCGAACAGACGATGATCACATTGTCGTCCCCGTCGCGCACCACCTCGAGCTCGTACTCCTTCCACCCGATCACGGAGCGGTCGACGAGCACCTCGGTCGTAGGCGAGGCATCGAGCCCCTTTCGCACCGCGACCTCGAACTCCTCGCGGTTATAGGCGATCCCGCCCCCTGTCCCCCCCATCGTGAAGGAGGGCCGGATGATCGCCGGATACCCCGTCGACTCCACGATCTCGAGCGCCTCGTCCAGTGTGTGGGCGAACCCTCCCGTCGGGACGGCCAGGCCAATCCGCGCCATCGCCGCGGAGAACTCCTCCCGGTCCTCGGCCATCTCGATCGAGCGGGCGTTCGCCCCGATCAGCTCAACCCCGTAGCGCTCCAGGACCCCCCGCTCCGCCAGATCCATCGCAATTGTGAGCGCGGTCTGCCCCCCCATCGTCGGGAGAATCGCGCAGGGCCGCTCCCGCTCGATGATCCGTTCGACCCATTCGGGCGTGAGCGGCTCGATGTAGGTCCGATCGGCCAGCTCCGGATCCGTCATGATCGTGGCGGGATTCGAGTTCACCAGGATCACGCGGTACCCCTCTTCCTTCAGGGCGCGCACCGCCTGGGTCCCCGAGTAGTCGAACTCGCAGGCCTGTCCGATGATGATCGGGCCGGAGCCCAGGATCAGGATCGTCTCGAGGTCGTCTCGTCTGGGCACGTCGGGTCATCCGGGAGGAAGGGCGTCCGGGCGCACCCCGCACGCGGGCGCCCGGACCATGATCGGCAAGATCGGCGGGTTGGCGATTAAACTCGGGGCGCCACCCCCCGAAATCAAGAACTTGGCCTCCCAAGCGCCCCCCGCCGGAGCCCCCTTTCGAGGTGACTACCGCCGCATCCGGAGGTAGTGCTGCCCACCCACCGTCACGAGCTCGTCGTCCGTCCCGGCGAGCTGGATGATCGCGACCGAGGGTGCAGGGTCCGCGAGTTCGCGCACCCGCACCCGAAAGTGCACCCCCCCGGAAGACGCGGGTTGAACGAGGACCACCCGGATCTCACCGTCGCCGGTCTCCTCGGTCCACGTCAGCGTCCCCCCGGCGCCACTCACCCCGAGGACGCCCTCGCCCGAGACCATCACGACCGCCGCCCCGAAGGGCCCGCCCGGCCCCTCGAGGGTGGCCGTCCAGTCGCCCTCGCCACTCGGCGTCCGGTCACACCCGGCGACCACAAGGGCCAGGAAAAGTGCGAAGACCCAGCCGCTCGCCCGGCGCGTCATCGCTCTACCCCCGGGAACACGATCCGAATCACGCGGCCGACCCCGTCCGCCGACCCCGCTGCCGCGCCCTCTGCGCCTGCCGCTCCCCCCGAGCCTGCCCCGGCTGCGTTCTCCGAACCCACCCGAGCCGCCGCGACCGCTCCGGGAGCGCCTCCCGGAAGCGCACCCCCCGCCACCTCCGGATGCTCTCGGAGAAAGGCCCGCAGGTCGCCCACGTCATAGACCCCGTTTTCGTTCCCCTGACGGTCGAGGAAGACCGCCTGGAGCGGGGTCGGTCCCCCGTCACGCTCGAGGAAGGGAGCCGTAAGCTGACCGATGCCAAGCACCGGGGGACCCACCTCGAGCACCACCTCCGCATCGGCCACGAGCCCTCGGCCGTCGGTCGCGCGAAGGGTCAGCCCGAACCGGCCCGACTCCATCGGCGTTCCGAAGAGGCGCGCCTGGACGGTCTGGAGAGCAAGTCCCTCGGGAAGCGTCCCCTCGACAAGCCCCCACTGGACCGGCTCGGTTCCGTTCACGACCTCCAGCGCGATCGAGTGCTGCCGTGCGGCCTCGATCCGGATCGGATCGTCACCCACGTCGACCCGATAGTCCACCACGAAGTCCGCTCCCACGTCGATGGGGCCGTCGACGACCCGCGTCACCGGATTCGCCGCGCCCGCGAGCGCCCCCGTCCACTCCCGGAAGGCGAAACCGGTCAACGCCTCCGCCTCGAAGAGGACCGAGGTCCCCCGGGGGAACCAGAGGTCGGTCGACTCGGGCGTGGTGAGAAGGCTGCCCGGGACCGGGCCATCGATGTCCGAGCTCGGCGCCCAGCGTACCCGCACCTCCTCGCCGCCGTAGCGCGCAACGAGCGCCGTGTCCCTCTCCGGCACCACGAACTCCCGAACCCGCCCGGCTCCGTCGTGCCAGCCCAGGAACCCGAAGCGCACCCCGTCCGCAATCGACTCGCCCGGGGGCGCCTCGATGACGCGCGTGTCGAAGGGCGCCGCCTCGAGGGTCACCGGATCACCCGGTACCGGCATCCCGTCGGCCCGGAAGGGCGAAGTCGGCACCGGGCCCTCGCCCTCGGCCTCGAGAGTGACCCGCGTCAGCCTCGTCGAGAGGTCGAAACGGACATTGTGCGGCGCACTCCCCGTCAGCTCGATCCCCGTCAGGGTCAGTCCGAAGGGAACCCCTTCGTGCGTTCGCGCGGCCGGCTCGGACCCGGCGTGGAAGACGCGGTTTCTCCTGACACAGGGCAGGTTCGGGTTGAAGTAGTCCCAGTAATCGTCCTTGATGCATCCGGGAAAGGGATCTCCCGGATCCCCGTGGTTCGACGAAACGCGGGCCAGCTCGTCTCGCCCGTCGGCCTGTCGCAACCACACACCCAGTCGGTTGGCGTTCGTGTTCACCGTGTTCGAGGTCCAGCGCTCGGCCAGAACGGACTCGTCCACGTGCCAGACCAGGAGCCCGGGCTCCCAGAGCTGCCCGTCGAAGCCGATCCGCTGACGGTTCTCGAGAAGAAGGTACTGGTCCGTCCCGTCCATCGCATCGATCCGAAGCACCTCGTTCGAGAGCAGTACCGGAGGAAGGCTCACCGAGCCGAGATCCGTGTCCGCGGGCACGGTCTGCACATCGACCCAGCCAAGCATCGCCTTGCTCCAGGCGCCCATGTGGCAGGGGCGGGCGGCATCCGATCCCTGGCAGCCCCACACGCCCGTACCCATGAGGTCCCAGCGTCCCACCCCCCGCGTGGCAGCCCCGTAGGTCCCATAGAGGTCAGGGAGTCCGAACCCGTGTCCCAGCTCGTGGGCGAAGACCCCGATCCTGTTGATGTTCGAGGCGTCGCAGTCGAGCAGGGGCTGGATCGTGTAGTCTCGAATGTAGATGTACCCGTCGCCCCCGGGCCGGGGGGTGTTCGTACGGATCCCGGGGTCGAGCCGCCCCTGCGTCGCATTTCGGATCGACCAGCGGTGTGACCAGACCCGGCCCCCGCCCCCGCCACACTCGGCCCCATGCTGCGGATGCATGACCGTGAGCACGTCGACGAAGCCGTCACCGGTGAGGTCGAACTCGGTCCAGTCGACCCCCTGTGCGTCGAGGCCCGCCACGACTTGCTCGATGAAGGCCCCCACCCCCTCGTTCCGGCTTGACGAGAGACCGTTGTTCAGGCCGACCACCTGGCTCCGCGTGAGCCCGGTTCGGACCCACGGATGGGTGACACCCTCGAGGGTCACGCGGCCGCCCGACATCTCGTCGAAGAACTCCGGGATCGTCCGGTAGTAGGAGTTTGGCCCATCGAAGAACTCCTGCTGGACCCGCTCCTGCGTGAAGGCGGGTTCCGGAGAATCCGAGAAGAGGCCGAGCACCAGGGGAAATCGAAAGGTACCCACCATCGGAACGTCGCGGGGCCCGATGAAGGCGGCCCGTTCACCTCCGGGGCCGATCAGCTCCTGGAAGGGCGCGCCGCGGAGCTGCTGCATGTATCGGAGCCGCGCGAGCCCCTCCCGCTCGAACTGGAAGGCGTTCGGATCGCGGGCCAGCTCCTCCCAGTACCCCGGTGGGGGCTGGGTGCCGAAACGCTCCCCGAGCATCTCGACGTCCTGCCCGTGGGCCGGCGCCGAGAAAGGGAGCGCGGTCAGGGCAAGAGCCAGGAATACGAGGAGAGAGGCGCGCATGGAGTGTAGAACCCGCTGCGAGCTTGGCGGGTTCCGCGCCGCGAGGCCCCCGGAGGGACCACGGAGGCCCCGGAAGGGGCCCCGCTCCACCACCCACTTGATCCTGCGCGGGAACGAGCCCCCTGGCCCCCGCACCTGACCGGGCCTGCGCGCAGCACACTTCCAGGAAACCCCACTCCCCCGACTCCGGGAGCCCGTCGGGCCCGCTCGTCCGCGTGAGGGCTGGGGCCATGCCCCCCCGCCCCCCCACTCACCCGGCCCAACCAGTGGAGGGGCGGGCCACTCGCCTGCGCGCCGCGCTCGTCACCGGCCGCTCGCCCGCTCGCGCGCGCTCGGCCCGACGCTCCCCCGCGCCGGAAGGGTGATGGTCCGCATCGGGGTGGAAGGTTCGGGGCGCCTTCCTCCCGGACTCGGGGAGTTCGGGGTGCCTTACTCCCGGACTCGGGGAGCCCGGGGTGCCTTCCTCGCAGACTCGCTGAACCCGCAGCGGGATTGGGGGCCCGAGGTGCCTTCCTCCCGGATCAGAGGCCGGTGGAGCTGGTGCCCTCGTCGAAGGGGTAGAGGGGCTCGAAGCGGGCGGTGAAGTGCCGAAGCACGGGCTCCTGGTGGGTGAAGCGGAAGCCGCCCACCTCGTCGCGCCGCCCGGCGAAGGCGAGGATCGCCTCGACCATGTAGTCGACATGGCTCTGCGTGTAGACGCGGCGCGGAAGGGCGAGGCGCACGAGTTCCATCGGCGCGGGGGACTCCTCGCCGGTCTCGGGGTCGCGGCGTCCGAACATGACGGTGCCGACCTCGACCCCGCGGATCCCGCCCTCGAGGTAGAGCTCGGCGACGAGGGTCTGCCCCGGGAGCTCGAGGGGTGCGACCTGCGGGAGAAAGCCGGCGGCGTCGATGTAGACGGCGTGGCCCCCGGGGGGCTCGACGATCGGGACCCCGCCGGCCGCGATCCGCTCCCCGAGGTAGCGGACCGAGGCGAGACGGTACTCGAGGTAGTCGTGGTCGAGGACCTCCCTCAGCCCGATCGCGATGGCCTCGAGGTCGCGCCCGGCGAGCCCGCCGTAGGTTGGGAACCCCTCGGTCAGGATGAGGAGGTTGCGCTGGCGCCGGGCGAGCGCGGGGTCGCGCGTGGCGACGAAGCCACCGATGTTCGCGAGCCCGTCCTTCTTGGCCGACATCGTGCACCCCTCGGCGAGGCTGAAGATCTCGCGCACGATCTCGGGCACGCCGCGCTCGGCCTGGCCCTCCTCGCGCAGCCGTATGAGGAAGGCATTCTCGGCGAAGCGGCAGGCATCGATGTAGAGGGGCACGCCGTGGGCGCGGCAGAGCTCGGAGACCGCGCGCACGTTCGCGAGGGAGACGGGCTGGCCTCCGCCCGAGTTGTTCGTGAGGGTGAGCATGACGAGGGGGATCCGCTCGGCGCCATGCTCCCGGAAGAGCGCCTCGAGGCGGTCGGTGTCGAGGTTCCCCTTGAAGGGGTGGGGGTCCTGCGGGCGGAGCCCCTCGGGGATCGGAATGTCGAGGGCGCGCGCTCCCACCGCCTCGACATTCGCGCGCGTGGTGTCGAAGTGGGTGTTCGAGGGGACGATGTCGCCGGGGCCGCAGAGGGTCGAGAAGAGGATGCGCTCGGCGGCCCGCCCCTGGTGCGTGGGAATCACGTGCTCGAAGCCGAAGATCTCCTGGACGGCCTCCTCGAAGCGGTACCAGGAGGGGCTCCCGGCGTAGGCCTCGTCGCCCCGCATCATCCCCGCCCACTGCTCGGCGCTCATCGCCGAGGTCCCGGAGTCGGTGAGGAGGTCGAGGAGGACGTCCTCGGAGCGCAGGAGAAAGACGTTGTAGCCGGCCTCGGCGAGGAGGCGGGCGCGCTCGGCGGGGGTGGTCATCCGGATCGGTTCGACGACCTTGATCCGGAAGGGCTCGATGATCGTCTTCATCGGCCGCGTGCCAGGTCTTCTCCTCGGATGCCGAGCTCGGTCCCGCGCGCGCGAAGCCCGTCGATTACGTTCTGGATGTGGTCGTTCCGATCGAGGCCGATGAGCTCGATCCCGCGCTGGACCTCGTCGCGGCTGACGCCCGCGGCGAAGGCGCGGTCCTTGAGCTTCTTCGTGACGGACTTCGGCTTGAGGTCGTCGACCCCGTTGGGGCGCACGAGGCAGCAGGCCACGACGAGGCCGGAGAGCTCGTCGCAGGCGACGAGGACCCGGTCGAGCTCGCTTTCGGGCTCGACCCCGGTGAAGTCGGAGCGGTGGGCCAGAATGGCCTGGATGACCTCGGGCGGGTAGCCGCGGGCGCGCAGCTCCTCGACCGCCGGGAGGGGGTGGTCGTCGGGGTTCCGTTCCCAGTCGAGGTCGTGGAGGAGCCCGGCGAGCCCCCAGAGCTCCTCGTCCGCGCCGCGCATGCGCGCGTAGTGGCGCACCGCCGCCTCCACGGCGAGCATGTGGGTGCGCAGGCCTTCATTCTCGACCCAGTCGTGGAGAAGTTCGAGGGCGTCGTCGCGGGAAGGAGTGGTGGCCATGGTCGGGTCCGGTTCTGCGGGGAACTTGAGAGTAGGGGTAACCCTGCACGGGTGTGGCCCCTTGCGCAAGGGCAGCGGGTTTTCGGAGCGGCCTACTGGCGTCACTCACCCCGTCGTCCCGTCCGCATTGCCGGAACGGTCGGCGTGCCCTACTCTGGGGCCATGTTCCGGTTTGCCCCCACTGCCGGGCGGGTGGCCGCCGTCGTTGCCCGTCTGGGGCCGATCGCGTACCTCATCGCGTGGCTCTTCGCGATGGGGGTGGTCCTCGGCGCGCTGGCCCTCGCGATCGTCCTGAACCTCGCCGCGGCGGCAGTTCAGGCCGGTCCGCTCGGCCCCTTCATCGCCCTGGCTGCGAGCCTTACTGTCCTGCTCGTCGCCACTCATCGGTGGGCGGTGGGAGAGGCGTTAAGCGGGTTTCGGACGGTCCGGCTCGGGATCCTGGTCGCAGGACCCGTCGTCCTCGTAAGTGTCGCGCTGGCCTGGTGGCTCGCCCCGTGGATGATCGGCGCGGCCTGGACGGCGGCGATCGGAGCCGGGGAGCCCGGTGTCGCAGGGAATGGGAACCATGCGCTCGGCGGGGCGGCCGGGGGCATCCGTACCTTCGTCGCTGGAATGGCAGCCTGGGATGTCGAGGCCTGGCTCGCACTCGTCACCCTTGTGATGCTCCTGGGAGGCACGCTTGTTGGCCTCGTCGTGCGGGCGCGCGCCTTCGTGGATCGAGCACTCGGGTCGCCTTGGGGGTTCGTGGTCCAGCTTTCGAAGGTCGCCTGCTTCTGCGCAATTGCCGGAGGAACCGCATGGTTCATCGTCACGCAGGGCCTCCTCGATCCCGGGGGCTTCGAGGCGTTCCTCGAGAGAGCGCCACGTTGAGCGAAGCTCGGCGCACGGCTCTGCTCGTCGCGCGCGCTTGATCCCCCTGCCATACGAGCCCCCGCGCCCGGTCGCCAGCCCCTGCCTTCCGCTCTCCGTCGAGCCGCCCACCAGAAGATTCACAATAATTGTGCAGTCCGCTCGACAGATGCACAATTTTTGTGCAGCGAATGGCTACCTTAGCTCCGCTCGCGTCGTTGGGTCACAACTCCCTGCGCGCCCCCCAGCGCCCCGCCCTGAGCGTCCTCCCCCCCATCCAGGCGGAGGCCGCGGGGCCAGGCGCTGGGTCAGTCGCGGCGAACGCGCCGACAACCCCGCCGACAACCCCACCGACAAGAACTCCCCGAACACGCCCGCTCCCTCGAGCGGCCGGGGAGAAGTCGGCGCTGAGCGACAACTTCTCCCCAGCGTCCGGCAGGGAGAGCGCGGCCGCGGGGAGAATTGCACCCCGTTCGGGGCAGAACTCCCTCCACACGCCCGACGATCTCAATCGTCGGGGAGTTCTTGTCGGTGGGCGGATTCGGTCGGGGGGCGGATTCGGTCGGTACCTCCCCGTCGGGGCGGATTCGGTCGATCCCCCCCGTAGGTCGGTGGACGGATTCCGCCCGGGGGTTCCTTTCGGCCGGGGCCGCGGGGCCAGGCGCTGGGTCAGTGGCGGCAACCCCGCCGACATCCCCGCCGACAAAAACTCCCCAAATACGCCCGCTCCTTCGACCGGCCGGGGAGAAACTGGCGCTGGGCGACAACTTCTCCCCGCAGTTCGTCGGAGCAAGCACGGCCGCGGGGAGAATTGCACCCCGTTCGGGGCAGAACTCCCCAAACATGACCAACGAGTTCAGTCGTCGGGGAGTTTTTGTCGCTGGACGGACTCGGTCGGTGGGCGGATTCGGTCGAGGGGCGGATTCGGTCGGTACCTCCCCGTCGGGGCGGATTCGGTCGATCCCCCCCGTAGGTCGGTGGACGGATTCCGCCCGGGAGTTCTTGTCGGCCGGGGCGACGCGGGGTCGGTCGTGGTGCCGGGAGGGGCCGTGCGTAAGGACCGCGCGAAGGGGCCGGCGCGAGAGGGCCGCGTGGCCCGACCGCTTCCCCTCAGGGGCGCCGGATCGACTCGATCGAGCGGACGACCCCGCCGGCTTCCCGCTCCACCGGGGTGCCGAAGAGCCAGGCCCGCACCCGCCCGGTGCCCAGCGGCATCCGAATGCTCCACTGCTCCACGATCCAGGGCCCCTCCGCGAGCGCGCGAAAACGGATGTGGCCCCCGCCGAGGTCGTCGCGGGCAGCGCGCTGCGCCACGTATTCGTACACCACCTCACGCAGCTCGTGCGATCCCTCGGCGATGTGCAGCACCCCCCGGATGTCGGGGACATCGCGCCCGGGGACGGGGGTGAAGCGCAGGTTGAGCATGCCCGGGGTGCCTTCCTCCAGGGTGAAGCAGTGGGTGTCGATGAAGGCGTCCGAGAGCAGCGCGCGCGCGTCCGGCCCGTAGAAGTGGGTGACCGTGTCGCCCTCGACCTGGATGTAGCCGTCCCGAGCGAGGAGCTCCGGATCGAGCGTGTGGAAGGGCTGCCGGGTGGTCACAAAGGAACTCCGCTCGCGCACTTCGTGGACCTCGCCGGCCGCAGTGAGGTCCTGCACCCAGGATTCGGCGCGGAAGCGGACCAGCTCCTCCTCCTCGGTGAGGAGGGCGGCGCGCAGGGCGGTGCGGGCATCGGTCCAGACGCGCCAGATCAGCCCTCCGTCGGTGGCCTCGCCCTCGCAGCGGCGCTCCCCCGTGGCTGCGATCCCGGGAAGGGCGATCGGAAGGACCGAAAGGGCGAGCTCGACCCCCTGGAGGGCGCGCTCCCAGGCGATCGTCCCGGTCGTGCTACGGGCATAGCCGATGCGCTCGGAACGGATCTCGATCCCGGGTTGCGGCTCGATCGACACCGAGATGCGTCCGTTCGCGCCGGTGAACCCGCCCCGGATGCGGCGACCCTCGGGGTCGAGGAACTCGACCGTGGCACCGGCGATCGGCGCCCCGCTCCCTGCGTCGATGACAGTCACCGTGACCGGGCTGTCCTGCGCGGCGAGGGAGGTGGGGGCCCCGGCGACGAGGGCGAGGGTGGTGGCGAGGGCGAGGAGAGGAGGGACTGCCGCAGCGCGGGGGGCGGTGGCCGCAAGGGCGCGGGTGGCGGCGAGGGAGCGGGCGGCCGCAGGGGAGCGGAGGGCGGCACGGGCGAGCGTGGTCGGAAGTGCGCAGGCGGTCGCCAGTCTCTTCATGGTCCGGCGCACGGGACGCCCCTACACCCGGCTCGAAGGACAGAGGTGCGAGACGACGCAGGCTTCGCAGCGGGGCTTGCGGGCCGCGCACACCTGTCGGCCGTGGAAGATCAGGAGGTGCGAGAGCATCGTCCACCGCTCGCGCGCGAACACCTTCATCAGGTCCCGCTCGACCTTCACGGGGTCCGTCTCGCGCGTCAGCTTCATCCGACCGGCCAGCCGCTTCACATGGGTGTCGACCACCACCCCCTCGTCGATCCCGAAGGCGTTCCCGAGGATCACGTTCGCCGTCTTGCGCCCCACCCCGGGGAGCGCGTGCAGCTCCTCCATCGTGCGCGGGATCTCGCCGCCGTGGCGCTCCATCACCGCCTCGGCCATCCCGATCAGGTTCTTCGCCTTGTTCCGGTAGAACCCCGTCGAGTGGACCACCTCCTCGAGCTCCTCCTGGCGCGCCTCGGCCAGGTCCGCCGGCTCGGGCCACCGCCGGAAGAGCTCCGGCGTGACCATGTTCACCCGCTCGTCGGTGCACTGCGCCGAGAGGATCGTCGCCACCGTCAGCTCGTACGCATTCCGGTGGTCGAGGGCGCAGTGCGCGTCCGGGTACTCCTCCTCGAGGAGATCCCAGATCGCATCGGCCCGCTCGCGGCGCGCCTTCAGGGATTCGCGTGGCATTCGTCCGGGGGGTTCACATTCAGCGGGAGGAAGGCACCAGGTACCCTTCTGCCAGTTCGGTATACTCCTGCACCTGCGCGCGTTCCCAGGCCTCGTCCCGGCCCAGCTCCGCGGCGAGGAGCGACGCCACGCGCGGGGCCATCTCGATGCTCGCCCGGGCGTCGAGGATGAGCTCGCGCGTGCGGCGCGAAAGGATGTCCTCGACCGTGCGCGCCATCTCGTGGCGGGCGCCCCAGACCACCTCCACGGCGAGGGCCGGCCGGTCCGGGTGCAGCCGCTCGCCCAGCTCGGGCTGGTCGCGGATCAGGCTTCGGAGCGCCGGGGCGTCGGCCCCGTACTCGCGCAGCTCGCCGAAGACCGCCGCGTTGCGGTGGTAGCCATGGATCCGGAGCTGCTGCGTCACGCAGGGGCGGTCCTCGAGGCCCGCCAGGAGCGCCGCCTGGTCGATCGTGTCCTCGGCCATCTTCCGGTACGTCGTCCACTTCCCGCCCGTGATCGTCACCAGCCCCGAGTCCGAGATGTGGAGGGTGTGGTCGCGGGAGATCGCGGCGGTGCCCGCGGTGCCTTCCCCCGTGCTGACGAGGGGGCGGAGCCCGGCGAAGGTGCTCCGGACATCGGCGGGCGCGGGGTTGCGCACGAGGTAGCGCGCGGCGTGCTCGAGGAGGAAGTCGAGCTCCTCGGCGAGGGGGCGGGGCTCGAGCGAGGCCTCGGGGACGGGCGTGTCCGTCGTGCCGATCACGACGGCGTCGCGCCAGGGGATCGCGAAGAGGACCCGTCCGTCGTCGGTGCGGGGGACCATGATCGCCGAGTCGCCCGGAAGGAAGGAGCGGTCGAGCACGATGTGCACCCCCTGGCTGAGGGTCAGCATCGGAGGGGCCCCGGGTTCGTCCATCTGGCGGATCCGGTCCGTGAACACCCCGGTGGCGTTGACCACCACCCGGGCCTCGATCGTGTGCTCGCGCCCGGACTCGCGCTCCCGTGCGCGGACCCCGGAGACCACGCCGTCCTCGCCCTTCAGGAGCCCGGTGACCTCGACATGGTTGAGCACGACCGCCCCCTGCTCGGCCGCGGTCTGCGCCATGTTGATCCCGAGGCGGGCATCGTCGAACTGGCCGTCGGAGTAGATCACGCCGCCGAGGAGCCCCTCGGGTTCGAGGGTCGGGAGGCGCCGGAGGGTTTCGGCCTTCGAGAGGTGGCGGGAGCGGGGGAAGCCGGAGCGGCGGGCCAGGAGGTCGTAGACCCGCATGCCGATCCCGTAGAAGGGGCCTTCCCACCAGGCGTAGTTCGGGACGATGAAGGGCTGGTCGCTCACGAGGTGGGGCGCGTTCTGGAGGAGGGTCCCCCGCTCGCGGAGCGCCTCCATGACGAGCGCGACATTCCCCTGCCGGAGGTAGCGGACCCCGCCATGGACGAGCTTCGTGCTCCGGCTCGAGGTGCCCGCCGTGAAGTCGCTCTGTTCGAGGAGGAGGGGACGGTAGCCGCGGGAGGCCGCGTCGATCGCGCATCCGAGGCCCGTGGCGCCTCCTCCGACGATGATGAAGTCCCAGGGTACGGAGGCCGCGTCGAGCGACCGGAGCATGGTGGTGCGATCCATCGCGGGGGGCTCCTTCGTGGGGGCGTGGGGGTCGGCGCGGGAGTGGGTCGGCGAGGGTCCCCGGGTCGGGGCCCGGGGCGGGGCCGGGGCTGCGGCCCGGGGCGCTTCGACGCTACAGGGCGCGAAGGTGCGGGGCAAGGGCCGGAAGGTCGGGGGGAGGGCGCCCGGATGGCTCCTGACGAGCGGAGCGGGGGGAGCTGGATCCGCCTCGAGGGAGCCCCACGTTTCGGGGCGCTTCCGGACAGGCGGCTCGGGCTGGACCGGTGGGACCGACTTTTCATGGATGCCTTCATCGTGAACCAGGTGGTCGGGCGCGTCACCGCGCGAATCGCCGCTCGGATGGGGTGACAGGGGGCTGTCTTCGTCCTTGACGCTGTCAAGACTGGCCACTTTGGCAGGCTGCTCATTCGGCCATGGACCCTGTGCGAGTTGGTTTCCCCATTCTTGACGACGTCAAGGTTGGGGGGGACTCGGCTCGGAGGCCCCGTCGAGGGCCCAGGGGGCCCACGAAACCCGCGGAACCCCCACCCCCGCCTTCCGGGTAGCCCGGAACAGGGTGACCGACCGGTCCCCGACCAAACAGCCTCCTGACCCAGCTCACCCGAATCCGGGCCCCCGCGCGGGCCCGAGGGAGATCCAGATGCACGTCCGTCAAGCGAACGCCGAATGGAAGGGAAACCTCACCGAGGGAAGCGGTACAATCTCGACCGAGAGCGGTGCGCTCGCCGATGTCCCCTACGCCTTCGCCTCGCGGTTCGAGGAGGAGGACGGCCTGAACCCGGAGGAGCTCATCGGAGCGGCGCTCGCGGGGTGCTTCTCGATGGCCCTGTCGCACGACCTCGCCCAGGCGGGCCACGAGCCCGTCCGGGTGGCGACCGAGGCACAGGTCCACTTCGGGAAGTCGGACGAGGGGCCGGCGATCGTCCG
The DNA here is from genome assembly GCA_007125125.1 of Gemmatimonadota bacterium. GTDB lineage: Bacteria > Gemmatimonadota > Gemmatimonadetes > Longimicrobiales > Gaopeijiaceae > SLDT01. Next base: position 35,573 of record SLDT01000157.1, on the reverse strand, counting down.
CATCGAGCTCATCTGCGAGGCCGAGGTCCCCGGGATCGACGCCGGCACCTTCCGCACCTTCGCGGACAAGGCGAAGTCCGGGTGCCCGATCGCGCGCGCGCTGAAGGCGGTCCCGGTCGACCTCGAGGCGGCGCTGATCGGGTGAGGGAAGAGGCCGCACGATGGGCAAGCTGAAGCTCGACCTCCACGACATCTACAATCGGGGCCACCGGATCGACGAGGAGCTCGAGCGGGTGATCCAGGAGGCCGTGGACAAGCGCATCAAGACGGTCGAGATCATCCCCGGCAAGGGAAGCGGGCAGCTCAAGAAGCGGGTGATCCGGTTCCTCCAGCAGGGCCGGATCAAGGCGCTCTACCACCGAGTCGAGAAGGACTCGAAGAACTGGGGCCGCCTCTTCGTGCACTTCCGGCACTGAGGCTGCGGCCCGAGGCTCCGGCCTGAACGCCGTGCGCCGCGGCGTCACCCCCCGCCCCTCGATCCCTGACCGCGAGCCGGCGCCGGACGTCGTTCCTGCCTGGCGCCCTCCGAAGGCCTTCGGTTTCCGCGGAAACCGAGGGCCTTCGTCGTGCGGCTACCCGATGCGCCGGAAGGGAAGAAGGCTCGGTCGCACCCGCTGCGCCCCGGCCCCCTCCTCGCCGGCCAGCTCGTCCGGGTGCGGCGCGCGCTCCTCGCTCCCGACGAGCTCCGGCCGGGTGTGGATCCGGTGGAGGACCCGGGCTGCGAGCTTCAGGACCTCGCCCACCGTCACCACCGAGTAGAGCCGGTCGAGCTCCCCACCCGGCAGGGTGGTCTCGAAGTCCTCGCCCTGCCCCTCCTCCCGCGCCCGGGCCCCGAGCCACCCGCCGGCATCGGCCAGGGACAGGGGCGGGAGGGGCACCACCGAGATCCCCGGCCGGTCGGGACGCACCCCGAGGGCGGGCATGAGGGAGAGTGTCTCGCCGGCAGAGCGCGTCCAGAAGATCCCGTCGAGGTCCTCGGGGGGCGCCTCGGGGTCGGGGTGCGACCACACGAGGTGCCTCGGGAGCTGGAGGTAGCCCGCGTCGGAGGGGAGTTCGCCCGACCACTCCGCCGCGGCCGGCTCCCCTTCCGCCAGTTCACGCACGGTGTCGGTGCCGAGGAGGAAGAGGGGCTCGCCCGCGCGGTGGAAGTGGAAGGCATGGAAGAGGAAGGCCCCGAACCGCTGGAGCGCGTCCGCACCCCGCTCCCCCCCCTGGAGCTCGCCCAGGACCCGGCCCACCTGACCCAGCATGAGGAAGGCACCCGGATCCGTCGGATCGACCCCGCGCACCTCCGCCTCCTCGCGGATGGCCTCGAAGTTCTCGTCCGCGAAGGCGCGGCCCGGGATCCCGACCTCGTAGGGGGTGAGGCGGGCCCAGGTGGAGCGATCGGATCGGGGGGAGTCGGTCATCGGGTCGGCAGGGGGCAGGAGGCCCCACAAGGTAGCGCTGCGCGACCGGGCAGGTCGAGGGGGGGGGAGCGCTGCGGCTTCCTTCCCGAGCTGTGCCCCGAGGCCGACCGGGGCGTCTGAGAGAGGGCTCAGCCCTCGCTCCCCGGCGGCCCCCCCGCCGCCCTCCCCGGCCGCCCGTCGTCCGGGCCGGGTGAGCCCGGCGCCTCGCCCACGACCTCGGGCTCGGCCTCCGACTCGATCAGATCGAGGTCGCTCCCCCCGAAGAACCCCTTCACCCGCTCCATGAAGGTGCGCCGCCGCACGAGGACGAGCTGGGCCCACCCGCCCCCGGAGTCGATCCCGTGGAGCCAGATGAAATGGAGATCACCCAGCTCCTCGGGCCGGGGAATCGCCCACCGCCGCCCGTCCCAGTCGAACTCGAGCCGCTCGGCCCGCCCGAAGCTCGCCTCGTCCCACTCCTGCTCGAGGTACACGTCGTACTCGACCCGGTAGACGCGGTGCGCCAGGGGGAGCCCGGACTGGTAGTACCAGGGGTCGAAGTCTTCCCCCGCATCGCGCTTCCAGGTCTCGTCGAGGGCATAGTCCAGCCCCTCGAGCGCGTCATCTTCGGCGAGGAACTCCAGGTGGTGCCGTAGCTCGTGCGTGATGGTCTCCCAGAGCTCCTCCTCCCAGTGGAAGTCGGGGTTGCGCTCCGCGATCGCCCGAAAGGAGCCGTAGTAGAGCGCGAGAAAGGAGCGCGTCGAGTCGGGCCCCATGTACCCCGAGGGGTAGGGCTCCGTGTAGCACATCCCCATCGTGTAGTGCTCCTCGCGGTCGGGGTGGTGCTCCGCCGCCCGCTCCACCACGAGGCCGTCGATCCCCTCCTTGTAGAGGTCGGGGATCTCGTCCCACATCCGGTGGGCGGCCTCCTCGAACTCCTCCCAGGTCACGGACCGCCGGCACCTCCGCTCCCCCCGCCGCCATGGCCGCCATCACCCGGGGGACCGCCCCCGCCATGCGGGGAACCCCCGCCGCTGCGCAGCATCCGCATGAGGAGCCACGCCAGGATCGCCGAGTAGCCCCCCACGAAGACGAGGATCCAGAAGATCAGTTCGACATCCATCTCAGCCTCCCTTCGGCAGGTGCAGGTTCATGCTCACGGTCGCTCGGCCCCGGCTCACGCGTCACCTCCGGTGCGCGTCATCGGGCCCGCCTTCACCCGCCGGGTGAAGAAGTTGTTCAGCGCGTAGACGAAGACGAAGAGGATCACCCACTGGACCACCATCGTCCCCGTGCTGAAGGTCTCGAAGGGGTTCCACCAGTCGTCCGGATGCCAGGTGACGGACTGGAAGACCCACCACCCGAAGATCACGGCGAAGACGACCGGGATCGCGTAGATCGCGTACGACCACCAGCGTCCCACATGCACGTCGCTCGTCGCGTTGATCTCGGCACGGGCCCGCTCCGTCCCGTAGCGCATGATCGCGATCGCGGTGAGGAGTCCGCTGATGAGGAGCCCGACCCCCCAGACCCAGTCCTGGTTGTCGAGGAAGGTGATCGAGACCGCCGAGGGGATCCCGAAGACGAAGGCGGCGATCCCGACGATGAGCGCGGCCCGGCGCCGATCGACCCCGAAGTCCATGAGGTTCGTCGTTCCCAGCTCGAACATCGCGATGAGCGAGGAGATCCCCGCAAGGGCGAGGGCGAGGAAGAAGAGGGGCGCGATGATCGTCGACCCCGGCATCGTCGCGAGGAGGTCGACCACGTAGATGAAGGTGAGGCCGACATTGCCCGCCCCGAGCGCCTCCTCGGCGAAGTCCGGGGTGGGCGCGACCGCGAAGAGGGTCCCGAGGATGAGCGCCGCGGCGAAGAACCCGACGAGCACGTCGGAGAAGGCGATGACCCCGGAGTTCACCGCGATGTCTTCCTTCTCGCGCGCGTAGACCGCGTAGACCATCATGAGCCCCCACCCGGCGCCCGTCGACCAGGCGACCTGCGTGAAGGCCTCGAGCCAGATCCGGCCGCTGAGCAGCGCGGGCCAGTCCGGGATGAAGAGGAAGCGGAGCCCCTCGCCCGCCCCGGGGAGGGTCACCGCGCGCACCGCCAGCACGAGCAGAATGAAGAGGAGCGCTGGCAGGAAGATCTTGAGCACCCGCTCGAGTCCCCCCTTGATCCCGCGGAAGACGACCCAGGCCGAGAAGAGGACCGCGATCGCATGGAAGAGGATCGTCTGGCGCGGGTCACCGATGAAGGCGTCCCAGTACTCCTGGCCATTGATCCCGGGACCGATCGCCCCCGTCGACGACACGACGAAATAGCGGATGCACCACCCCGCGACGACCGCGTAGTAGAACATGATCCCGATCGTGACGCAGGCCATGAAGGCGCCCGCCCACGAGTTCCGCGGACCCATGAAATCCCGGAAGGCCCCGATGTTCCCGAGCCGGCTCTTCGACCCCATGAAGAACTCGGACATGAGGAGCGGGATGGCCCAGATGAAGAGCCCGACGGTGACGGCAAAGAGGAAGGTCCCCCCGCCCCATTCCGCCGCCACCCGCGGGAATCGCCAGATGTTGCCGGTTCCCACCGCCATCGACACCGCCGCGATCACGATCGCGAGTCGGCTTCCCCACTCTTCCCTCGGTTGCTGGGCCATAGGTCGCAGTTCGCTCCACTGTTCCGACACCAGAAGGGTGGAAGCGGGGCCGGCCGAAGCCCCCCGCCTCCCGGACAATCAGGCGAAGGTACCGGGACGCCCCGCCCACCGCAACGACCGCGCCCCGCGGGGAAGTAGTCCGAAAGGAGTCGAGCCACGGGTTGGCTGCGGGGACTTGTGGTCCCCCAGGCGCAGAGTTCTCCCCGCTCCACACGCAGAATACCGTTGGACGGGGAGTTCCTGGCGACTGCGGAGAGCTTCTCCCCTGGCGCCACGCGTTTCTGCAGAGTTCGGGGAGTTCTCTGCCGGGGGCGCGCAGAATTGGCTCGCCTCATCCGCGGACTGGGCGCGCGCGCACTTCGCAGCGGACGCGCGTCTTGGAGCGGACGCACGCTTCGGAGCGGACGCGCATGCGACGCGCACTCACCCTGCACTCCGAGCGCACTCAATGCGCACCCAACGTCGGACCTCCCCGCGCGCCTGGAGCAACACCGGGTGGCGGGTGTAAGGTGCGTCGCAGCGTCCGGCGTGGGTTCAGCGCCGGGGGCTGATTCCTGGACACAGCCGATCCCCCCGGGCCGCCGAGCCTCGCCTCCTCGACGTCAGACCAAGTGAATACCGCGAAACCTCCCGCTGCCCAGGCCTTCGAGGTCTCCGGCCTCGACTGCGCCTCCTGTGCCCGCTCCGTCGAGAAGGGCGTCTCGACCCTGGCGGGCGTGTCGACCTGCTCGCTCGACTTCACCTCGGCGCGCCTCCAGGTCGAGGGCGAGGCCGACCCCGCCGAGATCGTCCGGCGAGTCGAGGCTCTGGGCTTCGGGGCGCGGCCCCTCGGAACCACCCCGCCGCCCACACCCGACCCCGCCGAAGAGCCTACCTCTCTTCCCCGCTACCTTCTCCGGCGGCGCGAAAGCTGGCCCGCCCTCGCCGGGGCGGTCCTCCTCCTTCCCGGGCTCGTCTTCCACGAGATCCTCCACTGGGACGCACACTGGATCGAGTTCCCCGCGCTCCTCGCCCTCCTGCTCGCGGGAGGCCCCGTCGTGCGCGCCGCCTGGCGCGGGCTCCGGATCAACCGCGAGGTCAACATCCAGGCCCTCATCACGATCGCCGTCCTCGGCGCCCTAGTGATCGGCGCCTGGGTCGAAGCGGGGATGGTCGTCGTCCTCTTCTCGCTCGGCGAGAGCCTGGAGGGCTACGCATCCGCCAGGGCCCGCGGCGCGATCCGCAGCCTCGTCAGCACCGCACCGGCGCGCGCAACCCGGATCCGTCGCTCCTCCCGCGCCGAAACCCGACCCACCGAAGAGGTGGTCCCCGTCGAGGAGCTCGAGCCGGGCGACCTCATCCTCGTTCGCCCGGGCGAGCGCATCCCCGGCGACGGACAGGTGGCAAGAGGCCGCTCCACCGTCGACCAGGCCGCCCTCACCGGTGAGTCGGTCCCCCTCGAGAAGGCCGAGGGCTCCGCCGTCCTCGCCGGGTCCGTCAATGGCGAAGGCGCGCTCGAGATCGAGATCACCCGTCCGGTCACGGAGACCACCCTCCACCGGATGCTCCGCCTCGTGGCCGAAGCCCAGAGCCAGCGCGCACCCGTCCAGCGCTACATCGACCGCTTCGCCCGCGTCTACACCCCGGCCGTCGTGGTCCTCGCCCTCCTCGTCGCCGCCGTCCCGCCCCTCGCCTTCGGCGCGCCCTTCTGGAACCCCGACCCCGACACCTTCGGGTGGTTCTACCGGGGACTCGCGCTCCTCGTCATCGCCTGTCCCTGTGCCCTCGTCATCAGCGTCCCCGCGAGCATCGTCAGCGCCATCACGAACGCCGCCCGCACCGGTGTCCTCATCAAGGGCGGAGCCCACATGGAGGCCCTCGCCCGCGTCCGCGCCGTAGCCTTCGACAAGACCGGAACCCTCACCGAGGGCGCCCTCACCGTCGTGGGCGTTCGCTCCGTCGCCTGCGCCGAGGCGGAGTCCTCGCCCGAGCCCTGCGAACCCTGCGACGAACTCCTCGCCCTCGCCGCCGCCGTCGAGGAGCGAAGCGAACACCCCGTTGGGCGCGCCGTCACCCTCGCCGCGCGGGCCCGGCTCCACGACGATCGCATCCCCGTCGCCACCGACCACCGGGCCCTCACCGGCCGCGGGATCTCGGCCACCCTCGACGGCACCCCCGTGACGATCGGGAGCCGCCGACACCTCGACATCTACCTCCCCCGGGAGGGCCCGCACCGGAGCCACGCCGAGGCCGATGCACAGGAAGGCCGCACCCCCGTCGTCGTCGAAATGGGGGGAAGGTTCCTCGGCACGATCACCCTCGCCGACGTTCCCCGCCCCTCCGCAGCCGAGGCTATCGCCGAGCTCCACGACCTGAAGCTCCCCACTCTCCTCGTCTCGGGAGACTCGAAGGGCGCCGCCCGCTACCTCGCGGAGCGCGTCGGGATCGAGGAGGTCCGGGCCGAGCTCCTCCCCGCCGAGAAGGTCAGGGTCATGGACGAGCTCCGCTCCCGCCACGGGCCGGTCGCCATGGTCGGCGACGGAATCAACGACGCCCCTGCCCTCGCCATGGCCGACGTGGGCATCGCCGTCGGTGGAGATCTCGGGGGCACGGACCAGGCGCGCGAGGCGGCCCATGTGACGCTCATGGGCGCCGACCTCCGGCTCCTCCCCCGCACCCTTCGTCTCGCCCGCGCCGCGATGTGGACCGTCAAGGTCAACGTCTGGTTCGCCATTGGGATCAAGGCCGTCTTCATGCTCCTGGTCCTCGCCGGACTCGGGACCATGTGGATGGCCGTGATGGCCGATGTCGGCGCCACCCTCGTCGTCACCCTCTTCGGCATGCGCCTCCTCCGCTGGGGAGGAGACCTCCCTGAGCCCCTTACTGGCTGAGGCGCCAGAGCGCGACGGGGCCCGCTCGCCCGGGCCCGACACCATGGTCCGGAGTGGCGGGGAATAGCCGGGGGCCACCCCCTGCATGCCCCCCGCCCCCGCTCGCCCGGGCTCGACACCACCGTTCGGATTGGCCCGTCCGGAAGCCGCCCCTTACGTGCCCCCCGCCCCCGCTCGCCCGGAGCTGGAGCTGGAGCTGGAGCCGAGGCCGGAGCTGGGACTGCGCCCGCGGCCGGGCCCGAGGTACTCGCGCCGGAACTGGTCGTGGGTCAGGGCCTCCGCCGGCGCCCCGATCCAGTGCGATGTTCCCGCCGTCACCCAGATGATCTCGTCGCTCACCCCGAAGATGTCGTCGACATCGTGGCCCGAGATCGCGATCGCCGCCCCGCCCTCCCGCAGCCGCCCGATCGCCTCCGCGACCAGGGGCCGGTCGCGCGGCGCGGTCCCCGCGAAGGGCTCGTCGAGGAGCACGCACGCCGGAGTCCGGACGAGCGCCAGCGCCAGCACCGTCCGCTGCCGCTCCCCTTCCGAGATCCGCCCCGGTCGCCGCGTGAGGAAGGGCCCGAGGCGCATCAGCTCCACCGTCTCCTCCACCCGCTCCGCACCGCCGAAGGCCCGCGCCATCGCCTCCAGGTGGTCGCCCACCGTGAAGAAGCGGGTCAGCGCCGTCTCCTGCGAGGCGTAGAGAAGCCCCTCCCGCGCGAGGGCCGCCAGGGTCGGGCGCGCGAGCGCGCGACCCCGGAACGAGACCCGGCCCTGCTCGGGGCGCACCCGCCCCACCGCGATCCGGAAGAGCGTCGTCTTCCCCGCGCCATTGCGCCCCATGAGTGCAGTCACGCGCCCCGGCACCGCGTGGAAGGAGGCCGCCTTGAGAACGGTCTTGCGCCCGAAGCTCTTCCCCACGGAATCGACCTCGAGAAGGGGCGCCCCTCCCGCGGGCCGCGAGCCGGCTGACTTCGGCGCGGGACGGGGCTGACGCGGAGAAGCGGCGGCCCCGGAGTCGCCCTCCCGCAGAGGAGCAGCGGGCCCGGGCGACGTTGGCCGCGTGGCCGGAAGCCCGGGGGCGGCGGGCTCCCTCTCGGGCGGCTGGTCGCCGGGTGTCTTCCTCACAGGACCAGGAGCTCGAGGACGAGGGGGATCGCAAGGGCGCAGGCGACGATCGCGCGGCCCGGGATCCCGAGGTTGCCGAGGAAGAGGTCTTCGCCCCGGCGGCGCGCATCGAGGAAGACCGCGGCGCCGGTGACCGCAAGGATGAGCGCCTTCTCGACCGGGTTCGGGTGCGGGATCTGGAAGAAGAGCGCGACGAGCCGGAAGCCCGCCCACACCGCGATCCCGCGCACGATGTACGCGTTGCGGAAAGGGGGGTGCCGAAGGAGCCGGAGGGTCGGGTTCATCGTGAGGGCGGAGGGCGCATGGGATCGGTAACCCGCGGGGCGCAGTGTCATGTCGGCGGGTGCGGTCGGCCCCCGAGGAGGCGGAGCCCGTTCAGCGCGACGAGGAGGGTGCTCCCCTCGTGCGCGACAACGGCGAGGCTCAGGGGCATCCCGACCGTCACGGTGACGAGGACGAGGAAGGCCATCCACCCGACCGAGAACCAGACGTTCTGGCGCACCACCCGGCGGGCGCGCTTCCCGAGGTGGATCACGTAGTCGACGCGCGAGACGTCATCGCCCATGAGGACGACATCCGCCGTCTCGATCGCCACATCCGTGCCCGCCGCGCCCATCGCGATCCCGAGGTCGGAGGCGGCCATCGCGGGGGCGTCGTTCACCCCGTCGCCGACCATGGCGACGCCGCGGGAGCGTCCGGCGAGGGCGCGCACGGCCTCGACCTTCTCGTGCGGGAGGAGCCCGGCCTTCACCTCGTCGACCCCTAGGGTCGCCGCGACCGCGCGCACGGCATCGGGGTGGTCGCCGGAGAGGACGGTGATCCACCGCACCCCTTCGTCCTTCAGGTGCCGGATCGCGGCCTCCGCGTTCGGCTTGAGCTGGTCGCCGAAGGCGAGGGCACCGAGGATCGTCCCGTCCGCACCCACGAAGACCACGGAGCGGCCCCGCGAGGTCTCCTCGGCGAGCCAGCCTCGGAGCGCGGCGCCGGGGCGCACCCCTGCCCGCTCCGCGAGCGTCTCGTTGCCGACCCAGGCCGTGACCCCCTCGACGCGCCCTCGAACGCCCTCGCCCGGGATCGCCTCGAACCCCTCGACGGGGAGCGGGGCCAGTCCGCGCTCTTCTGCCGCCGCGAGGATCGCGCGCGCGAGGTGGTGCTCGGAGTTCCGCTCGAGCGAGGCCGCGAGCCGCAGCATCCGGGCCTCGCGCCCCGCCGCATCGTCCCCGCTTCGGGAGGAAGGCACCCGGCCCCTCCCCTCCCCGCCGGCCGCGTCGCCGCCGGGCCCGCCCCGTGACAGCTCCCCGTCTCGTCCTTTGGCGCGCGCGACCGCCCCCGGCCCGAGCTCGTCCCGCGTGCCTGCCCCGGCACCCCGCCCCGCGCTTCCGACCTCCTCGCCCACCGGCGCACCTGGGCCGCCCTGACCCCGCCCGAGTTCCTCGTGGCCGCCCTGACCTCGGCCGAGCCCCTCGCGCCCCGGCCCCGCGCGTCCGAGCTCTTCGCGCCCCAGCTCCTCGCGCCCCAGCTCCTCTCGCGTGACGAAGTCGAGGAGGACGGGATGGCCGATGGTGAGAGTGCCGGTCTTGTCGAAGGCGAGGGTGTCGATCGTCCCTGCGCGGTCGAGGTAGGCTCCGCCCTTGAAGAGGATCCCGTGGCGCGCCCCGTTCGCGATGCCGGAGAGGATCGCGGCCGGAGTGGAGATGATCAGGGCGCAGGGGCTGGCCACGACGAGGAGGGTCATCGAGCGGTAGAAGGCTTCCTCCCATGGGGTGCCGAGAAGGACGGGGATGGTGGCCATGAGGAGGGTCGCGCCGACGACGCCGAGGGTATAAGGGTGCGCGAAGCGGTCGATGAAGTGCTGGGCGGGGGCCCGGTTCGCGCGGGCTTCCTCCACGAGCTGGATGATGCGGGCGAGGAGGGTCTCGTGCGCGGGGCGGGTGACTTCGACGACGAGCGCGCCCCCGGAGAGGATGGTGGCGGCGAAGACCTCGTCGCCGGGGCCGCGGCGGACGGGGACGGCCTCGCCGGTGATGGCCGACTGGTCGAGTTCGCCGGTGCCGTCGAGGACGCGGCCGTCGGCGGGGACGCGCTCGCCCGGCCGGACGCGGACGCGGTCGCCCGGGGAGAGGGATTCGACGGGGACCCTTCGTCCGTCGCTGCCGTCGGGGGCGAGTAGGGTGGCTTCGTCGGGGCGGAGGTCCATGAGCGCCTCGACCTCGCGGCGGGTCCGGCCGAGCGCGATGGCCTCGAGGGCGTTGGAGAGGCTGAAGAGGAAGATGAGGACGACGCCCTCGAAGGGCTCGCCGACGACGGCCGCGCCGAGGGCCGCGGCCCCCATGAGGAAGTCGATCGAGAGGCGGCGCTCGCGGAGGGCGGCCCAGGTGTCACGCGCGATGGGGCCTCCGCCGACGAGGTAGGCGAGGCCGAAGGGGAGCCAGCGCCAGGGAGAGGCCGGATCGGGGAACCACTGGAGCGCTCCTCCCGCCAGGAGCATGAGGCCGACGAAGCCGGGCAGGAGGAAGGGGGAGCGCATGGGATGGGGTGCTGGGCGGTAGTGGGTCGCGGCTGGTCTGCCCTGGTGGCTACGGGGGCCCCTTCCGGCGCCGCCGCGGTGCGGGTGCCCTACACCGGCAGGGCCCGGAAGGTGCGGGGCGAGTCGGGTGCCCGAAGACGGCGATCGGCTGGCACCCCTTGCGGGCCGCCTGGATTCGGGCTCCATTCGGTGGCGCGTGCAGGATCAATCGCCACCCCCATCCGGAGACACCGCCATGTCACTCGCCTCGTTTCTGCGGGAAGACGCCCTTGCCGTGTATGCTGCCACGGAAGGTCTGTTCGGCCTCGTGGACGACCTCGACTGGAAGCCGGCCACCGGGACGAACTGGATGACGGTCGGCCAGCTCCTCCACCACTGCACCAACGCCTGCGGTTACTGCCTGAACGGGTTCGCGAACGGTGACTGGGGACTCCCCGAGGGGGAGCACATCGACGACCTTCCCCCGGAGGAGATGCTCCCGCCGGCCGAGAAGATGCCGACGGTCATGAGCGTGGCCGAGGCGCAGGACCTGCTCGAAGCCGACCGGGCGCTCGCCCTCGAGGTTCTCGCAGGGCTCGACGACGCGCGCCTTCTCGGGGAGCGGATCGTGGCACCCTGGGGCGGGCCCGAGCTGACTCTCTTCCAGCAGCTGAATGGGATGATCTGGCATCTCGGGCAGCACAAGGGACAACTCTTCTACTACCTCAAGCTGCAGGGCAAGGATGTGCACACGGGGCATCTCTGGGGCGTCGGCTGAGGAACGCCTGACGTCCCCGAAGTGCCGATTTCACGCCGAGGCGCTCCGCGAGACGAGCAAAGCCACGAGGAGGAGTGCCCCGACGAGGAGCGCGGTCTCGAGGGGATGGGCCGCGGCGGTCTCCCGAAGCTGCCCGGGAAGGCGTGCAAAGGCGCGAGAGAGCTCCTCCGCAGAGACGTACTCCGCGAAGGCCTGGGACGCAGCCATCAGGATGGTCGAAGAGATCATGGTCGATCCTCGGTCCGAGGCGAGGTGTGCCCTCCGTCCGGATCGGGCGTGTTGGCGGCTCGGCTACTGCGTCGCCGCCTGGCGTCCCGCTCGACCTCTCCCCCCAGCAGCGGGCGGAGCCGATGCCGCTTCCCTCTTCGGGCCGCGGTGGTTTACGGCCCGCCTCCCCCACTCGGTCAGGTCAGCGCCGCGCCACGGGGCACAGCGGCGTGTTCTCCGTGGCGCGGGCGGCGAGCGGCGCGGCGGAACCGCCGAAGACTCCGCAGGTTGACGGGTAGCCTTCGACCACCGCAATCGCGGTCCATCCGAGCGCCTCGTTGCTCAGGAGGATCGTGATGGAGCGGGTGTCTGCTTCGGGCACCCAATCGAGCTCGGTCGGGGTGTCCGCGAAACGCCCGTGGACCTCGAAGTGAGCCTGCTGACGCTCGGCGAGCTCGGAAAGGAACGTGATGACGGGGGCGACGGGGCCTTCCTCCGTGTGGATGACGATGGCATGGTTCCGCACGGCGATGCCCGTCCGGTCGTAGAGTTCCTCTCCGCACATGAGGCGAGCCTCGAGGATGCGGCCCCAGGGGTGCTCGGCGCCGGGCGCGTTCGCACCCGGGACCATCAGGCTGCGGACCGCGGAATGGCCCTCTGACACGAGCACGCCGTCCACGACCAGGCCCGTCATGGGTGCGTCGGGGAATTGGTCCCAGAGGAGCGGGCACTTGCGCAGGGCGAGCAGTTTGGACTCCGCCCGATCGAGGACGGCTCCGTTCAGGGAGAGGTGCTGGGAGCCTTCGAGCGAGAGGGAGCCCTCGTGGGCAGGAATGGCGAGAGCAGGAACCGGGGTAATGGCGAGCGCGGTAGTCAGGGTGAGCGCGCCAGCGATCGTGATCAACGAGGCGGCCGAGCCGCGAGTTCGTGGAGGTGAGTGGTTCATGGCCTTTCTCCTCTCCGCGGGTCGGGGTCTGCATTCAGATCGGAATGTCCCCCACCGCGGTGACAGGGGGCAACAGAAAGCCTCGTATTTTTAATCTTATCCGCACGTCCGGTGCGACGCAAGCGAAGGGTGTAAGGTGGGGTGAATGCGCTCGGGCCCTGACGCCGAGCCCGTCCCGACTCTGGTGCCCAGCCGAGGTCGGCCACACAAAACCCCGGGGAGTGGGCCGGCCCTACGGATCCCACGGAGCCTTCTAATACAGTTCCAGGAGGCGAATCTCGAAGACCAGGACCTGGTTCGGCGGGACATGCCCGGGGATCCCCGACCGGCCGTACGCGAGTTGTGGCGGAACCACGAGAAGTCTCCGTCCTCCGGGGCGCATCCCGACGATCCCCGATTCCCAGCCGGGGATGACGACGCCCTGTCCCAGTTGGAAGCGTACTGGCTCATCTCGCTCGAGCGAGGAGTCGAACAGTGTGCCATCGGGGAAGAAGCCGAGGTAGTGGATCACGACTTCGTCGCCAGAACTGGCCGCTGCGCCGCTTCCTTGCGAGGTGTCGCGAAGCAGTAGGCCGTCTTCGCGCTCGTCCATCGCCGCGGGGTCGATCGAAAGTGCCGGCGCATACTCGATGGTAGTCAGGTCGGGCGGGGAGGGCGTGGCGCATCCCCATCCCGGGGTGAGAGCGAGCCCCAGGAGAAAGACGAGCGGCAGGCGCCGGAGCCCGCTGCGGGAAGGCGTGGATGCAGGTTGAAGAATGGGCTCAAGGACGGGCATCGACGAGGCCTCCTGACGTCGGAAAAGCATGAATTGGTGGATCGGGTCATCGGGCATACGTCCGAGGACCGGGGGTCGGGTCCTGCGACGCCGCTCCACCTCGCCCAACCGCCCCTCTCCGGGCGGGCGGGAGACGAGCCCCCACAAAGAAGAACTCCCCTGAAAGTCGCCCTTGCCGGCAAGCGGGGAAAGAACTCTGCCCCCACGAAGCAGAAGGTCCCAGCCGGGCACAACCCTCCCCATGGCTCGGGAAGAATTGGCCGCCAGACGGCGAGCAAGTCCCCCGGTGCGGGCCCCGCCCTCATTACTTGGGGAGTTCTTCGTCGCGCGTCACGACCGGAACACGACCGGAACACGACCATCAAGACCGAAGGGGGCCTCGGAACAGAGTAGAACCCGGAGCGGGTACCATCGACGAACGGTCGTCTTCGCCGAAGGCAAGAGCTGGTGCCCCCCGCGGGTCCTGACGCCCGCCCGGTGCCGCCTTGTCGCCGCATGACCCCTGCCCTAGCTTCGGCACCCTTCTCCGGACCACACGACCAGCAAGCCGGACCCGAGAAGGATGCTCACCCAGAGTCCCTCGCGCCCAGGCCATCGTGTTTGCATTCTCCAGTCACCCGGGGCACCCCCAGGGCCACGCACTCGGGACGAATGGCGTGGCTCCCCGAATCGCCGCCGCCCTTGCCTTCGGAGGAGCGCTGCTCGTCAACGGCCTCGCGAATCGGCTCCCTCTGGGCGGAAGGACAACCGGGGAATTGTCGGCTCTCTACCCCAACCTGTTCGTACCGGCAGGGGTCACCTTTGCGATCTGGGGCGTCATCTACCTGCTGGTCGGAGCCTGGTGCATCGTCCAGTTCCTTCCGAGCGGCGCTCCACTCGGCCGACGCCTCGCTCCGGCCTTCGCGACCTCATCCGTCCTGAACGCCGGCTGGCTCTTCGCCTGGCACCATCAGCTGGTCACGCTCTCCCTCGTCGTGATGGCCGCACTCCTGGTGAGCCTTCTCGTGCTCAACCACAAGCTCTTGCGGCCCATACCCGATCCCACGCACACCGCTGCGTTGCACCTTGCCCGCGCCACCTTCGGCATCTACCTCGGCTGGGTCCTCGTCGCCACCCTCGTGAACGCCACCGTGTTCGGGGTCCACATCGGCTGGGGCGGAGCCCCCCTCACGCCCGCCCTCTGGGCAGCGCTCCTCACGATGGTCGGTGCCGGGGTTGCCATCTTCACCTTCCGATCGCTGGCCAACCCCTGGGTCGCGGCCTCCGTCGTCTGGGCCTTCGCGGGAATCGCTCTCGCACGGCGCGACGAAGCGCCGCTCGTCGCGTGGACCGCCGTCGGAATGCTCGTACTCGTAGCCGCTCTTGCCCTGCGCACCGCACGAAGCCACAGCATCGGCCGGAGGCCGTCCCTGCGCTCGAAGCCGGATCGTCCCGAGACACCCGCCCCCCCGGGAACGAACGCCCCGCGGTGACCGGCCCGATGCAACGTCGAAGCGACATCGACTGGATGCGCGTCCTCGCGGTCCTTCTCGTCTTCATCACGCATTCGGCACAGGTCTTCAGCCCGATCGACGACTGGCACATCGCCGACCCCGAGCCCAGCCAGGCACTCGGCCTCTTCACCGTCGGCATGGCCACCTGGATCATGCCCCTCTTCATCTTCCTGGCGGGCCAGAGCGCATGGTTCGCCCTGCGCCGCCGCAACTTCGACCGATTTCTGCGCGAGCGCGTCTTCAAGCTCCTCATCCCGCTCATCGTCGGGTCGGTCCTCGTCGTCCCCCCCCAACTCTACCTGCGCCGCGTCTCCCGCGGAGAGTTCGAAGGGAGCTACCTCGCGTTCTACCCGCACTTCTTCACCGAGGGCTTCTTCCCCGAGGGCAACCTGTCGTACGGCCACCTCTGGTTCCTCGCCTACCTCTTCGCCTATGCCCTCGCAGCACTCCCCGTGTTCGGCATCATGCAGAGACCCCGAGCCCGCTACTACCTCCGCAGACTCGCCGCGGCCCTCTCCCACAGAGGAAGCATCCTTTGGCTCTTCGTCCCCCTGGCAGCCGGGCAGCTCCTGCTTCGGCCGTACTTTCCTCAGACCACGGGAGCCCTCGTGGGCGACTGGGCTACGCACGCCTGGTTCTTCCCCGTCTACCTCGCCGGCTTTGCCGTCATGCTCGAGCCCCGCTTCGAGCGTGCCCTTGCCCGCGACTGGCGAATCGCAGCTCCCCTCGCCCTCATCACGACGGCGGCTCTCATGGTGTGGGCGTTGCCAGGCGATGTCTACGCGCGCATTCCCTCCGAGCCCTCCCTCAACTTCGTCGTATTCTGGGTCGGCTTCACGCTCTCGAGCTGGGCCTGGATCGTGTTCCTCAGTGGAGCCGCCCACCACTGGCTCTCCCACAGCTCACCCTTTCTCCGGTACTGGGGCGACCGTGTCTATCCGTTCTACGTCTTCCACCAGACGGTGATCGTGGTCGTTGCCTTCTACATCGTTCAGTGGTCGGTCGGTGTCTGGCTCAAGTTCCCCGCCCTTCTCGGGATCGCCTTCGCCGGCACCCTCCTCGTACTGCAAGTCGTCGGCACCATCCCCGGAATCAGGGGGATCTTCGGCGTGAGGAAGGCACCCCGTGAACCCGGCCCCGTCGACCCGGCGCCAGCACACCAGGCATAGGCACCCTGCAGTCCCGGTCGTGCGGCCCACTGCACCCGGTTCCTCCTGTCGGAGCGGGCGTCCGTTCGACCGGGCCAGACTCCGAGGACCCGGGTCGTCCCTCTCGTCCGGATCCGGACGTCAGCGCGGCTGCACCTGCTCGCTCAGCCCGGTCAGGGTCTCGACCCGGAGACCCCGTTCCGCAAGCTCCGGGAGGACACGCCGGAGGACTTCTGCGGTCCGCTCTCCCCGTTGCTGGCCGTCGTGGAGCACTACGATGTCCCCGGGACCCATGTGCTGGCGGAGGTACCAGGCGATGAACCCGGTCCATGGAATGGTCGCATCGAAGGGGTAGACCGAACCAAGGACGGTGATGTACCCCTGCTCTGCCGCGAATCCAACCATCTCATCGTTGTACCATCCGGATCCCGGTCGAAAGAAGGCCGTCCCCCCGAAGCGGTCGAGAATCAGGTCCATCTCCCTGAAGCGAGCCTCGAAGTCGTCCTGTTCCATGGCCCTCGAGGGTCGGTCCTTCATCATGTGATGCCCGAGTTCGTGTCCCTCTGCCAGAATGCGATGCACGATCTCGGGCTTCGCCTCGACATTCTCCCCGATGAGGAAGAAAGTGGCTCGGGCATCGTGCTCGGCGAGAACGTCCAGGATTTCGTTCGTCGCCTCGGAGGGACCATCGTCGATCGTGAGCGCGAGAACCGGCTCTTCCGTTGGGAAGTGGAAGAGGACTGGAGGGGAACTTCGGCTCGCCCACTCGACGACAAGGGTCGGCAGAGCGATGACGGTCGATCCGACCAGGGCCGCTGCGGCAAGGATAGGCAAGACGAACTGCACGTTGGACTCCGCTCGAACCAGGTGTGACAAGCTTCTTCGTTTGATACCGCTTCCGCCCCTGACGGGTCCGCGATCGCGCAGATCGGGTGCCGACCGGCCCCTCGAGGCATGCCCCGGCGCGGTTCCCCCGCCCCGTTCCGTCCTCGCCTTCGTCCAGAGGCCGGCCCAGGTCCGGCACGTCCCGCCCCTCCCCCGGAGCTGGAGCCGGAACCGGAGCCCGGCCCCGACCCGTGCCTCCCTGATTCCCACCAGCCCTGTCGCCTCGCCTCGGCCTGCTGGAGTGCACGCACGATCACGACGAGGGTCGGGTCCCGCTTCGCCGTGATCTGACGCCAAGTCAGGCGAACCACGAGATAGCCTGCACCGGTGAGAACAGCGTCCCTGCGGCGGTCGTTCTCGTAGCTCACCCGAGTGCTGTGGTAGCGAAAGCCATCGACCTCGAGAATGAGCCCCTGCTTCCGCCAGAGGAAGTCCACCATGAACCCCTCCACGTACACGTTCAACTCCGGCTCGTCGAGCTCCGCCTCCCGGACCATCCGCAGCACGCGCTCCTCCGCCTCCGACTCCGCCAGAGCAAGCTCCTCCTGTGATTCCAGGAGACTGATCAGGGTCGCGACGCCGGGGCGACGAGGTCGGCGCCTCGCAACCCGCAAGACCTGATCCCGGGTCGCCTTCCCCTCTCGTTCGGCCCTTGCCGAGACCTGCTCGAGTTGCCGTCGACCCGCGCTTGACGCGAGATCCACGACGGTGCGAGCCGGGGTCGTCACCGGGATGCCCTCGATCCAGGTGACCTCATTTTTCGGGAGGTCCGCCAGTCGATGTGTTCGCAATCCGATGCGCGAGCGCACGTCCCTGCCCGCGATGCTCACATGCACCACGTCGGGTGAAGGCACGCCCGGTGCCAGCTCGTGGAGGCGAGCTGCGCTCCCGTGGCTGATCACTGAGCCCGGCCCACACGCCAGACAGGCGGCCATCAGCGGCGCAAGAGGCGCAGTCACGGGGCCTACCTGATAGACTCCCCGCTGTACGCGCCGAAGAAGTCCCTTCGCGACCCTCCGATAGAGGACACTGTCGCTCACCCCGGCTTCGAGCAGTTGCCGCCGTGTCACGAGGCCATGCTGCGAACGGGCCAGGTCGCCGATGATCGCGTCAGATGGTCGTTTCACGTCGCGCCTGCCTGGTCATGGTTCAGCGAAGTCGCTCCAAAAGGCTGGTGAAGGGCTCCTGTCCGCGAACGTTCGCACCACGAGAAGGGCGTTGCCATGGCCGCATGGGTCAGTCCCGCGATGCCAAGAAGGAGGGGCGCTCATGCGCCCCCCAAGAAAGAAGAAGTCCCCGATCCTGCCAGGCTCTTCCGCGCCCCGGGCCGAACTGACTCGAAAACGAGGAGCTTCTCATCACGGATCATGCCAGATCGAAGCCCAGTGGGACGTTCTTCCCCCAGGACGGCGGTTACTCCCCACGCTCAAGCCACGACCACGCCAGTAGGGGACTACTCCCCCCCACGGGGTACCGGGAAGCGCCAGCGGAGCAGGGAACCCGCACCCTCGACGAACGAATGGCAGCGGCCTGTTCTTCCCGGCTCCTTCCCTCAGCTTCCGGGTAGGTCTCAGCGAATCAGCACGGCCTCGACCACAGACGTGGAGACCCCATGCCGGCATCCGCCGCCCATCTGACGGACCGCTCCGATCGAACGCTCCTGGTCGGATCCATCACCCGGCCCACCACAGCCCGCCCGCTCATCGCACGGACCGCGCTCGCTGCGGCGACCCTCTGCCTCCTGACCATGGCTACCGCCGCATGCTCGGGGCCGAGTGCCGATACCACTCCGGAGAGCGCAGTAGCTGATGAAGCCGTCCCTGCGAGCGCCCCCGCTCCCATCGCCTTCACGAACGCCCGCATCCTCGACGGCACCGGCGGGCCCCTCGTCGACGACGGGGTCGTCCTCGTCCGCGGCGGGGTGATCTCGCAGGTGGGCCCGAGGGGTCAGGTGACCCTTCCGCCCGAAGCGGAGGTGGTCGATCTCGAGGGGCGCTTCCTCCTGCCGGGGTTCATCAACACGCATGGGCATGTGGGCCGCACGGGCGACCGCTCCGACGTCGGAGAACAGCTCGAGATCTACGCGCACTACGGGATCACGACCGTCTTCAGCCTGGGCGACGAGGCGGAGGACCCCCGGGACGAGCGCTGGAGCCCGGATCGCACGCGCGCGCGACTCTTCGTGACCGGGCCGAGCCTCACCCCCTCGTCCCCGGCCGACGCTGCCGACGAAGTCCGGCGTGTCGCCCAGATGGGCGCGGACTGGGTCAAGATCCATGTGAATGCGCAGCGGAACCGCGACACCTACCCGGCGGTGATCGAGGCCGCCCGCGCCCGTTCGATGCCGGTCGCCGTCCACATCGAGGAGCTCGAGGACGCGCGCGGGGTCCTCGAGGCGGGGGCCCGGCTCCTGGCCCACAGCGTGCGCGACCTCCCCGTCGACACCCCCCTCATCGAGGGGATGCGGGAGCGCGGGGTCTGCCTCGTGCCCACCCTCACCCGCGAGCTCTCGACCTTCGTCTACGCTGAGCGGCCGGACTTCTTCGACGACCCCTTCTTCCTGGAGCGCTCGGCGCCCGATGACCTCGAGGCCTTCCTCACGCCCCAGCGCCAGGCGGCCGCCGAGGGCCCAGGTGCGCAGCGGTGGCGCGAGGCGCTTCCTCTTGCGAAGGAGAACATGGTGCGCCTGCACGAAGCGGGCGTCGGGATCGCGATGGGGACCGACACCGGCCCCACCGGCCGCTGGCAGGGCTACTTCGAGCACGTCGAGATGGAGATGATGGTCGAGGGTGGGATGGCCCCGGCCGATGTGATCGTCTCCGCCACTGGAGGAGCCGCCCGCTGCATGGGGATGGAAGGGATCATCGGAACGATCGAGCGCGGGGTCTGGGCCGACTTCGTCGTCCTGGAGCGTGACCCGCGCGACGACATCCGGAACACGCGTACGATCCACAGCGTCTGGACCGCGGGCAACCGGGTGCGGTAGCCGCCCTCGGGCGGGGTGGCCCCCGGTCCGGAAGACCGGCTGGACCAGGGCTCGTCCGGAACCAGGACCGTCAGCGGGCCGCCCCGCGCAGCGCGAGGATTTCGTCGGGCTCGTGTCGGAAGACGCGGGGTCCTGCGAGCCGGGGCTGAGCGAAGGGCTCCTCCGGGTCGCGTCTCGCAGTGGGATGGTCCCCGGATATTCCGCGCGAGTCCTCCCCCCGGCCGTTGGCGCCGTCGGAGGCCACCTCGCCGGCACTCGGCGCGAGGGCGCACTCCACCATGAAGCCTGCCACCACATCGGCATGGAAGGGTCGCATTCCCGCGGGCGCACCGAGCCGGGCGAGAACCCGAGCTACCGCAAGTCCCATTCGCTCGCCGAGGCGAACCTCGCCGCGGGGCCCATCCAGAATCCCCGGGCGCAGAAGGTGGACCCGCTCGAAGGGCAGCTTCGCGACCGCCTCCTCGATCTCGCCCTTCATGCGCATGTAGAAGCTGCGCGCGCCGGGATCCGCCCCGATCGAGGAGACGAGCACGAGGACCGGCACCCCGTTCCGGGCAGCGGCCTGCGCCACCCCCACCTGGTAATCATGGTCGATCCGGTACTGCGCCTCCTGGCTCCCGGCGGCACGCCGCGTGGTTCCCAGGGCCGAGAACAGAACATCGCCCTGGAGGCGCTCGCTCCACTCGTCGAGGGCCTCGAAGTCCACCAGCTCCTCGTCGGCCCGCCGACCTCCGACCTGGACCCCGGTGGAGCGGCGCTGAAACGACCGCACGAGGTCGACCCCGGGCTCGGCCAGGAGCTGGCGCACGAGATGCCGGCCCACGAGGCCGGTCGACCCGACCACGAGCGCCCTCATGTGCACTCCCCGGAGACCCACGCCGGCCCGCCGGCCTGGCGTTCCCTCGCGCTCCTCACCCCTTCGCCCCCGGCCGCAGCCACCCAACCGAGCTTTCCGGACGCGCCGGATGCGGGAACTCCGGCACCTCGAGCACACCGGACCCGACGAGTTGCGTGACGAGGGTGGCAAACTGCTCCGGGGGGACATCGGGAGGGAGGACGCCTTCTGCCTGTAGCGCACCCAGCAGTTCGCGCACGGTCCGACTCCCGTCGCACGCGGCCAGGAACTGCAGTGCCTCCGGCGCCGCATCCCAGGAGAAGGGAAAGGGAAGAGGCGTGACGATTCGGGCCTCCTCTCCCTGCCATCCTCCCCGATGTAGACGGTTGACCATGTGCAGGCGAACCCAGTCGGGCAGTCGCGCAGGACTCTCGAAGACACGCGCGACGAGTCCGGGGTCGGATGCCGCGGCCTCCCATCGGAGGGCCCACTCGAGCCAGTCGCGGTGGAACTCGTCACCCACCCGCCGGCGGAGCGTGAAGGCCGGCCGGGCGTCTGCAACCCGCTCGATCACGAGGGTGCCCCCGACGAGCGCCTCGACCTCGCGCTCACGAAAGAGGCGGTGGAGCATCGCCGCCCCCTCGATGGTGAGGTTCCCGCGGTCGAGGCGCGAAACGAGGTTCTCGAGGGGCTCCATGCGTGGGCCGCACACCCAAGCCACGTCGTAGGCTCCTTCATCGGGACCCAGAAACTCCCGCACCCGAGCCTCGACCGGCTTGCCCTTGCGGTCCGAGAGAACGCAGGTGCAGTAGAGCCGTCCCCCCGGAGCGAGCTGGCCGGAGAGCTCGCCGACCACCCTTCGGGTGATGCTCTCCCCATCTTCACCCCCGTCGCTGTAGACCACCCGGTTGTCCGGCGAGGGCACGTACGGAGGATGCACCGCGATCAGGTCGAACTCCATGCCCCGGACGGGCCCGTAGAGGTCCCCCTCGAGGGCCGTCACATTCTCCAGCCCGTTCAACGCGGCGTTGACCTGGGCGAAGGCGGTCGAGCGTGCGGTGATGTCGACCGCCCATGCGTGCCCGCCACGCCGTGCCGCCATCAGCGCCGCGATTCCCGTGCCCGAGCAGAGTTCGAGCACCCGCTCCGCCGGCCGCCGGGAGAGAAGGTGCTGGTAGGTGCGCCCGCTCCAGGTGATCGCCGGGTACACCACGTCGTCCGGCGGCTCGTTCACATGGGTGGAAGGCACCCCGGGGAGCCGCAACCACCGGGCGTCGGAGGCAACCCAGAGCCCTTCGACCGGATAGAGCAGGACGCTCCCCCGGACGAGGGCGGAGTCGGCTGGATCGACTTCGAGGAAGCCGGAGTCCTCGAGGGCCGAGATCACCTCCCCGGGGAGGTGGTCCGCGACGAGGGAGGGCTCCAGGGAGCACGAATCCATGAAGAGCCGGACGAGGGTGTCGCGCGTGTCCTTCACCTCGGCCGACTGCTTTCGCCCCTCGTCGAGCGTCACAAAGGAGTAGATCTCCTCGCACTCGGTGCGGGCGCAGACCCCTTCTGCCGTGAAGCCGGCCTCCTCGAAGAAGGCGCGGAGTGCGGCGAAGCGCTCGGGCTCGATGGCTCGGATCGGTATCATGGGACAGGTCCGGGTTTCAGTGCGATGGATGTGTCATTCGACGAGCAGGCGCTGCGATGGCACCGGGTCCGGCCGATCAGACGCCGGTGCCATGTGCGAAAGTCCATGACGGGCCAGGCCGATCCTGGTAACGCCGAGCGCCAAGAATACCCAGCCCGGTGACCGGGTGCCACCTCTCCGGCAAGATCGACCCGCCCGTCAACGCGACGAGGCCCCCGGGCGGGCGCGCCCCCGACCCTGACTTCGGATCCGACCTCGGCATGGGCCCCAGCCCCGACGCGCGGACCCAACCTCGACCGGCGCGCCGCTGTGGCTTCTGCCGTGACGCACCGACTCGACTTCGGATCCGCCCTCGGCATGGGTCTCAGCCCCGACGCGCGAGGAGAACTCCCCTACGACTCGCTCCGTGGCAGATCGTGGGGGAAACGTTGGCCAGAGCCAGCAGGTTCTCCCCGGGCTCGGGGAAGCCCACCCCGACTGCGGGGAGTTCTCCGCGCTGTGCGCGAGCTTCTCCCCGGAGGTCTGAGCCAGTGCCCTTGCGAGGGGGCTTCCTGTCGCGGGGGCAGGCGACCGGCTCCGGGTGGGGGCGGTGCAAGCGCGCGGGCGCGATCAACTGACTCCGCGTGGGTGCGACCCTGGCACGCGGGCCCAAACAATTGGGTCCGGGTGAAGGCCGTGCGTTTGCGCTGGCGCGGCATATCGCTTGTTGGGTGGAGCGACGCTGGCACGCGGGCGCTGGCGAGCGGGTCGGTCCGGGTGGGACGATACCTGCCCGCGGGCGAGCCAGAAGCCGGAACGACAGACCGCTCCCGCAGAGCCTGCTCGATCGCTGAGCGTGCGCCCCCGCCCCGCGATGCCGGGGTCGGATCTCGGATGGCGAGGCAGGCCTTAGCGTTCCCTGTCCCGCCATGCTCGTTCCACGGTGCCGGTTGCGTGAAGCTACTTGCTTGCTCTGCTCGCGGACCGCGGTTCCCGGCCTTGGTGCGGGTCCCGGCCTGGGTGCGACTCGCTCCTGGACTCGCAGATCCTCCCTTGCGCGGCCCCTGCTGCCTGAGGCACCTGTGCTCGTGAAGCGGGGCACATCAGGGAAGGATGGCGGCGCTCGAGGCGCCGCCTCCATTCCGTATGAGGGGGCGCGCCGCGGCGCGCCCATCCTCTGGGTATGTCGTGACCGGTGACTTGTGCGTCGGCTGATGCATGACTCGTGGCCCTTGCGTCGGTCCGTGGCTCTGTCGCCGGTGCGCAGCGCTGCCGGCGGACGCATTCCGGGTGATTCCACACCTTGATCGTTTCGCCTCCCGGGCGCTGACCGCCCAATGGTTGATGGGCGGGCTCCGGTCCGAGAAGAACTCCCCGATGCTGCCGACCCTTGCCGAGGCTGGTGAGAAGTGTGCCGGAAGCGGCGGACTTCTCCCCGCGCCCCCGGACGACAGGCTCGAGCCAGGGGCGGTGTCGTTCCGTAGCGACGGAATTCGCCCACCTTCCCCGGCCTGACCTCGTCGATGGGGAGTTGTTCCCGTTCGGACATCACGGCCGTCCCGGGCTCAGACCGTGGCTGGATCCCGCGGGTCGCAGGCTAACTCGCGACGCAGGCGGGCCCTACTCACGACGCACGCCCGCCAGACTCCAGACGCACACCCCGGCGACGCACCGCGACCCCTGGACGACCACTGGCAGGCGTCGGACGAGCGCCCGGGCCCCGCCGTTTCACAGCACCCTTCTGCGCTGCAGTTCGCCGGGGGGTGGCGCAAGACGGCCCGAAATCCGTTATTCTGTTCAGAGTCTGTCCGGCCGGATGCACCGGTGCTTCGACGTCCGGACCCTGTTTCGCTCTCCAGCAAAGGCACTCCATGTTCGCTCGACGACTCCTCGGCCTGCCCCTCGTGGCAATCTTCGCGCTCTCGGCCTGCAATGGCTCTGACGGCCCTCGGATGACCTCCCTGCCGGACGACGATGATGCCCGCGCTGGCTATGCTTTCGGAATGGACATCGGACAGTCCCTCGCCGGGGCGGGCGCGGAGCTCGACGTGGATGCCCTCGTTCAGGGGATCCGCGACGCCGTGGAAGACCGGGACATGCTCATGACGCCGGAAGAGGCGATGCAGGCGATGCAGGCCTGGCAGATGCGCGCACAGGAGCAGGCCATGGCGCGTGCCGAGTCCGAGGCGGAGGAGAACCGCGCCGAAGGCGAGGCATTCCTCGCCGAGAACGCTCAGCGGGAAGGGTGGAACACGACGGAGAGCGGGCTTCAGTACCGAGTGATCGAGGAGGGTGACGGTGCCACCCCCGGCCCCAACGACCGGGTGCAGGTGCACTACCGCGGAACCTTCATCGATGGCGAGACCTTCGACTCCTCCTACGACCGGGGACAGCCCGCCGTCTTCGGCGTCAGCGAGGTGATCGCCGGGTGGACCGAGGCACTCCAGCTGATGCAAGTAGGGGGGAAGCTTGAGTTGGCGATCCCCTCGGATCTGGCATACGGGAGTCAGGCGCCGCCTCAGATCGGGCCCAACCGGGTGCTCATCTTCGAGGTGGAACTCCTCGGCATCGAGGGCTGATCGCGGACGGCGTCGCACCGGATCCCTCTACCGGGACTGGTCCGGTCAGGGAGTGCAGCGCCCCGACCTTCGGCGTTCCCTTCGTGGCGCACGCCGACGAGGAGGCACTGGACCCCTCGGGTCAGACGGCACACCCGTCTCGTGAGGGACGGGGCTAGACCGAAGTGATGGAGCAGGACTGTGACGGGGGCACGATCCACTTCCGGTGGTGACACGGAGCGGAACGCCCCCATAGCTGCGGACCCACCGGACCGCCGAGGCGCGGGTCGTCCGGCTGGCCCGCAAGGCCGAAACGGAGGGCTTGGACGGCGGGGCGAGGGCCCTGCCCGGGGGGCCTTCCCCCTGACGGGAGAGACCGATGACTTCCTGGACTGGATCACGCCCGCGATGGTTGCTTGCCCCCCTCGCCCCCCTTGCCCTCCTTGCCCTTCTGGCGACGGGGGTCGGTGCCCAGGAGGCAACGGCGAATGACGAGGATCTTCTGGAGCGACTCAAGCCCGCTGTCGGACTCACGCTCGGCACGACCGGAATTGGAGTCGAAGCCAGCGTCCGGCCCATGCCACAGCTGGGTTTTCGCCTGGGCCTTGCAACGATTCCCTACAGCTACGATTTCGACGAAGACGAGGTGACGGGGAAGGCGGAGCCGCCCTCCCCCATCCAGCGGCTGAGCGTGGACTATGCTCCGTTGGGGGGTGCGTTCCACCTGACGGCCGGCTTTCATCGGGTGTCGAACGGCGTTCGGGGAAGTGCCGTCGCCACGGACAGCATCGAGTTCAATGACCGCGACTACGCCCCGCAAGATGTCGGACGCATCGAGGCGGAGGTCTGGGGCCGATCCATCGCACCCTACCTCGGCTTCGGCTGGCAGGGCACCGGTGGCAGGTTCCAAGTATACGGAGACCTCGGCGTGATCCTGACCGGATCTCCCGGTGTCGACATCCGGGTCTCGGGTGTGATCTCGGATGATCCGCAGTTCCAGCAAGACCTCGAGGCGGAACGACGTGAGATCGAGGACGATCTGAAGTCGCTATGGGGCATCCCGCACATTGCGCTGGGCTTGCGCTACCGAATCGGCGGTGGACCCTGATCGACGGAAGGGTCGCTCGAGGGCTCGCGTGAGCATGAGCGCTACCCGCCGGAACCGGTGTTATCCGAATCCGGTCCCCCCGAGCTACCCCGCATGAACGGATGACCCTGGACGACCGCCGACTCCTGTCAGCCAGTCCCGGAATTCTCCGGGACTGGTGCTTCCGGTAGCTCCGGGTCGAGCGTCGTCACCCGGTCCTGCCCGACCAGTGCCGCCCGGCAGCGCCGTCCCCATTCGCGGTGCCGGCGCGATGAATACCGCCCTCGGGTGTCCTGCACAAGACACCCGGGGCCGCCGCCCCTTCCTGCCTTCGTTTGACCCCAGTCCATCCCCTGGCGAAGAGAACTCCCCAAAGTCACGCCAAGGTTCGAGAGCGCGGGGCGAAGTCACCCTCGGAGGGGGGAGTTCTACCCCGGACCGGCGCTGCCCACCTCGTGATAGGGGAGTTCTTGCTCGCCAGCGCACGACTTCTTCCCTGCCCCCTCGTCGGAGCCGGGTCGTTGGGGAGTTTTCTCGCGCGATGGCCAACTCGATGACCGATGGGCGACTCCACGACCGATGGGGTCCGGCGGCCGGCTCGACGACCGATGGAGCGCGGCAGGCGACTCGACGACCGATGGCCAACTCTCCGATCGATGGAGTGCGGCGGCCGGCTCGCAGGGGCAGGGAGGGCACCAGGTGGCTGGAGGGCGACGGGCCAGAGCGTCGGGTCGAAGTGACTCGCAGTTCGAGGGCGACGACCGGCGCGTGAACGGGGGCTCGCAGGCGTCGCCCGCGGTGGAGGGGGAGCGCCTGGCCAATCCACGGACCGGGGGTAGCCGGGGCGAGGGATCGGGAGATAGTATCGGGGAAAGAGCCGCCTGACCCGGGTCCGCCGTGCGCCCTCCGCCGAACCGGGGTCCCCAGCGCACCGGCCCCGACCGTCAGCAACCTGCAAAGGAAGCAGCGGCCCGCCGCGGCCACTCGACTTTATGGTCATAATGACCATTATGACCTTTTTTGCTCGCTATCCTCCCAAGGCCCACCGGAACGTCCAATGCCCACTCGCACATCCCGCACCATCGCGATCCTCGCCGCCAACCTACTCCTCGCTGCGTGCGCGCCCGACGTCGAAGAGACCGCATCGGGACAGCTTCAGCCGTTGCCTCCCGGCACCCCGGCGCCCCCGGTGGCCGCGACCGAGCGGCTGGTCATCGCCACCCCTGACGCCCCCGAAGCGATCGGCCCCTACAGCCAGGCGATCCTCGTCGGGGAAACGCTCTATCTCGCAGGTCAGCTCGGGATGGACCCCGCCACCGGTGAGATCGTCGAAGGCGGGATCGAGGCCGAGACCCGGCAGGCGCTCGAGAACCTCGGGGCCGTCCTCCGCGCGGCAGGGTTCGACTTCGACGACGTCGTCCAGAGCCAGGTCTTCCTCGCCGACCTCGAGGAATTCGCGGCGATGAACGCGATCTACGCCGAGTACTTCGGCGAGGCCCCTCCGGCGCGCGCGACCGTCGAGGTAGCACGGATCCCCCGGGATGGCCGCATCGAGATCATGTTCACGGCCGTCCGCACCCGCTGAGCCGCTCCATCGAGGGGCGCGCCCACTCGCCCCCGCCTCCCCCAGCACCCGCCCATCAGGGACGGGCGATCGCCGTCCCCAGGAGATGGATCGCATCGAAGAGGTCTCGCGCATGGCAGTCCTCGCAGAGCACCTGCCGGCCGCTCACCACCTCGCCACTCTCCACGTGCAGGAGCCGCGCGCCAAAGGTGAGCGTCGTTCCCGACGCTCCCACATTCCCTAGAAGCACGTAGTCCGCGTTCAGCATCCGCCCGAGCTCGAGCCCGCCCGGCTCGGTGATCCCACGCATCTGCAGATCCTGCTCCTCGAGGAGTGCGTCAATCCGCAGCCGCTCCACCAGCCGCAGCCCCGGCACGTTCGCGAGCTGCGTCGTCAGCAGTTCCGCGACCGTCCGCGAGAGCCGCCCCTCGCTGTCCCGGTCGTCAAAGGGGAGCACGGCAAGCACCACCCCCTCCCCCGCCGGGATCGCCGGCGCGCTCTCCCCGAGGATTCGCAACCGGCTTCCGACCCCCTCCGGCGGCGCATCCAGCGCATCGGCCACCGTCCGCTCACGATACGCCATCGACCAGACCGCGACTTCTCCCCCTTCCGCGCCGATCGCGAGCCGCTGCTGGTCGGACGAGATCGCAAGCGCCCGCACCGGCCCCGGCGCCGTGATCATCGGCCCGCGCTCCCCGGCACGCAGGTCCATCAGGTTCACGCGCTCGTTCCGGGTGATCACCGCATGGTCGTTCCCCGGCCCCACCGCGAGCACCTCGACCACCCCGTCGAGCGCGGGCACCCGCCGGATCTCGGCCCCGCTGTACCAGTCGAGCACGAGGAGAATGTCGCGCCGTACCAGATCGCCCGGGCGCGCCGGCCCCCGCAGCCCCCCCCGCGGAAGCGCCACCTCCTCGATCGCCGCCACGAGAATGTTCGCATTGCGGTCGGCCTCGGCCGCATGCACCACCGTCCGCGACCCGTGGAGCTCGTCGCTCTGCAGCGTCACCCGGCGAATCACCTCCCCCGTCGCCGGGTTCCAGGCCGTCGCCTCTCCATTGCGGCGCACCGCGAGCAGCTGCCGCCCCTGCCGATCGAAGCCGAGGTAGAGCAGGTCACCCACCGCCCCCCGCGCGTCGATCTCGCGGATCCGCTGCCGCGTCGGCAGGTCGAAGAACTCGATCCGCTCGCCCGCACCCAGCACCGCAAGGGTGCGCCGCGCCGGATCGAGCACCGCCCGCACCGGCCGCGCCACGCGCCCCACCTCCTCGGCCGCCGCCCCCTCCTCGAGGCCCCGCACGAACACCGCGCCGTCGCCATCGAGCCGGACGACCGCGCTGTCGCCCGCGAGGAAGGCCAGGAGGAAGGGCTCTTCCCCCCGGCCATCGGACGAGGCCAGCCGATCGCCCCCGGCCGAAGGCCAGATCCCGAGGCCCCCGCGCGCATCGGCCGCGGCCACCAGACGCCCGTCCGAGGAGAAGGCAACCCGCGCAACCGCGCCCTCCAGGCGGAAGGTGCCCTCGGGCTGGACCTCCACCTCCTGCGCCGCGAGTTCCCCGGCCCCCGCGATCAGGGTCAGGGGGAGGGCGAGGGTGCGAAGGAGGGGGAGGGTCCGGGTGCGGGGGAGGGTGACGGTGATGATGCGGGGGTGGGCGAGGATCCGGGTGCGGGCGAGTGTCGGGACGAGGGCGAGGGGGCGGGCCTCGGAGAGGGTGAGAGTGAGCCCGTCACCCCCCGGCCCACCCGGCGTCCCGAGGAGCGGGAGCGCGGCGAGAAGGAGAAGTGCGCCGAGCAGAGGGAGCCCCACGCCGCGTCGCAGCCTGCGATCGATCGCCTGTCCCATCATCGTCCCACCTCCGGACGCGGACCCGCCATGCGGGTCAGAAGAGAAAACTGAGGCCCACCCTGAAGAGGATGAGCATGCCCCCGCCATCGCCCAGTCCATGCAACGCATCGCCACCCACGTCGACAGCAGTCGAACGACTCAGGTAGTGCTTGAATCCGGCGCTCACCCCGGCCCACCCCGTCTCGTCGTCGTCCGTCAGGTCGATCCGGTAGAACTGCCCCCCCAGATAGGGCACCGTCGCCGCATCCGCGGCCAGGAAGGAATACGTCGAGAACACCCCGAACCCGATCTTCGTCTCGGACTCCTCGAGCCAGACGCCTCCGACACGCACCCGCGTCCGCGTGAAGACCACGCTCGGGAAGGCCCCCACCTCGACCCGGTCGGTCAGGAAATAGCCACCCTTCGCCTGCAGGATCCCGGTCGAAAAGCTCCGATCGTCCTGCCCCACCGTGCTCAGGAAGGAGGCCACGAGCTGCAGCTCCACATCGCCCTGCTCCTGCTGCGCCGCGAGCCCCGCGAACCCCGCACCCGGAGCGATCGCCATGCTCAAGCCCAGCAACACGACCATCACCGCAGACTGAAAGGCGCCGGAGGGAGCCGGGAAGAAGGCAGGCGGGACTCCGCCAATCTTCGGGCGGGGTCCGGTGACCTGTCGGCAGATCGAGTCCGCAGGCAGGGCGGCCCCCCCCATGAGAGTGCCGGCCAGGCCGGCGAGAACAGGTGTCACGATCGGACGCTCGCGGGCAGCGGTGGAGAGCAAGGGTCCCGTCATGCCCCCGAACAGGGGGGCATCGGGTTCATCGCGCGACAACGTATGTGTCCTGCCCACCGTCCTGCAAGTGCGACCGTCGCGGACCCGGGCGGTGCGCTTCCGACGCTCGTGGCTCCGGTCGCGGACCCCGGCGGGGCGCGTCAGAGGCGCTCGCGGATCCAGTCGCGGACGCGGGCGGCGTCGACGCGCACCTGCTCGAGGGAGTCGCGGTCGCGGATCGTCACCGAGCCGTCCTCGGCGGTCTGCCCGTCGACCGTGATGCACCAGGGGGTCCCGGCTTCGTCCTGCCGACGGTAGCGGCGTCCGATCGAACCCGACTCGTCGTAGAAGGAGGGGATCGACGCCTCGCGTAGCTCGGTCGCGAGCTTCGTCGCGATCTCGGGCAGCCCGTCCTTCTTCACGAGGGGGAAGACCGCTGCCTTGATCGGCGCGAGCGCGGGATGCAGGCCGAGCACCACGCGCTGCTCGCCCTCGATGTCTTCCTCCCGGTAGCCATCGGCCAGGAGCACGAGGACGGTCCGGTCAACCCCGACCGCGGTCTCGACCACGTAGGGCACGAAGCGCTCTCCCGCCCCGGTGTCGATGTATTCGAGGCGCTTGCCGGAGTACTCCTGGTGACGCCCGAGGTCGAAGTCGGTGCGGTTGTGGATCCCCTCGAGCTCCTTCCAGCCGAAGGAGAAGCGGTACTCGATGTCGAGCGCGCGCTTCGCGTAGTGGGCCAGCTCGTCGGGGCCGTGTTCGTGGTAGCGGAGGTTCTCCGGCCGCACGCCGAGCGACTTGTGCCAGGCCATGCGCTCCTCGCGCCAGTACTCGAACCACTCCTCGTCCGTGCCGGGCTTCACGAAGAACTGCATCTCGGCCTGCTCGAATTCGCGCGTGCGGAAGATGAAGTTCCCCGGGGTGATCTCGTTGCGGAAGGCCTTCCCGATCTGCGCCACCCCGAAGGGCACCTTCTGGCGCGCCGCGCTCTGGATGTTGAGGAAGTTCACGTAGCTCCCCTGGGCGGTCTCGGGGCGGAGGTAGACCACATGCCCCTGGTCCTCGACCGGGCCCATGAAGGTACGAAACATGAGGTTGAACATGCGGGGCTCCCCGAGCTCGCACTGGTCGTCCTCGCCGGGCGCCTTCGAGGGGCGGCGGCCGCACTCCTGCTGGCCGAGCTGGTCCTGGCGGAAGCGCTTCTTGCAGACCTTGCACTCGACGAGGGGGTCGGTGAAGCCCTCGACGTGCCCGGAGGCCTCCCAGACGCGCGGGTGCATGAGGATCGCGGCGTCGAGCCCTTCGATGTCGTCGCGCTGGTGCACCATCCGGCTCCACCAGCGCTCCTTCACATTCCGCTTGAGCTCGATCCCGAGGGGGCCGTAGTCCCAGACGGATCCGGTCCCGCCATAGATCTCGGACGACTGGAAGACGTAGCCGCGGCGCTTCGCGAGGGAGACGAGCTTGTCCATCAGGTCATGGTCCGACATGGGCGTGTGCTGGATCCGATTGAGGTGTCTGAGGGAGAACGGGTTGAGTGGCGCCGGGCCGGGATGTCGTTCGGGCGCCGCTGCGGCCGAACCGGGTGAGGTTCGGCGCAGGCCCCGCGCCCGCAGGGCCCGGTCGGGGCCCGAATGATAGGAGAGGCCGCGCCCGGGAGCAACGGCGTTGCCTTGCCAGCCGACCTGCAGGATGCGAACCTGATCGGGACTGTCCGGGTACAGGGCGGGGTACTGCCGGGATCCGACGCTCCGGCATGGATGATCTTCTTCAGGGAGTGCAGGGCATATGCTGACGTTCACCGATGAAGCGCGCGAGATGGTGCAGTCATTCCTCAGTCAGAGTGAGGGCGAGCTGCAGGCACTCAGGATCCAGGTCGACGGTGGGAGCCCTGTGGCTCCGAGCTTCGAGCTCACGCTCGTGACCGACGAGGACCGGGACCCCGAGGACGTCGAAGTCGATGGAGGCGGATTCCGGGTCTTCCTCGACCCGAAGAGTGCCGGGCGCCTCGATGGTGCGGTCGTCGACTTCGTGGAGCGGGTCAACGAGCGGGGCTTCGAGATCCGCCCCCAGGTCTCGTCGAACGGGGTGAAGGCGCCGACGGGGGCGCTTGCCGACCGGGTCCAGCAGATTCTCGAACAGCAGGTCAACCCTTCGATCGCGGCCCACGGGGGTCGGATCGATCTCG
Organism: Gemmatimonadota bacterium; assembly: GCA_007125125.1. Taxonomy (GTDB): domain Bacteria; phylum Gemmatimonadota; class Gemmatimonadetes; order Longimicrobiales; family Gaopeijiaceae; genus SLDT01. The sequence continues at coordinate 3,381 of SLDT01000157.1, read as the reverse complement.
TCGACGTCGATGGGACCGAAGTCTACATGCAGATGTCCGGCGGATGTCAGGGCTGTGCCATGTCGCGCATGACCCTCCGCCAGGGGGTCGAGAAGATGATCCGCCAGGCCGTTCCGGAGGTCACCGCGATCCACGATGTGACCGACCACTCCGCGGGTGAGAACCCCTACTTCACGGCATGACGTGAGAGGGCCCGGACACTCGGCCGCCTCCCCGCCGGGAGAAGCAGTCTGCCCCGGTCGCCGGGCTGCGGTGCCGTTCCCGGCCCTCGTCCTTCTCGCTTTCCTCCTCGCGCTCCCCTCGGGATGCGCGACCTACCGGGAAGCTCCAGCCCATGCCCCGGCTGCTGCGCAGGCGACCGCCGAGGCTCGTGAAGCTCCCGCGGTCGGCCCCCCCTCCGGAACGCTCATGATCGCGGGCGGCGGCGACCTCGACGCGCGAATCTGGGAACGGTTCGTCGACCTCGCCGGGGGACCGGACGCCCGGATCGTCGTAATCCCGACCGCGGGTGCCGAAGACACCTATTCCGACGACTGGTCGGGGCTCGACGGGCTTCGCGCGGCGGGCGCGCGTCACCTCACGGTCCTCCACACCCGGGACCGCGAGGTGGCCAACTCGATCGAGTTCACCGAACCCCTCCGAGAGGCCACGGGGGTCTGGTTCCCCGGGGGGCGGCAGTGGCGCCTCGTCGATGCCTACCTGAACACCCTCGTGCACCACGAGCTCTTCTACCTCCTCGACCGCGACGGGGTCGTGGGCGGGACCTCCGCGGGTGCCTCGATCCAGGCCTCCTTCCTGATCCGGGGCGACCCGGAGACGAACCAGATCCTCTACTCGCCCGAGTACGACGTGGGCTTCGGGCTCCTCCGCCAGTCGGCCGTCGACCAGCACCTCTTCGCCCGCGGGCGGGAGAACGACCTCTGGGAGCTCCTCGACGAGCGCCCCGACCTCCTCGGCATCGGCGTCGACGAGGGCACCGCGCTCGTGATCCGCGGCGACGTGGCCGAGGTCATCGGGCGCGGCCACACCCTCATCTACGACCCGCAGCCGAAGGGCAACGGGGGATGGGAAATCCGCGAGGCGGTCCGCCTCGGCTCGGGGGACCTCTTCGACCTCGGGCTGCGGCAGACCCTCCGCCGCGCCGTCGTGAACGAGGAGAGCCAAGGCGGCTGAGCGGACCGATCACGGGTCCGCGTCGTCGCGTATCAAGCCCTCGATCGCCGGGCCGAGATTTCGCAGGATCTGGGCCGGGAGCGCCGAGGTGAAGCGGTAGGCATCGGCGTCCTCGCCGGGTACGTAGGCCGTCACCACCCCGTAGTAACGGTCCCCGACGAAGAAGACGATCGTCGAGGTCCGGTTCACCGGGCGCGACTCCACGAGCCCGCCCCCGGGCGCGAAGACCCGGAACCGGTTGTCGCCCGTCCCCGTCTTCGCCCCGATCGGGAGGTAGCTCCCGTCGGGAAGCCGTACCGACCCGCGGGTGCGCCGCCCCGTTCCCTCCTCGACCACGTCGATCATCGCCTCGCGCAGCACCCGGGCGACCTCGGGCGCGAGCACCTGCTGGCCCGTGATCCCGGTGCGCTCGAGCCGGGTCTCGTAGGGCGTCGCCTCGGCGAAGTGGAGCTCCTCGACCCGGTAGGTCGGATAGCGCACCCCATCGTTCAGGATGATCCCGACGAGCTCGTTCAGCGCCGCGGGACGGTCGCCCGAGCTCCCGATCGAGGTGCCGAGCGAGGGCACGATGTTGCGGAAGGGATACCCGTGACGCTGCCACCCCGCGAGGATCTCGGTGAAGGCCTCGACCTCGAGGAGGGAGCGGATCCGCCGGTCCTGCGCATCGGTGAAGCGGGTCCGGAAGAGCCAGCGGTACACTTCCTGCCGCGCCTCGGCGCTCTCGCGGATCAGCTCCGAGCGAGGGGCCCCGGGGACCTGGACCAGGTACCGGGCCACCCAGAGCTCGAGGGGATGGATCGAGGCCAGGTAGCCGAGGTCCGAGAGGGTCTGGCCCTCCGGGTCGGCCCGCCGGTAGAGGGTGGCCACCGCCTCCTCCGAGAAGGCCGCGTCGGGCTGGTGCGTGCGCAGCACGAGCTCGAACTCCTCGAGGCTCGCATCCGGCACCGCCGTCCGGTAGGCCCATGCGATGCGTTGCGGCGAGAGGCGCCGGTCGCGGAAGAGCGCCTCCAGGATCCCGGCCCGCGACAGGTCCCGGAACTTCGGGATGAAGCGATCGATGAACTGGGTGCCCTCGCGATCGGCAAAGCGCTGCAGGTACTCGAGCCGCAGGGGCGAATCCCGCTCCTCGAGCACGAAGGCGGTCGACCCCGGCACCCGGTACATGTAGTGGTGAACGATGTCGCGCATCATTCGCACGAAAACCAGGTTCACCGAGTGCCGGAAGGCCACCTCGACGGTGAGCGCCTGCTGGTCGTACGTCCGGTCGAAGTTCGTGAAGCTCTGCACCCCCCCGCCCGTCACGAAGCGCTCCGCCGGGTTCGCCGAGTACATCCGCTGCATCGCCCGGCGCAGGAGGGGGAGGAGCTCGAGCCCCGGCGTCTCGACGAGCTGCGCCCGCACCCAGAGCGAGAGCCGGTCCTGCGCCGCCACCGGATGCGCCCGGATCTCGGCCGGCGTCATCCCCGCATAGAGCTCGTGGAGCTCCGCGATCACCTCGAGGTAGCTCACGAGGGTCCGCAGCTTCGCGGTCGAACCGAGCTCGAGGCGCGCCGACTCGTTCAGGTTGAAGGGGGCGTCGAGGTTGTCGACCTGCACCCGCACCACATTCCCCCGGTCGGTGCGCTCGTGGATCAGGACCGAGTAGACCACCTGCCTCGGATCACCCCAGTCGAGGAGCCGGTACGCGACGAGCCCCTGCTCCTCGACGAAGGCCCGGTCATGGAGCTGCACGAGGTAGTCCGTCACGAACTGCTGTGCGTCCTGGTCGATCGTCGTGCGCACCGAGAGGTCGATCCGGTCCAGGTCGTAGAGGAGCGGCACCCCCAGGAGTCCGAGGAGCTGCGTGCGCACCGCATTCGCCGCCTTCCGCTCCACGAACGAGACCCTGGGGCGCTCCGGCGCGAGCATCCGCAGCTCTGCCCGCTGCTCGAGCGCGCTCGCTGCCAGCTCCTCGGGCACCACCCCGTTCGCCGCCAGGAGCCGCAGGTGGCGGTCCGTGAGCCGCTCGAGCGCCTCCCTCCCCTCCGGATCGGCGAGGTGGTACGAGGGCCGCCGCTGCGCGAGGAGCAGGCTCAGCACCTTCCGGTAGGCGAGCGCCGTCGCCTCGAGCTCCTCCACGCGGGGGGAGGCCGCCTCGAGCGTCCGAACGAACCCGGCCCGCTCCCCCCCGCCCGCCACCGCACGCCCCGGGAGGAGCTCCTCCGGCGC
>SLDT01000107.1 GCA_007125125.1 Gemmatimonadota bacterium | reverse complement strand
TCGGCCCGGATCGCGCAGGCGGGTGACCTCGAGGTGACGCTCAGGGCCTCGACGAACCTCCGTGCCCGTGCCTCGGTCGAGGTGATCCCGAAGCAGTCGGGGGTCGTGGCCCGCCTCGCGGTCGAGGAGGGGGCCTCGGTGCGAGAGGGCGACCTGCTCGCGCAACTCGAGGACGAGGAGTGGCGCCTCCAGGCAAGCCAGTCCGAAGCGCGTGCGCGGGCCGCGAGCGACGCGGTGGAGCGGGCGCGGGCCCTGGCCGAACTCGACCTCATCTCGGTGCAGGAGGTCGAGCGGCTCGCCTCGGACTCGGCGGTCGCGCGGGCCGACTACGAGCTGGCCGAGCTGCGGGTGCGCAATGCGGCGATCCGGTCCCCGATCGATGGCGTCGTGACGCACCGCTACGTCGAGCGGGGGAACCAGGTCGGGACGACGAATCCGGCCTTCGCCGTGGCCGACCTGACGCGGCTCGAGGCGGCGGTCGCCATCCCCGAACGGGATGCGCCGCGGGTCGTGCCGGGCCAGCGGGTGCGCATCCTCCTCGAGGAGGGAGGGACGCCGGTCGCGACGGGGGTGGTCGAGCGCATTAGGCCGGTCGTGGATCCGGGGAGCGGGACGGTCCAGGTCACGGTGACGGTCCCGGCCGGGGGTGAGACAGTCCTTCGTCCCGGACAGTTCGTGAATGCCGACATCGTGACCGAGACGCTCTCCGAGCGGATCACCCTCCCGAGGACCTCCGTACTCGTGGATGGAGCGGTACCCCGGGTCTACGTGATCGAAGAGGGAATTGCCCGGGAGCGGGAGGTGAGCCTCGGGTACTCGCGCGGTGACCGGGTCGAGATCACCTCCGGGATCGCGCCGGGCGACACGGTCGTCGTCGTCGGGCAGGACAACCTGCGTCCGGATGCCCCGGTACGCCTGATGGAGGTCGACGGGCGCGCGGTGGGCGGGGGCGAGGGGGGCCGTTGAAGCTCGTCGACGGCTCGGTCGCCCGCCCGGTCGCGGTCTCGATGGCCTTCATCGCGGTCATCGTCTTCGGACTCGTCTCCTATCCGCGGCTCCAGGTCGATCTCCTGCCGGACCTCTCCTTCCCGACGATCAGCATCGAGACGGAGTATGCCGGGGTGGGGCCGCGCGAGGTCGAGAACCTGATCTCGCGGCCGATCGAGGAGGCGATCTCGGTCGTCCAGGGGGTCCAGCAGGTCACCTCGCGGTCGCGGCCGGGGCGCTCCGAGATCACGGTCCAGTTCCGCTGGGGCACGGAGATGGACTTCGCCGCCCTCGACCTGCGGGAGCGCCTCGACCTCATCAACCTCCCCCCCGATGCGGGACGCCCCACGATCGCCCGCTACGACCCGGCCTCGGAGCCCGTGGTCCGCTTCGCCCTCGTCTCGGACCGGGTGCTCGATCCCCGCCTCGAGCAGGATCGCCGCGAGCTCGTGGCCCTTCGGTGGCTCGCCGAGGAGCAGGTGAGGCGCGCCCTCGAGGGGGTCGAGGGGGTGGCCGCAGTTCGTGTGACGGGCGGGCTCGAGGAGGAGGTCCTGGTCGAGGTCGACGAACGGAGGCTCGCCTCGCTCGGGATCCCCTTCACCCAGGTCGCCTCCCGCCTCGCGTCGGAGAACATCAACCTCGCGGGGGGGATCATCGAGGAGGGCGACGCGCAGTACGTCGTGCGCACCGTGAACGAGTTCATCGAGGTCGAGGAGATGCTCCGCGTCGTGGTTGGCCAGGCCGCGGGGCAGCCGGTGCTCCTCGAGGATGTCGCGCGGGTCGTGCGCGAGGCGGCCGAGCGCGAGACGGTCTCGCTCGTGAATGGGCGCGAGTCGGTCGAGATCGCGATCCTCCGCGAGTCGACGGCGAACATCGTGGCCCTGTCCACAGCCGTGCGCGAGCGGATCGGCGAGATCCGGAGCGGGCTACCGGCCGGGATCGACCTCGTCCAGGTCACGGACCAGGCGGTCTTCATCGAGCGGGCGGTGGGCGACGTGCGGAGCGCCGGGATCCTCGGGGCGCTCTTCGCGGTCCTCGTCCTCCTCCTCTTCCTGCGCCACCTGCCGACGACCCTCATCATCGTCACGGCGATTCCGATCTCGGTCATTGCCACCTTCGTCCTGATGTTCTCGCGCGACATCACCCTGAACATCATGTCGCTCGGGGGGCTCGCCCTCGGGATCGGGATGCTCGTCGACAGCGCGATCGTCGTGCTCGAGTCGGTCGCGCGCGAGCGGGAGGGAGGAAGCGCTCCCGCCGAGGCAGCCCGCCGGGGCACCGCCCGCGTCGGGCGGGCTGTCATCGCGGCCACCTTCACGACGGTGGCGGTCTTTCTCCCGATCGTCTTCGTCGAGGGGGTCGCGGGCCAGCTCTTCGGGGACCAGGCCTGGACCGTCTCCTTTGCCCTCGTCTCGGCGCTCGTCGTCTCGCTCACCCTCATCCCGATGCTCGCCGCGCGGGGCGACGGGGCGCGGGCCCGCACCGGTGCGGTCGCCGATCCCGGACCGATCGCGGACCGGGTGGCCGGGGGAGCGGGGTTCCTGCTCCGGATCGTGCGGGGCACGGGTGCCTTCGTCTCGAAGCTCCTGGCTCCCCTCGCGATCGCCTTCGACCGGCTCTACGGGGCCGTCGAGGGGGCCTACCCGCGCGCGGTGCGTGGGGCGCTCCGGCACCCCCTCCTCGTCCTGGGGCTCGCGGTGGTCATTCTCGGAGGAGGGATCGCGCTCATCCCGGTCGTCGGGGTCTCCCTCGTGCCGGAGCTCTCGCAGGGTGAGCTCGTGGTGGAGCTGGAGGCGGCCCCCGGGACGAGCCTGCAGCGGATGGAGGAGCTGGCGCGCCGGGCCGAGGGGTACGCCCTCGAGCTCCCCGAGGTGCGGGAGGTCTTCACGAACGTGGGGGTGCGGGGCGGGGCGGGGACGCTCGGACGCACCGGGGAGAGGGAGCGGCACGCGGCGACCCTCCTCGTCCGGCTCGACGGACTCGGCCGGGAGGAGGAGCGCGTCGCGGTTCGCCTCGACGAGGCCCTCGCCGCGCTCCCCGGGGTGCAGTCGAGGGTCGACCGGCCCCGCCTGTTCACCGCGAACGCCCCGATCGAGGTCGAGGTGCGGGGCTTCGAGCTGGCGCGGCTGAACGAGGTTGCCGCCGAGGTGCGGGAGCTCCTGCGCGGGGTGCCCGGGGTGATGGGTGTCGAGGAAGAGCGGCGCCAGGGCTCGCCCGAGATCACGATCCGCTTCGACCGGGAGCGGCTCGCCCGACAGGGGCTGACCGTCGCCGACGCCGCCGAGGCGCTGCAGGCGCGGGTGCGGGGTGCGGCGGCCACGGAGTTCACGGAGCGGGACCGGGACCTGAACGTGCTCGTGCGGGCACGGGAGGGACAGCGGGCCGGGATCGAGGACATCGCGGACCTCCGGCTCGACATCCCGGGGGGTGGCTCGGTCGCCCTGTCCTCGGTGGCGACAATCGGGTTCCAGGACGGTCCCGCCGAGATCGTGCGGCGCGGGGGGAGCCGCGTCGCGCTCGTCGAAGCGCGGCCGACGGGGGCCGACCTCGCGGGTTCCATCGCCCGTATCGAAGAGGCAGTGCGCGAGATCGCCGTGCCGCCCGACATGAACGTGGGGGTGGCGGGGCAGTCGCGCGACCTGCGCGAGTCGGTCGAGTCGATGCAGCTCGCGCTTCTCATGGCGGCCTTCCTCGTCTACCTCGTGATGGCGAGCCAGTTCGAGTCCTTCCGGCAGCCCGGGGTCATCATGGCCTCGGTCCCCCTCGCGCTTCCGGGGGCGGTGGCGGCGCTCTGGCTCACCGGGAACTCGATCTCTGTCGTGGCCCTCATCGGGATGGTCATGCTGATCGGGATCGTCGTGAACAATGCGATCGTCTTCGTGGACTACGTGAACGTGCTTCGCCGCGAGGAGGGAAGGGCGCTCGACGAGGCGCTCGTCGAGGCGGGGCAGGTGCGGTTCCGGCCGATCATGATGTCGACCCTCACGACCGTGCTCGGGCTCCTTCCCCTCGCCCTGATCCCGGGGGAGGGGGCCGAGCTGCGGGTCCCCCTCGCGATCCCGGTGATCGGGGGACTCGTGCTCTCGACCCTCCTGACCCTCGTGGTCGTGCCGGTGCTCTACCGTGTCGTCGAGCTTCGGGGCGAGAGGGCCCGGAGCAGTGTGGCTGCAGCTGAGGGGGCTCCGGTCCCCGGGACTCCCGACCCGGAGCCCGCCTGATGGGACGACCGGACGAAACAAGACCCCTCATCCGAGACGGGAGCTGAGCATGTCCTTGCCGCGCTTCGCCGTGAACCGCCCGGTGACGACCGGGATGATGGTCGTGACGGTCATTGTCCTTGGCCTGCTCTCGTCCGGTCGAATCTCCCTCGACCTGTATCCGACCTACCAGCGGCCGGTGCTCCAGGTCACGGTGCCCTATCCCGACGCCTCGCCCGCCGAGGTGGAGCGGCGCATCGTGCGGCCCCTGGAGGAGGAGCTCGGAACCGTGCGACGGCTCGAGTCGATTCGGGCCACGGCCTCGCAGAACCGCGGCCGGATCGAGCTCGAGTTCATGCCGGGGACCGACATGGACCTTGCCTCGCTCGAGGTGAGGGAGCGGATCGAGCTCGTGCGACGGGACCTCCCCTCCGACGTGCGCCGGGTCGACCTGCGTCGCTTCTCGTCGGACGAACAGCCCGTCCTGAGGGCGGCGGTCTCCTGGGACGGAGACCCGGCCCTCCTGACGGAGCTCGTGGAGCGGCGAATCGAACCCGCCCTCCTCCAGGTGCCGGGGGTCGCCCAGGTCGAGTTCTCGGGGCTCGAGTCGCGCGAGGTATCGATCGAGCTCGACCAGGATCGAATGCGTTCGCAGGGCGTGACGATCGCGATGATCAGTCAGGCGCTGAGCCGGGGGAACCAGGACTACTCGGCTGGTGAGGTCGAGATCGAGGATACCCGCTTCATCGTTCGGGCCGAAGGCCAGCTCCGGACCGTCGAGGAGATCGAGCGGCTTCCGATCGCCGGGCCCGGGGTGCGCCTCGCCGACGTCGCCACCGTGACCTACGACTTTCCGGAGCGGGACTTCTTCTTCCGGATGAACGGGGTGAATGCCCGCCAGGCCCAGGTCTACAAGGAGTCCGACGCGAATGTGGTCGAGGTGGCCCGGGCCGTTCGCGCGACGCTCGAGGACGTCACGACCCGGCCGGGACTCGAAGGGGTCAGCTTCCGGATCTGGCAGGACCAGTCGGAGGGCATCCTCGAGGTGCTCTGGCTGCTTGCGGGTGCCGGGGCGTTCGGGGGACTTCTGGCGGTGCTGGTCCTCTTCGCCTTCCTTCGGAGGATTACCCCCACACTCATTGTCGCGGCGGCAATCCCCGTGTCCCTCATCTTTGCCGTGGGGATCCTCTACGTGATCGGGGACTCCCTGAACATCATCACCCTCTCCGGGCTGATGCTCGCGATCGGGATGCTCATCGACAACGCCGTCGTGGTCGTCGAGAACATCTTCCGACATCGGGAGATGGGGTCCGACCCCGAGGAGGCAGCGATCGAGGGGTCGAACGAAGTGGGGCTCGCGATCTTCTCGGGCACCATCACCACGGTCGTCGTCTTCACGCCCCTCTTCTTCCTCCCGGCAACACAGATGGGGACACAGTTCCGAGCCTTCGGAACGAGCATCTCCCTCACGATGCTGGCTTCCCTCTGGGTCGCCTTCACCCTCGTCCCTCTTCTTGCCGTGCGGCTCCTGCGGGGAAGGATGCCCGAGGTCGGGGGGGCGATGCGCTGGCTGAACGAGCGCTACCGCTCGCTCCTCGAGCGCGTGCTCGACCATCGTTATCCGACGGCTGCGGTTGCCCTCGTGCTCTTCACGGCCGGGGGGTGGGTGCTTGCCGAACTCCCGAGGGAGCTCATGCCCGAGGAGGACCGCCGATTCATACGGATGACGGTGTCGACCCCCAGGGGGATTTCGGTCGAGGAGCGGAGCGAGATGTTCCGGGCGGCGGAGGTGATCCTGCTCGAGCGCGCCGGGGAACTGGAGATCCAGAACGTCTCGTCCTTCTCGGGGGCGAACTTTGCGAGCATCTTCATGACCCTCAAGCCCTTCAGCGAAGGGGCCACGAAGTCGACGGCGCAGATCACGGAGGAGATCCAGGAAGTGCTTCCGGTGATCCCGGGGGTCGAGTGGCGGCAGCGGAGGGGGTTTGGACGCGCCTCCGGGGTCCAGGTGCGCCTCGTCGGGGAGAGCACGACGGAGCTCGCACGCCTCGCCGAGGCCGCCCAGCTCCACCTCGAGGCGCAGGTGGCGGGGATCAACAACCTTGACAACTCCCTGGAGTCGGGCAATGAGGAGGTGCGGGTTCGTGTCGATCGGCGAGCGGCCGAACGCCAGGGGCTCACCTCGTCGCAGGTGGCCCAGGCGGTCTCGGGAGCGCTTCGAGGGCAGGTGGCCACGCGCTTCCGCTCCGGCGAACGCGAGATCGACGTGCTTCTTCAGCTTCGCGACGAGGACCGGGTTTCGATCGACCAGCTTCGCAACCTCGCGGTCGGGACAGCCGAGGGCGCGAGCGTGCCTCTCGGGACCGTGGCCGACATCTCCGTCGTCGGAGGCCCCCAGGACATTCAGCGCGAGAACCGCCAGACCGCCGTGACCGTTTCAGCCGAGGTCTCGACCGGCTACAACCGCGAGGACGTCCTCGAAGAGGTCCAGACCGCGATGGCCGGCTTCGATCTGCCCCCCGGTTACTCCTGGGACCTCGGTCGCGGCTGGAGAGAGGAGCAGCAGCAGTTCGGAGACATGATGATTGCGGGGATCCTCGCGCTCATCCTCATCTATCTCATTCTCGCCGCCCTCTTCGAGTCCCTGGTCCTTCCACTGATCATCTACTTCTCGATCTTCTTCGCTGTCCCCGGGCTCGGAGTCGTCTTCCTCGCCACCGGGTCGACCTTCTCCCTCCTCTCCTTTCTCGGAATCCTGATCACCGTGGGGATCGTCGTGAACAACTCGATCGTGATGATCGACCTCGTGAACCAGTTGCGCGATCGAGGCATGGAGCGCCGCGAGGCCCTCCTCACGGGGTGTACCGCCCGCCTTCGCCCCATCCTGATGACGAGTCTTACTACACTTATAGGACTTGTGCCGATGGCCTTCCTCGCCGGCGAGGGGATGGGCCAGATGTTCGCACCCATCGGACAGGCCGTCATCGGTGGCCTCACGACCTCGACCCTTCTCACCCTGGCGCTCACCCCCACCCTCTACGCGTGGTTCGACGACATCGGGGCCTGGCTCTCGGCGGTGCGCGAGCGGGCCCTCCTGCTGGGCGGCTTCGCCCCGGCCGGTAGCCCGGCCACCCCCGGTCTGCGTCGCGAGGGTGGGCCGGACCCGATCTGATCGCGAGGTGGAGAGAGTCCCCGCAAGCCATCCTCCCGCCCCGAGACAGCCGCTATCGTGAGGTCCCGAGCCCGGACACGCCGGGATTCCCGGGGGCGGGCGGGGGTCACCAGAGGGGAGGAAGGCGATGCTGGCGAGGATCCATTCGGGGGCGACGAGAGGGGTCGAGTGCGTTCCGGTCACGGTCGAGGTGGACATGGCCCCCGGGCTACCCTCGATCTCGGTTGTCGGGCTCGCCCATGGCGCGGTGCGCGAGGGGCGGGACCGCGTCCGGTCTGCGTTGCAGAACACCGGCTTTCCCCTGCCACCACGACGCATCACGGTGAACCTCGCTCCGGCCGACCTCCGCAAGGAGGGGAGCGGCTTCGACCTCCCCCTGGCGGTGGGCCTCCTCGCGGCCTCGGGACACCTGCCGGCGAGTGCGACCAAGGGCATCGCCTTCACGGGTGAGCTCGGACTGGACGGGGAGCTGCGTCCGGTGCGAGGCTCCCTCGCCCTGGCCCGCCACTGCCTCGAGGAGGGGATCCGTGAACTCGTCGTCCCACCCTCGAATGCCCGAGAGGCCGCGGCGGCCGGGCCCGGGATCCGGGTGCGCGCCCCGGCGACGATCCCCGAGCTGGTGGCCCACCTCCGCGGCGAGACCGAACTCCCCGTGATCACCGAGTCCGAGGGCCGGGGCCCGAGTCCGGAGCCCGCCTCCGGGGGCGACCTCGCCGAGGTGCGCGGCCACGCGGTCGCGAAGCGCGCTCTCGAAGTGGCCGCTGCGGGGGGGCACAACCTCCTCCTCATCGGCCCCCCCGGCGGAGGCAAGACGATGCTCGCCCGACGCCTGCCCGGGATCCTTCCCCGAATGGCGCGTGACGAGGCGCTCGAAGTCACGACGATCCATTCGGTCGCCGGGCTCCTGCCCGAGGGTCAAGGGGTCCTCGCGGCCCGCCCCTTCCGGGCACCGCACCACACGACCTCGGCCGCCGGGATGGTGGGCGGTGGAAGCCCGGTCAGACCCGGAGAGATCACCCTCGCGCACCACGGGATTCTCTTTCTCGACGAACTGGCCGAGTTCTCGCGCGGCGTGCTCGAGACGCTCAGACAGCCCCTCGAGTCGGGCTGGGTCTCGGTCGTGAGAGCGCGTGAGCGGGTGAGACTTCCGGCTGGCTTCACCCTGGTGGCGGCGATGAACCCCTGCCCGTGCGGTCACCTCGGGGACCCGGTTCGTCCGTGCACCTGCGACTCGGGCAGGGTCGAGCGCTACCGGTCCCGCATCTCGGGGCCGCTGCGTGACCGCATCGACCTCCACGTCGAGGTCACCCCCGTGCCTTTCGACGAGCTGCGGGCAACAGGCGAGGCAGAGCACTCCACCGAGGTGCGGGCCCGGGTCCTCGAGGCGCGTCGAAGGCAGTCCGAGCGCTTTGAGCGAGCGGGGCGGACGAACGCGGACCTCGCCCCGGGGGAGCTCCGAGCTGCGGCGACCCTCGGGGCCGGCGGCGAGGAACTCCTGCGCGAGGCCTCGGAGAGGCTCGGCCTCTCGAGCCGGGCCATCCACCGGGTCCTGAAGGTGGCCCGGACGATCGCCGACCTGGAGAGATCGGTTCGAGTCGAACGTGCTCATCTCTCCGAGGCGGTGCACTACCGGATCCTGGACCGGCCTCTCGTCGAGGTGTGATCGCCCGGCAGCGGTGATTCCGGGTTGTGGAGAGCGGCCCGGGCCTCTACTTTCGGGAAGAGCGCCGGATCCGACCGGCCGTGCCTTGCGAATCGATGCGGGGGGGGGCTGCCCGATGCACTACATGGACTATGCGGCGACCTCGGCGATCCGCCCGAGCCGGGTTGCGGACGCGGTGCACGCCTTCCTCTCCGGGGTGGGTGCTTCACCTGGAAGGGGCGGCTACGCCCCCTCCGTGGAGTCCGGCCGGGTCGTGTTCCGTTGTCGACGCCGGATCGCGCAGCTCCTCGGGCTCCCAGGAGACCCGGGCCGGGTCGCCTTCACGCAGAACGCGACCCAGGCGCTGAACATGGCGCTCCACGGGCTCCTGAAGGAGGGCGACGCAGTCCTCGTCACCCCCTTCGACCACAACGCGGTGCTCCGGCCGGTCCACCACCTCTCGCGCCTTCGTGGGGTCGAGGCGCGTGTCGTGCCGGGTGCGCCCGACGGCACGCTCGACCTCGATGCGCTCGACCGGCTCCTCCCCGGGGCTCGCGTCGTCGTGCTCACCGCCGCCTCGAACGTCCTGGGAACCCGCCTCCCGGTCGCGGAGGTCGCGAGGCGGGCACGCGAGGCCGGGGTCCTCGTTCTCGTCGACGCCGCCCAGTCGGCGGGCCACCTCCCCGGCTCGCACGCCGAGGAGGGAGCCGACCTGATCGCCTTCACCGGCCACAAGGGGCT
>SLDT01000030.1 GCA_007125125.1 Gemmatimonadota bacterium | reverse complement strand
GGTCTTCCGGTCCGTTTCGACCCAGAAGCGAAGGTCATCCCGAAACTCGTCTTGGAAGACCGAAAGCCGCTGGTCCTCGGGTGGCTCAATCCTCCGCTTCTTCGAGGCCAACGTCACTCCGGAGCTGAGGGAGGGTGCTCGGTGCTACGTCGGTCTCAAGTGCGCGCTGCAGAGCTCGGAGAAGGCGGCGCGCGTTCTCCGGAGAACGGAGTAGATGAGCTGTTTCCGCGACGGAGCGGTACTCGGCCGCAGGGAGGAGAACCATCTCCTCGCGGTTACGTCGGGAGATGTAGACCGGCTCCTGATCATCCTCGGCTTGGTCGAGGAGAGAAGCGAGGTTCTGCCGAGCGTAGCTGTAAGAAACCTTGGTTGGCATCGCGGAGCCTCCGAAGAAATTGTACATACATATTGTACGTATAGGCGTGCTGATGGGTCAAGACCCGGAGCCCTAAGGTTGGGTGGGTTGACGCGCCCGCGAGCGGCCAGCCATCGGGTAACTGTGTCGGTTTCCGGCTCCGGGGCGGCTGACGCCGCCCCTCCGACGTAACTTCCGCCCTGTCATGCCTCGTGCTGGCGCACGAGTCCCGCCAGGCCCCAAGTTCGGTAAAGCCGGAAACGTTAGGCGAAATCCGAGCTCAGATTCCCGCGGTATAGACAGGTCACGGACCATACGGGACCAGGACAGATCGAATCCAAATGGCGAATTCGGTCTCGTCGAGTGAGCCGTCTGCGACCCGAAGGGTTATATCGACGACCTGGGGTTCAGGAGCCTCGATCTCATGGCCGTTGAGGATGAGGAACATGTTGGCGGTGACGAAGCCGATACGCTTATTCCCATCGATGAACGGGTGGTTCTTGATGAGTCCGTATCCGTAGGTGGCGGCGAGGGTGGCAAGATCGGAATCCGGTTCGTGCCGCCATCGATTCTGGGGGCGAGCGATGGCGGAGTCCAGCAGGCCTTCGTCGCGAAGGCCAAGTTGCCCTCCATGGGCCCGGATCTGATCCGCATGAGCGGCCTCGATTGCGGTACGTGGGACCCAAGATGGTTCCTCACGAGCCGTTTTCACTTGGCGAGTTCGCGCAAGGCGTTGCGGTACTTGCTAGCGGTGCGCTCGTAGGCGGCCATAGCGTTTTGAAACTGTGGATCATAGGGGGTGAGGAGGACCCCGTCCTCCGTCTCGACCACGAAGATCTCGTCGCCTGCCTGGACATGTAGGCGGTCCGCGATGTCTTTTGGGATCGTGGCGCCCACGGACCCGCCCATCTTCCGGAGTGTAACTTTTCGCTGCATGGTTCCGACTCCTGAGGAAGGGGTGGAAGTGATGATCAAAAGTAGCACAAAAGTGCTACGGATGCAAGGGACCGGAGGAATGCCAAGGGACCCGGGGTCGAGCAGGGCGACGGGGAGCTCGGAGCTCGCATAACTGGAACGTTATCTGCAATGGCTCGTCGATCGAGAGAGCAGAGGTGTGCTGGATGGATGTCGTGATCCGAGTTGCCCGGGAGGAGGACGCGGAGGAGGCGTGCGAGGTCGTTCGGGCATCCATCGAAACGCTTTGTGTGGCCGATCACGAAAACGACGAGCGAGAACTCGCGATCTGGCTTGGAAACAAGAACGGAGAGTGGTTTCAGCGGTCGATCGCTTTGGAGTTGCCCTCCTCTGTGGTTGCGGTCAGGGGCGGAAGGATATGTGGGTTCGGTCAGATGAACCATACCGGAGAGATCGTCCTTCTTTACGTCCCCTCGGAGGCTCGCTTTACGGGGGCCAGTATCTCCATTCTGGAGTGGCTTGAACGTGAGGCCGTGGCGGTTGGAAAGGAGTCGGTTCACCTGAGCAGTACCTTGACCGCAAAGAGATTCTACGAGGCGAGAGGGTATCGCCAGGTAGGTGAAGCCGGGATCGGATTCACTACGAAGAAGACTTGGCCGATGGTGAAGCACCTTGTCCTCTGAATGGAGTCGCGCGCACCAGGGCGTAGACGCCAAGGTGCGCCTTGAGAAGCCGAGTGTCCGTTACGCGGACTCGTACCGAGCTCTGGTAGAGGAGTTCTTGGATCGAAACGAGCCTTTAGTACCCTTTCCGCTGTCGTTCCCCCATGAGGATTTCACGGGACTCCTGGACCGGCTTGCAGCAGCAGAGCGAGGGGAGGGTATTCCCAAGGGGTTCGTCCCGAATTCCACCTATTGGCTCATCTGGGAGGGAGAATCGGTTGTGGGTGTCTCGAATCTCCGGCATCGGTTGACCGATGCACTTCGTCGGGAAGGGGGCAATATCGGCTATGGGATTCGGCCGAGTGCACGCGGTCAGGGGTTCGCGACGGAGATTCTGCGTCAGACTCTCAGCGAAGCGAAAGCACTGGGTCTGAGGGAGGTTCTCCTTACGTGCGCGCGGAGCAATGAGCCCTCGGTTCGAACGATCCTTGGGAACGGAGGCGTCCTGGAATCCGAACAGTTCTTGCCGGAGCGGGAAGAGGTAGTCCAGCGCTACTGGATCACGATCTGAGACGGATGTCTTCTTTGAGGATCGTCCGGCCGAAGAGGGTCGGCGACGAGCCACAGCAGATAACAACGGGTGTGCCGGCTCCGGCGCCTGGCGGCGCGTCCACCGCAACCCTGCGGCTCGTCACGCCCCGTGCGGGGCACGGGTCGCGCCGAACTCTCCGGTTTCGGTAAAGCCGGAAACGTTATCCGACATGGCGCTTCTTGAGGGGTTGGGATGCCTCGGTCGGAAGGGCCGGAGGGCAGAGTGGTGGTGAGTCTTGCCAGGACGGATGTACAGATATTGAGTACATCTGTAGACTCGACGGAGGAGGTTTCCGATGGCCAAGACGGCGAAGGTGGTCCGGAAGAACATGCGTCTCAGGCAGGATCTGATCGACCGTGCCAAGACGATCCTGGGAACCAAGACGGAAACGGAGACGGTGGAACAGGCCCTGGAGATGGTGGCGTTCAGGGACGAAGTTCTGGAAGGAATCGAAGCGATCGCGGGGTCGAACGCGGTGGAGGATGTCTTCCAGGGCAACTCCGGGTGAAGCGATTCCTGCTCGACACGAATCTTTATCTGACGGCGGTCCGGGACAAGAACTGGACACAGGAGCTGAGCCGGTTTGTGTCCTCGAACCTGCCATCGATCGACTTCCACGCGGTGGTCGCGCAGGAGCTGCTGGCCGGCGCTGTGGATGCCCGGTGGATGAAACAGGTCGAAGACAAGCTGATTCGCCCGTTCGAGGAGCGTGGGCGAGTGGTGACCCCCTGGCCCTGATGGGTGCCGGAGAGGAGTGACGCGTCCCCGAGCCGGAGGACGGGTCCAGCGGAGTGAACCCTTCAATGAAGCATGGTTCGGCCTCCTGCGCTCCTAATGGGCTCCGGCTCAGTACCCGCACCCTCACGGCCAGGGAACGCGCTGATTGTGAGTGGGGTCCAACCCCCCCTCGCCCTCGCCCTCGCGCTGGTCGAGGGGCATGACTTCGTCGTCCCCCCGGGTTCGCAGGCCACGGACCGCGCCTGCCGGAGGGGCTCCCGGAGCATGTCGAACGCCGAACCTTTCAGAGATCGTGCAATGATTCGAACCATCCGACCCCTGCTCCTTGTTCTCCTCATCCCGGTGGCCGGGTGTCTCCAGCCCGAGGGTGACCCCCCTTCGCACCCCGACGAGCCGCAGCATGCCACGCACTCCGAGCATGCCGCGCACTCCGAGCATGCCGACCTCGCGGATCGCGAAATCGGCGCGCTCTCCGACGAAGAGATCGCCGGGCTGCTCGAGGGCGCGGGGATGGGCTACGCCCTTGCGGCCGAGCTGAACGCCTACCCCGGCCCGCGACACGTCCTCGACCTCGAGCGGGAGCTCTCCCTCACCGAAGAGCAGGTCGAGGCCATCGCCCGGATCTTCGATGAGATGAATGAACGGGCCCGCGAGCTCGGGAGCCGGCTCGTCGCCGCGGAGCGAGAGCTGGATGCCCTCTTCCGGAACCGCTCGGCAACCGACGGGGCGCTGCGCGAACTCGTGAGCGCGATCGGAGCGCTTGACGGGGAGGTGCGGTACGTGCACCTGGAGGCACACCTTCGCACCACGGAGCTCCTGAACCATGATCAGATCATGCGCTATCAGATGGAACGTGGATACGCCCACGACCACTCTCCGCACGGGGCGCACTGATTGTGCGATCTCGTTCTCCTGGAACCTCTCTCCTGACACCCGACGCCAGAGGGACTGAACCATGAACCGATTTCTTCCCCGCAACGAGGGCACGGCTGATCGCGTACTGCGCGTTACCGCGGGGCTCGTGCTCCTGAGTCTGGTCTTCGTCGGACCGCAGACGCTCTGGGGCCTGCTGGGCCTCGTGCCCATCACGACCGGGCTGCTGGGCAGCTGCCCGGCCTACACCCTGCTCGGCATCAGCACGTGCCCGACGAAGACAGGCAGCCGCTGACCCGTTGACGCGTCGCACTCTTGTCGCCCGAGTGGCCGCGGGCTCGGCGCTCGGCGCGGCCGTCGTGGCGGGCGGAGTCATCTGGAAACGCCAGCGGGCGCCCAACCGGTACTATTCGGGCCCGGTGCGGGAGAACTTTGACGGTACCCGCTTTCGCCTCCCCGGCGCGCCGACGCCCCGGGGGTTCGGCGACCTTGTGCGCTGGCAGCTCTCCGGCGAGCGCATCCCGTGGCCCGAGCGCGACCCCAGCCCCTACCGGGACCGGCCCCCCCGGCGCGTCGAGGGGCAGGATCTCCGAGTCGTTCTCGTGGGGCATGCCTCGTTCCTCATTCAGACGGGGGGCGTGAACCTCCTCCTCGACCTCGACACCCTGCAGGCACTTCGGGGCGAGCACCAACCCCGCTTCTTCGTACCGCTCGGAAACGACACCATTCTGCAGCGGCGCGATCGACGCATGGAGGTGACGGCCCTGGACTGGGGGGAGAGCACCTCGCTGGGCCGGGTCGGGGGTGCCCAGACGGCAATCGGTGCTCATCTGGTTCCTTCGGTGCACTGGTCGGCGCGGAGTTGGCACGATCGGCGCCACGCGCTCTGGGGCTCCTGGGTGCTCGAGACCCCGTCGGGCCTGCTCTACCTGGTCGGGGACACCGGATTCGGCGATGGAGCGACCTTCCGGGAGGTGGGTCGTCGATTTCCCGGGGTCCGCCTCGCCCTGCTTCCGATCGGCGCCTACGAGCCCCGATGGTTCATGGCCGGCCAGCACGTGAACCCGGACGAGGCGGTTCGGGCGTTCGAACTGGTGAAGGCCGAGGTGGCGCTCGGTCACCACTGGGGCACCTTCCAACTCACCGACGAGGCCATTCATGGCCCTGTTCGGGCGCTCGAGGAGGCAAGGAGGGTCCACGACGTGCCGCCCGAGCGCTTCCCGGCTCTTCGGCCGGGGCAGCTCTGGGAGGGGTAGGTGGCAGGCGAGGCGCCCGAGGGCGTGGGCGTGCACCCACGGGAGACGAGCAGCGTGACGCAGGTGAACACGGTGATCGGGGTCGACTGTGCCACCCAGGAAAAGCGGGTTGGACTCGCGTGGGCCGAGCGACTGGGGGGTGGCTGGGTCCTCCGCGACGCCACCCTTGCCTCGAGTGCACGCCCCGTCGCGCACATCGTCTCCGGGTGGCTCGCTGAGCGGAGCGGAAAAGCGCTTCTGGCCCTCGATGCACCCCTGGGCTGGCCTTCGCCGATGAAGGCCATGCTGCTCGATCACCGGGCGGGGGAGCGGGTTCGGGGCGAGCCCAACCATGTCTTTCGGAGGGAAGGTGACCGGTTCGTGGCCTCGCTGGTCGGGAAGACCCCCCTCGACGTGGGCGCGGACCGCATCGCCCGGACGGCCCATTGGGCACTCTGCCTGCTGGAGAACCTCAGAGTTCGAGTTGGCGAGCCCATTCCCCTGGCCTGGGAGGTTGCTCCGACCGCCGACATCTCGGCCATCGAGGTCTACCCCGCCGCGACACTCCTGGCCCATGGCCTCTCCCTCAAGGGGTACAAGGCAGCAGAGGGGATCGAAGCGCGAAGGAGATTGCTCCCGGTGATCCTCGAGCACCTCGAGTGGAGGGGGCGCCCTGACGACCTGATCGAGGTGCCCGACGTCTTCGATGCGACGGTGTGCGTTCTTGCGGCGCTGGACTTTCTGGAGGGGCGGGCCGTGGCTCCGACCGATCTGCCGCTGGCCCGGGACGAGGGCTGGATCTGGGTGGCCCGTCCGGACGCGTGAGGGCGGGAGCAGTGCCATCATCGATGGGAGCGCAGCTTGTTCAGTTGTACTGATACAACTGAACAAGGCTGGTTCGCCTCTCGCACGGACGCACAACCCACCCCGCCCGAGCGAAGGGCCGGGGCTCACCGGCCCCCGCCCGCGGCCGGTTCAGTCGTCGGCGTAGATCGGAACGATCAGGAGGTTGTTGATCGCGAGCCCGCTCCGGAGCGAGCCACCGTCACCCGAGGTGTTCGAATACTGCCAGCGGAAGTATGCCACCTCTCCCGGTCCGAGGGCCCCGATCGGGTCGCCATCCGCGTCCGGGACCGACGCCGCGGAGAGCAGGTCGAGGGTGAGTTCGACGGTTTCCCGGTTTTCGGGGAGGAGGCCGTCCAGGCGCGTGCCGCGATCATCCTCGGGCGCGGCACCTCGCGGGTTGTCCGTCGAGGCCAGATCGGGGAGGTCGCTGAAGCCCGAGGTCTCGCGATTGTACTTGAGTCGAATCCGGTTGGCCCGCTGTCCCCAGAGCCAGACTTCCACATCATACCAGACCTTGAATCCCACGATTGCACGGTCCGCCGTGTTCGTGTACTCGAGGAAGAGACGGGATTCCCTGAGATCCGTGTCACCTCGCTCCCGGATTCCGAACGAGTGGCCGCCGGAACCATTCGAGAAGGCACCGAAACCCTCGAACGAAGCGTCGTCACCGTCGGCAAGCAGGCTCACGCCGGTGAAGGGGTTGAATCCCTCCTCGATCTGGGTGCCCGAGCCGTCTTCACCCGTCACCTGGAAACCCTCCGGAAGCGTCTCCAACGTTCCCAGGAATTCATTGAAGTCCTCGCGCAGGGTTCCCTCCTGAGCCACGACCTCGACGTCGGCGCTCGCCTCGGCGGCTCCGCTCGCCAGGGCTACCTCGATCACATGCGAGCCAGGCTCCATCGGAGCGGTCCAGAGGAGCGAGAGACCGTCGGCCTCGTATTCGCCCCCGGACACGCTCCACACGACCTGGGTCTCCTCGGAGTGGCTGACCTGGGCGGTGAAGACACTTGCCTCGCCGGCGATGACGGTCGCCGTGGCGGGGACGATCGCCACCCCCGGGTCGGGATCGTCCGGACTGGTGCTGGAGCCATCACAGCCAAGAACGGAGAGAAGAGTCAGGCAGGCTGCGAGGCGCAGAAGCGGAATGTTCAAGGGCATGCCCATGAGCGGACTCCAGAGAGAGGCGGGGAAGAGCGAACAGACACGATCAGTTCGAAGCGTCCCACGCGCCCAAGCGCCCGACAACCCCCATGACAAAGCCGTTACGCCCGTGACCCTCTCGTGACACGGGTGCCGGGAGGGCCACGCGCCCCGTCCTCCTGAGGTTGTGACCGTTTCGTGACGCATCCGTCGCGAGAGCGTGAAACAGGAGGGCCAGAATTCGGGGTCTAACCCTCGAACCCGCGCCACTCCAACGTCGGAGACAAGAGCCTCATGGACTTGATCGACTACGCACGAACAACGCGCCTTCGCCACCTCCCCCTCCTCTTCCTGCTTGCTCTCCTCGTCGAACCTCACCCCCTCCACGCGCAGGAATCGGCCGTCGGTTCGATCGAGGGCCAGGTCCGGGTGCTGATCGACGGCGAGTCCCCCGAGGGTCTCGAAGTGGCCCTGACCACCACGGGAGACCGCACGCTCGTGAACCGGGCCGGCCACTTCCGATTCGCGGACGTGCCTGCCGGAGAACACGCCCTGCAGCTCCGCTACAAGGGCGTCGAACTTGGCGACCGCCCGCTCGACGTTCGTGCCGGCGAGGCCACGACGGTGGTCCTCCGACCCGGAGATGCTGCGGCGCGGACTGCGGGGCAAGCACAGGATGAGCGGCCGCCCTCGGATCTCGACCGACTCCTTGCCCTTCTCGTCGAGCGCGGTGTGCTGACGCAGGCCGAGGTCGACGCGATCCGCGCCGAGGCTGCTGCCGAGCGAGCCGCCGCGCGGGTCGAACTGGGCGGTGAGCGCATCGCCTACGAGCCCACCCTCCCCATCCGGGACGACGACGTCGCCGTCCAGGTGCTTCCCTTCGGTGTCGAGACGTGGGATGGCCAGAGCCGCTTCCGGATACGGGGCCGCCTCCAGCTCGACGGCGAATACGCGAGCTGGGGCGACGACATCGAGAACGTGGCGCGCCAGGGCAACGAGTTCCCCACCTACGGGCTCTTCCTGCGTCGTGTTCGGCTCGGTGCCGCGGGGATCATGCGCCAGCACTTCGAGTGGCAGGTCGAGGCCGACTTCTCCGAGAACGAGGTCGACCTGGCGAATGTGTATGTGGCCTGGCTCGCCCCGAACGGCCGCCTCGCGGCGGGCCACTTCAAGGAGCCCTTCGGGATGGAGTACGCCACGAGCTCCCGCTACATCAGCTTCATCGAGCGCTCCGCCGCCTCCGATGCCTACAAGGTGAACCGGGAGATGGGGATCATGTACGAGACCCTGTACCCGAACTGGTACATGGGGCTGAACCTCGCCACCGGCGGCGTGGAACGCGACCGCGATCTCCGAAAGGGCTGGGCCGCGACGGGCCGCCTCTCCGTTGCGCCCTACCTCGAGGGCAGCGACTTCGTCCACCTCGGCGCCGGGGCCAGCCACCGCAGGAACTCGTACAACTACGACGACGAGGAGTGGACCGAGCTCCGCCTCCGCACCCGCGAGGGCGTCCGGGCGATCGACGCCCGTCTGATCGGTCGCGACGACCTCGTGGCAGTCGAGCAGTTCACCCGGATGAACGCCGAGTTCGCGGCGGGCTTCGGCCCGTGGTGGGTCCAGGGAGAGTACCTGCAGGTGAACATCGACCTGGACCGCGAGGCCCTCGACGCCGAGCTCGGCGGCAATGCCACCGATCTCGACTCCCTCACCCAGAAGGGCTTCTACGTGCAGAGCGGGTTCTTCCTCACGGGTGAGTCCCGCAACTACCGCGCCTTCTCGGGCGACTTCGGACCCCAGTTCCCCCTGAGGAACGTCTCGCGGCGCACCGGCGGACTCGGCGCGTTCGAGGTTCTGGCCCGCTACTCCCAGGCGAACTCCCTCGAGCACACTCGCGTGGGCCGGGGCCAGAAGATGGACCACTACACCCTCGGACTGAACTGGTACCTCACCCCCGAGATCGTCTTCAAGTCGAACCTCATGTACCTCGAGGGCGAGCGCGACGAGTTCGTCGATGATGCCATCGTCTTCGGGGCCCGCATCCAGCTCATCTTCTGATGCAACAAGCAGAACCCGCCTTCCTGGAGGCCCGCGGCCTCGCGAAGAGCTTCGGCTCGGAGCGGGTCCTCCGGGGAGTCGACTTCTCGCTCCAGCGGGGCGAGCGCCTCGTGCTCCTCGGCCCCTCGGGGTGCGGGAAGACTACCCTGCTCAACCTGGTCGCGGGCATGCTGGGTGCGGACGAGGGCGAGCTCCACTGCGAGGGCGAGGTCATCGACGATCCCCTGCGACGCGTCCACCGCCCCATGCGCCGCCGCGGCTTCGCGATGGTCTTTCAGGACTTCGCCCTCTGGCCCCACATGACGGTGGCCGAGAACGTTGCCTTCGGCCTCGAGGTGCAGGGGATCGACCGCACCGCGCGCCGCGAACGTGTCCGCGAAGTGCTCCGCATGGTCCAGATGGAGTCCTTTGCCGAGCGTCGCCCCACGCAGCTCTCGGGGGGGCAGCAGCAGCGCGTCTCGATCGCCCGTGCGCTGGCCGTGCGCCCGCGGCTCCTCCTCCTGGACGAGCCCCTCTCGGCCCTCGACGCTCGCCTGCGCGAGGAGCTGAAGGGCGAACTGGCAGCGCTCCTCCGCGAGACCGGGGTCACGGCGATCTATGTCACGCACGACCAGTCCGAGGCCTTCACCCTGGCGAGCCGAATCGCCCTCATGCACGAGGGCCGGATCGAACAGATCGGTACGCCGGAGGAGGTCTACGCGAACCCGGCAACCGCCTTCGTCGCCACCTTTCTCGGGGTCTCGAACCTCATCCCGTATGCCCGCCAGAACGGGAGTCTGCTCGTGGGAGGAAGGCGCACCCCGGTCCCCCTCGTGACCCGCGAGCCCGACCCTCCGCGGGAAGGCCGCCTCATGGTCCGGCGCGAGGCGGTGACGGTGGGGCTCCAGGGGGCGCCCGTGAACGGTGCCATCGCGCTCGAGGGAGTCTGCCGACGGAAGGACTTCCTCGGCGATCGCCACGAGGCCTTCGTCGAGATCGAGGAGGGCCTGATCCTTCGGGGCTTCGCCGGACCGGGGATCGAAGAGGGCACGCGGGTCGAGGTCCGGTTCGCCTCGGATGCCATCCGGTTCCTGTCCGAGGGATGACGAGGCAGGACCGGGCGAGTTCCCCACGGGGGCTCCCGGCAAGGCTTCCGGGGACGCGGCCCGTGGCGCTGGCGGCAAGGCTCTTCACCCTGACAGTCCTCGTCGTCCTCGCCGGTTGTTCGCGGGGAGGTTCGGACCCGAACGTCCTGGTCGTCTACTCGGCGGGTCCCCGCGGGCTCGCGGAGGCCGTGACGGAGGCCTTCGCCGAGGAGCGGGGCATCCGAGTCGAGCTCTTCGCCGCCACGACGGGGCAGATCATGGCCCGTCTCGAGGCCGAGCGCTACCGGCCCCGTGCCGATGTCGTGGTCTTCGCGAGCCGGGTTGCCGCCGAAGCGCTCCGAGAGCGGAGTCGGCTTCTGGCCTACCCCTCTCCCATGTGGCTCGACGACACCCGGAGGGAGTGGCACGACCCGGGGGGCTACTACTTCTCGACCTCTGCAGCGCTCGTCGGGATGGCGCTGCGCGGGACCGAGCCCGACCCCGGCGGTGACCCGGACTGGGGCGACCTCTTCGGGGGCGAGGCGGTCGGCCGCTTCACCCTTCCTGCTCCCTCACGCTCCGGGGCCGCCGGCGACTTCGTGGTCGCCTACACCCTGCGCGAGGGCGAGTCGGCCTGGGCGGGGTACCTGGCCGCGCGCCAGGCGGGACTCGAGATTTCGGCGGCGAACAGCCAGGCGATCAGCGGGCTCCTCGTGGGCGCCTACGACGGGATCGTGGGGGCGGTCGACTACCTGATCTTCGCCCAGATCGCCGGGGGCGCGCCCCTGCGCGTGCACTACCCGACCTCCGGGTCGGCGCTCGTCGAGCGGCCGATCGCGATCCTCGCCGACACCCCGGTCCCCGATCATGCGCGGGCCTTCGTGGACTTCTACTTCTCCAGGGCGGCACAGGAGCGGGTGGCGGCGGCACACCTGCTTCCGGCGCGCCTCGACGTCCCGGTGAGCGAGCTCCGGCGGGCGGCGGTTCCCGAGGGACCGGAGGGGTCGCCCGAGGGCCTTCCTCCCATCATCGAGGTCGACGTGGGGGAGTCGCTCAGGGAGCAGACCCGGATCCTGCGCCGGTTCCAGCTCGAGGTCGAGCGGGCCCAGGTCCCGAGGCCCTCGCGGTGAGCCGTCGCACGGGGAGCCGGCTTCCCCTCCTGGTCTCGGTCGCCCTCCTTGGGGTGGCCGTGGCCTACCCGCTCGGGATCCTCCTGCTGCAGAGCGTGTTCCCGAACATCCTCGGGGGGAGCTTCGACGGCTTCCTCGATGCCTACCGCCGCATCGGGGAGACACCCGAGATGGTGCGGCTCATCCGGAACTCCCTGGCCTGGGCGGGGGCCACGACGGTCGTGGCCTGGATCTTCGGGATTCCCTGCGGCTATCTCCTGGCCCGGACCGACCTGCCGGGGAAACTCTGGGCCCGCCTCTCGCTGCTCGTGCCGATCATGACGCCGCCCTACATCGCGGCGCTCTCCTACATCCTCCTCATGCAGAGCGGCGGGTTCGGCGACGCCCTGACCGGAGGACTCCCCGAGGGGCTTCGCGCCTGGTTCTTCTCCTTCTGGGGCGTGACCCTCGTCATGGCCCTCTCCTCGTTCGGATACGTGGCCCTCGCGGTCGAGGCCACCCTCTCGGAGATCCCGCGCCGCTTCGAGGACGCGGCGAATCTCCTCGGGGCCCGCTGGCACGAGACCCTGCGACGGATTCTCGTGCCCCTGCTCCTTCCGGCGATCCTGAATTCCGGGCTCCTCGTCTTTCTCGAGGCGCTCTCGAACTTCGGGGTCCCCGCCGTCCTGGGCACGCGCTCGAACCTCCCCCTGCTTCCGGCCGAGATCTTCTACCTCGTGACGAGCTGGCCCGTCGACCTGGCCCTCGCCACCTCGCTCTCGAGCCTCCTGTGCCTCTTCGCCCTCGTCTCGCTCTACGGGAGCCGATGGCTCGCGCACGCCTTCGGCGGAGGGGCGTACCGGCCGGGCGCGGTCGCGGTGCAGCGCCTGGGGCGAGGGTGGGTCATCGCCGGCTGGGGCTTCATCGGGGGGCTCTTCGTGCTCAGCTCCGGTCTTCCCTACGCCGCGATGGTCCTCACCAGCATGGCCCGCACATGGGGCGTAGGGTGGCCGGGGCTCACCCTCATCCACTACGCGGCCCTCTTCGAGCCGGGGTCCAGGGGGCTCGGCGCGATTCTCACGAGCCTCTGGCTGAGCGTGGTGGCGGCCACCCTCTGCGTGGTCCTCGGGAGCTACATCGCCTACGTGAACATTCGCTCGAGGGGGTGGCCCCGAAATGTGCTCGAGGGGCTCGCGACCCTTCCGCGGGTGATCCCGAAGATCGTGATCGCGGTGGCGCTGATCCTCGCCTGGAACGCGCCCTGGGTGCCCCTCGACATCTACAACACCGCCTTCATGCTCCTGCTGGCCTACGTCGTGATCTACATCACGGATGCGCTGAACTACTCGAACGCGACGCTGCGCGGGATGAGCGAAAACCTGGAGAGCGCGGCGAGCGTGCTCGGGGCGGGGCGCCTCACCGTGTTCGTGCGCATCGTGCTCCCCCGGCTCCGCCCCGCGCTCATGGCGGCCTGGCTCACGACCTTCGTCGTGTGCATGCGCGAGCTCGTGGCCTCCCTCATGCTCCTGCCACCGGGCATGGACACGACCGCGACCTACATCTTCAACCAGTTCGAGCAGGGCGACATCTCGCTCGCGATGGCCATGGCCACCGTGACCATCGTGATCTCGACGGTCGTCCTTGCCCTGTTCACCCTTCGTCGACGCGTCCGAGCGACCGGGTAGGGCCTCGCACGGAAGGGCGAGGGCGCCGGCGTCACCGACGCGCCGACTTCATCGTGAGGGCAATCCGGTTCCGCTCCAGGTCGACCTCGAGGACGCGCACCTCCACCCGCTGCCCCACGCGCACCACCTCGGTCGGATCCTTGACGTAACGGTCGGCGAGCTGTGAGACGTGGACGAGCCCGTCCTGGTGCACGCCGATGTCCACGAAGGCGCCGAAGGCCACGACGTTCGTGACCACTCCCTGCAGGCGCATCCCCGGCGACAGGTCCGACGGCTCACGCACGTCATCCCGAAAGGAGGGGAGCTCGAAGGCGTCCCTCGGGTCCCGACCGGGGCGGCGCAACTCGTCCAGGATGTCCCGAAGGGTCGGAAGCCCGATCTCGGCCGAGACGTAGGTCTCGAGGTTGGCCTCGAGGCGCTCGAGCGCGGCCTCGTTACCGACCAGTTCCCGCACGGAGAGACCCGCGTCGCGCGCCATGGTCTCGACGAGGGCGTAGCGTTCGGGGTGGACGGCCGAGCCATCGAGCGGATTTCCGCTCTCTCGCACGCGGAGGAACCCGGCGGCCTGCTCGAAGGCCCTGGCGCCGAGGCGGGGCACCTCGAGGAGTTCCCGACGGGTCCCGATTCCTCCACGGGCATCGCGGAAGGCGACGATGTTCCGGGCGAGGGCCGGACCAATGCCGGCGACATGGGCGAGGAGTGCGGGCGAGGCGGTGTTCACCTCGACGCCGACCCGGTTCACGCATCGCTCGACCGTTTCGTCGAGCCGGAGGCGGAGGCCGGTCTGGTCGACGTCGTGCTGGTACTGGCCCACCCCGATCGAGCGCGGGTCAATCTTGACGAGCTCGGCGAGCGGGTCCTGCACCCGGCGCGCGATCGAGACGGCGCCGCGAAGGGAGACGTCCATCTCGGGAAGCTCCTGTCGAGCGACCTCGGAGGCCGAATACACGGACGCCCCGGCCTCACTCACGGTCACGATGGCCGGGAGCGAGGAGCCTGGTCCGCCGGTCCCGCGACTCCCTCGGCCCTCCTCGAGAGCCCTGCGGACGGCGGCCTCCGTCTCACGGGAGCCGGTCCCGTTCCCGATCGCGATGAGCTCCGGGGCATGTCGCTCCACGAGATCGAGAAGGCCCCTTCGGAAGGCCTCTTCCCGATGCAGGTGGAGCGTCGAGGTGGCGAGCACGGCGCCAGTGTCCGAGACCATGGCGATCTTGACCCCGCTGCGAAACCCGGGGTCGAGCCCGAGGACGGAGAGCCGGCCGGCAGGCGGCTGCAGGAGGAGCTGTTCGAGGTTCTCTCCGAAGACCCGGATTGCCTCTGCGTCGGCCCGTTCCTTCAGCTCCGCGGCGATCTCCTTCGAAATCGAGGGCATGAGGAGCCGGGTCGTGGCGTCCCGGGCGACCTCTCGGAGCTGTTCGCGCGCTGCCCGTCCCTCTGCGACCGTGCGCTCGACCTGCCGGAGGATTCTGTCCGCCGGTCCCTCGATGGTCCAGGAGAGCACGCCCTCGGCCTCTCCGCGGCGAATCGCGAGCATCCGGTGCGAGGGAATCGATCGCAGGGGTTCGCGGTGGTCATGGTAGTCCCGGAAGCGGGCGGCGCCGGGGTGGTCGGCCTTTCCGCGGGCGAGGCTCGAGGC
Source organism: Gemmatimonadota bacterium (assembly GCA_007125125.1). Taxonomy (GTDB): domain Bacteria; phylum Gemmatimonadota; class Gemmatimonadetes; order Longimicrobiales; family Gaopeijiaceae; genus SLDT01. The sequence continues at coordinate 12,950 of SLDT01000030.1, read as the reverse complement.
GACGAAGCCCTCCGCCCGGACCAGGCGCCGAACGCTGCGACGCAGGGCGGGGTCCTCGGCCACTTCCTGGGCCAGGATGTCGCGTGCCCCCCTGAGGGCCGCCTCGACGTCGGGAACCTCCCTGCGGAGGTCGACGAAGCGCTCGGCCGAGCGGCGGATGCGGGCGTCGTCCTGGCCCCCGTCGCGTAGCTGTCGGGCCAGGGGCTCGAGTCCCCGTTCGATCGCCATCGTGGCGCGAGTTCGGCGTCGCGGGCGCCACGGGAGGTAGAGGTCCTCGAGTTCCTGGCGGGTGTCGGCGGCCAGGATTCCGGCGCGGAGGGGCGGGGTGAGGAGGTCACGCTCCTCAAGCGAACCGAGAATCGCGGCACGTCGCTTCTCGAGCTCCGTGAGGTAGGCGGCACGGTCACGGACGTCGCGGAGCTGGAGATCGTCGAGACCCCCGGTGGCCTCTTTCCGATACCGCGCGACGAAGGGCAGGGTTGCTCCCTCGTCAAAGAGTTCGAGGGCACCCTTCACCCCCGACAGGGGGAGCGAGAGTTCGCGGGCGACGCGGGCCGGGATGTCGGAGCTGCGGGCTGACACGGTTCGGACGGTTCGGAGGCGGGGAATGGGAGGCGAGGACCGAATGAGGGAAACATCGAACGGCTCGGTGGAGCGGACAATGCCTTCGTGCGATCGGTGCCTTCGTGAGATCGGCGTTCTCGAGCGCCCATGAGGTGTGAGCGCTTCGGGTTCGCGGGTGGCATGCAGCCGACCCGCGGCTTGCCGCACTCCCGTGGGCTGCCCTACCTTGGGCGCGAAGGCTCCCCCGGTCCCCGGGTGAGTGTGCGGGCCCCCGGGGACGACCGACCCTACCCTCACCCTCCAGGAGGTACGGATGCTCCGAGCGGTCAGCGTGTCGATCCTCGTCGGGGGCATCGCGCTCTCCCCTCCCGTGGCCGAGGCCCAGGCGCCCGTCCACGTCCCCCCCGAGGCCATGGCGCCCGCACGCTACCACAGCTTCCCGTCGCTGCGCGAGCTCGCGGCCGAGGAGCAGAGCTGGGTCGAGAAGCGGGTCACCGAGGTGATCCCGGCGCTCATGCGCGAGTACGGGGTCGAGATGTGGGTGATCTCGCAGCGCGAGTACGCCGAGGACCCGGTCTTCTTCGCGATCACCTCGCCGACGACCTTCGCGGCGCGCCGGCGCTCGATCTACGTCTTCCACGACCGCGGCCCGGACGAAGGGGTTGAGCGCCTCGCGCTCGGGGGTACGACCCAGGGGGGGATCTACACGATCTACCGCTCCGAGCGGCCCGCCCCCACGGGGGGTGACGCGGAGCTCTGGGGCGACGAGCAGTGGCGGCTCTTCCGGGAGCTGGTCGAGGACCGCGACCCCGCGAACATCGTGCTCAACATCGACGAGCACCACGCCTTCGCCGACGGCCTCCACGCGGGAGAGCGGGAGGCGCTCGAACGCGCGCTCGGCCCCTGGGTGGACCGGGTTCGGCGCGAACCCCGGCTCGCGATCGACTTCATCGCGCACCGGATCCCGGAGATGATGCCGCGCTACCGCCAGATGATGGAGACGGTGCATGCGATGATCTCCGAGGCCTTCTCGAACGCGGTCATCGAGCCGGGGGTGACGACGACCGACGACGTGGTCTGGTGGATGCGGGAGCGGATCCGCGAGATGGGGATGCAGAGCTGGTTCCAGCCCTCGGTCTCGGTGCAGCGGGCGGGGGCCCTTCCTCCCGGAGCACCCGTGGTGCCCGAGCGGGGCGACGTGGTGCTGAGGCCCTCGACCTGGCACTCGATCGAGCTGCAGGCGACGGTGCGCGTGCCGGAGTGGGGCGACCGCCCCGTGCGCTGCCGGCAGGAGGAGGAGGCCTATCTCGACGAGGCCGGGGAACGCCACTGGGTGTTCCGGCGGCAGGAGCAGTTCCACATCATATGGTGACCCGTCAGCCCTTTGCCGCCCTCGGCGTGGCCCTGGCCCTCGCCCTCGCCGCGCTCGTGGCGTGCGGAAGCCCGTCCGGGCCGGCCGAGACGCCGGTCGGCACCTTCAACCTGCGCAGTGTCGACGGGGCGCGGCTGCCGGCGATGGCGGGGCACCCCGGGGATCCACCCCGCCGGATCACGCGGGGCGACATCGTCTTCGCGAGAGGGGGCACCTGCACGGGGACCTTCACCTTCGAGCCCCTTCCCTCCGAGGGGAGCTCCTCGCTCATGCGCTATGACCAGTGCACGTGGGAGCACGTGGGATCCGAGGTGCGGATGACCTGGGCCGTCCGCGGGGAGGAGGTCGGTGCGCTCGCGGGCAACCAGCTCCACCTGCCCTCCGTGGACGGCCGGCTCTGGCGGCTCGAGCGCCGGGTGGGGCCGATCCGCGGGCTCCCGGGCGGGAGCGGGACCTCGGGCGGGAACCACTGAAGCGGCGGCTGAGAAGCGAATGAGCGCACCCGCCACCCGCCCGCCTCCCGTCGAAGCCGAGGGGGAGGGGCACCGGAGGTACGGCACCTTTGCCGGGGTGTTCACCCCCACACTGCTCACGATTCTCGGGGTCATCATGTACCTGCGGGAGGGGTGGGTCGTGGGCAACGCCGGGGTCCTCGGGGCGCTCCTGATCATCCTCGGGGCCTTCGCGATCACGGCGCTGACGGCGCTCTCCCTGTCGTCGATCACGACGAACATCCGCATCGGCGCGGGGGGTGCCTACTCGATCATCTCGCAGTCGCTCGGGCTCGAGGTGGGCGGGAGCGTGGGGGTCCCCCTCTATCTATCGCAGGCGCTCGTCGTCGCCCTCTACATCTTCGGGTTCCGCGAGGGGTGGCTCTGGATCTTCCCCGACCATCCGGCGATGCTCGTCGACCTCGCGGTCTTCGGGGTCCTCTTCGGGATCGCGATGGTGAGCGCGGGACTCGCCTTCCGGATCCAGTACCTGATCCTGGCGGTGATCGGGGCCTCGCTCCTCTCCGTCGCGGTGGCGGCCTGGCAGGGTTCGATGGTCCACGGCCTGGCCGACCTCGGGCTCTGGGGCGAGTTCCCCGGCGCCCCGGAAGACGGCTTCCCCGGGGTGAGCTTCTGGGTGGTCTTTGCGGTCTTCTTTCCCGCAGCCACCGGGATCATGGCGGGCGCGAACATGTCGGGCGAGCTGAAGGACCCCCGGCGGAGCATCCCGATCGGGACCCTCTCGGCGATCGGGGTGAGCCTCGTGATCTACCTCCTGCTCGCCTACTGGCTCGCAAGGTCGGCGACGCCCGAGGAGCTCCAGACGAACTACACGATCATGGTCGACCGCGCGGCCTGGGGGCCGGCGGTGGTTGCGGGCCTCCTGGGGGCGACCTTCTCGTCCGGCCTCGCCTCCTTCGTCGGGGCGCCCCGGATCCTGCAGGCGCTCGGGGCCCACGGGATTCTCCCGAGGGGGGGCTGGCTCGCGCGCCGCTCCACGAAGGGGGAGCCCCGCAACGCGATCCTGATCACGGGGGGCATCGTTCTCGCGGCGCTCATGCTCCGGGACCTGAACGTGATCGCCCCGCTGATCACCCTCTTCTTTCTGATCACCTACGCGATGATCAATGTGGTGGTCTTCGTGGAGCAGAGCCTCGGGCTGATCAGCTTCCGCCCCTCGCTCCGGATCCCGAGGGCGGTCCCCTTCCTCGGGGGGCTCGGGTGCATCTTTGCGATGTTCATCATGAACCCGGGGTTCAGCCTCGTGGCGGTGGCCGTCGTCCTCGGGGCCTACTTCTACCTGAGCGGCCGCCACCTCGAGTCCCCCTTCCGCGACGTGCGCAGCGGCCTCTTCTTCTCGCTCGCCGAGTGGGCCGCGAAGCGGGTGGCGAGGTTCCCCCCGGGGAACGAGCGGGCCTGGAAGCCGAACCTCCTCGTCCCGGTCGAGGACACGGTCGAGCTCCGCGGGTGCTTCGAGATCCTGGAGAGCGTGGCCTACCCGAAGGGCTCGATCCTCCTGGTCGGGATGAACGAGAGCGGGACCGACGACCTCCTCTCGGGCGAGATCCCCTCGATCCGCGACGCCTTCCGGAATCGCGGGGTCTTCGCCTCCTCGACCGTCATCGACTACCATGGGCTGGAGCGCGGCCTGACGGTGGCGATGCAGTCGCTCCGGAGTGCCTTCTTCCGGCCGAACATGGTGTTCCTGACCATGCCGGCGAACGAGGCCCAGGAACGGGCCTACCCCGAGCTCATCCGCGAGGCCGAGCGGCAGCGGATGGGGGTGCTCGTCTACGCGCCGCACCCCCGCGCGGGGCTTGGGCGGCGAAAGACGGTGAACGTCTGGACGCGTGACCGGAGCCCGGAGTGGGACCTCTCCTGGGACATCCCGAACCTGGACCTCGCACTCCTCACCGGCTACATGCTCAAGGTGAACTGGAAGGCCGACCTCCGGCTCATCACCGCCGTCTCCGACCCCGCGGAGAAGGAGCCCGCGATGGACTTCCTCGACCGGCTCCTCGACCTGGCCCGCCTGGCCGACGCCGAGCGGGTGGTGGGCACGGTGCCCTTCCACCAGTTCCTCGACGATGTGCCCACGGCCGACGTGAACATCTTCGGGCTCTCGCCCGAACTGAGCTTCGACTTCGCGCGGGAGATGGTCGAGCGCACGCGGTCGACCTGCCTCTTCGTCAGGGATTCGGGCGAGGAGAGTGCCCTGGCGTGAGGCGGGCACCCGCATCGAACCTCCGCGCGACCCCGAGGTACAGGAACCCCGACGCGAAGGCCGAGGCGGCCGACGCCACCACACCGCCGACGGGAGAGGGTGCGCAGATGACGCTCGAGCCGAAGCAGGAACACGATCCCTGGCCACCCCTCCCATGGGAAGAGGGAAGGGAGACGCTCGCGACCTTCCACCAGTGGATGCAGATCGTGGGCAAGGTGCGCGTCGCGCTCGCCCCCTGGGTGAACCACCAGTGGCACGTGACCCTCCACCCGAGCGCCCGCGGGTTCACGAGCCGACCGATCCCCTTCGAGCAGGACACCTTCGGGATGGAGGTCGACCTCCTCGACCACCAGCTCCTGATCGAACGCTCCGATGGCCGGGAGGGTCGTGTCGCCCTCGAGCCCCGCTCCGTCGCGGACTTCTACCAAGCCCTCATGGGCGAGCTGCGCGGCATCGGGGTCGAGGTCACGATCCATGGCTCCCCGAACGAGCTCCCCGACCCGATCCCCTTCCGCGAGAACGAGCGCGACGGGCACTACGACCGGGCGTACGTGGAGCGGTTCTTCCGGGCGATGTCGAGCAGTGCCCGCGTCTTCGAGGAGTTCCGCGGCCGCTACATCGGCAAGTGCAGCCCGGTGCACCTCTTCTGGGGCGCCCTCGACCTCGCGGTCACCCGCTTCAGCGGACGCCCCGCACCCGAGCACCCCGGGGGGATCCCGCACCTCCCCGACTGGATCACGCGCGAGGCCTACTCGCACGAGGTGTCGAGCGCCGGCTTCTGGGCCGGGTCCGATTCCACCCCCTGGCCCTTCTACTACGCCTACGCCTACCCGAACCCCGAGGGGTATCCCGAGGCCCCCGTGCAGCCGGCCGAGGCGCGCTGGGACTCCGACCTCTCGGAGTTCATCCTCCCCTATGAGGCCGTGAGGAAGGCACCCTCGCCCGAAGACCACCTCCTGGCCTTCCTAACCTCCACCTACGAGGCTGCTGCGGAGCTTGGCGGGTGGGACCGGAGCACCCTCGAGTGGGCTCCGGGGGCGCGGCCTCCTGTGGGTGGCCACCGGAACCGCCCCTGACCCCCCCGCGCTGCGGCGCCCACGAGATGATGAACGAGAAGGACGACGAGACGATGAGCGAGAGGTACGACGGGCCGGGGAACGACGAGCGCGGCGATCCGGTTGGCGACCCGCGCGGCGAGCCGGCGCACGACGCGCACCACGACCCGGACACCGGGGAGTGGTGGGTCCTCGACCGCGTGGTCGACGGGGAGTTCGCGGTCCTCGTCTCGGACGAGGGGCAGGAGCGGGTGCTTGCGGCGGGGCGCCTTCCTCCCGGTGCGAAGGACGGGTCCGTGCTGCGCGCGGTGCCGGGGGCCGATGGGCCGCGCTACGAGCTCGATCCGGACGAGACGGACCGGAGGCTCCGCGAGGCGAAGGCGCTGCGGGATGCGCTTCGGCGGGGGCCGAGCGGGCCCCTCTCCCTGTGAGACCGCGTGGGGCCGGAGGGCGGCGGTGGCCCGCGGTGGCCGGGGGGCCAGGGGGGTGGCGCGTGCGTGCGGCCCTCGCCCCGGCGGGGATCCTCGCGTCGGTCCTCGTCGTGGGGGCGCTCCTTGCGGGGTGCCTCTACGGGGGCCAGCCGGTGCCGGAGGGGGGCGAGCCGCTCCGGATCGACTTCCTCGATGTGGGGCAGGGCGATGCGGCGCTCGTTCGTGCCCCGGGCGGGCAGACCCTCCTCGTCGACGCGGGGCCGAACGACCGGGTGGTCGAGCACCTGGAGCGCCTCGGGGTCGAGCGGATCGACCTCTTCATCGCCTCGCACAACCATGCCGACCACATCGGGGGGGCGGCTGCGGTCGTGCGCGCGTTCCCGGTGCGCTTCGTGATGGACAACGCGATCCCCCACACAACGGTGACGTACCGCCGGTGGCTCGAGGCGCTCGCGGAGGCCGACGTGCCCCTCCTCGAGCCGGAGCGCAGGAGCATCGAACTGGGGGAGGCGCGCCTCGAGATCGTTCCTCCTCCGGGTGATCCGGCGCTCGGGCACAACGACAACTCGGTCGGGGTGCTCCTCGAGTACGGGGAGTTCCGCGCCTTCTTCGGGGGCGATGCGGAGGGGCCGCTCTGGGACTGGTGGGTTGCGGAACACCCGGAGCTCCTCCCCCCGGTGCAGGTGCACAAGGCCTCGCACCATGGCTCGCGCGCGGGCGACACGGCCGAGGGGCTCGCCCGCCTCCGGCCGCGGGTGGTGGTGGTGAGCGCGGGGCGGGAGAACCAGTACGGGCATCCGCACGCGGCGGCGCTCGCGCTCTACGACGGGGTGGGGGCCGAGGTGCGCACGACGGCCGAGGAGGGGACGATCACGGTGCTGGCCCGAAGCGACGGGAGCTTCGTGATCGAGTCGGCGCGTCGCCCGCCCCCGGCCCCGGGGATCGAGCTCCTGATCGAGGTGCTCGAGTTCGCGCGGCTCCTCGTCAGTCGAGCCGGACCATGAAGAGGCCCATCCGGAGCTTCGGCTGGAACCAGGTGGACTTCGGGGGCATGAACTCCCCGGCCCGGCAGACCTCGATGAACTGCTCCATCGTGACGGGGGCGAGGCTCACGGCGTAGGCGTGACGGCCGGCGCGCACTTCGTCCTCGAGCCAGGCGGCGTCCCGGTTGCCGCCGACGAAGGTGAGGCGCTTGTCGCGGGGGTCGGTGATCCCGAAGGTGGCGTCGAAGATGTGCCGCTGCACGATCTCGGCGTCGATGCTCTCGGCGGGGCTCGCGGGGTCGAAGCTCCCGGGGCGCGGGGTGAGCCGCATCCAGCGGGACCCCTGGAAGAGCCCGATCTCGTTCACGGCCGGGGGCCGGAAGCCCCGCACCCCGTCGAGGGGCTCGACGGTGAAGGCGGCCCCGAGGCGGTCGAGGAGCTCCTCGTGCGGGAGGGGGTCGACGTCGACGAGCCGGTTGTAGGGGGCGAGCCCCATCCGGGGTGCGGAGAAGACGACGGCGGCGTAGCCCTCGAGCCCGAGCATCGCGGCGGCGGCGCTCCGGTGGTTGCCGTCGGCGACATAGGCCTCGGGCTCGCGCGCGAGGGCGTCGCGGAGCTCCTCGGCGGCGGTGTCGTCGGCGGGGACGAGCCAGATCCGGTGGGTTGCGCCCCGCTCGTCCGTGGCCCGGAAGTCCTCGGGGCGGCGATCGGCGACGTCCTCGAGGGTGCGGGCGAAGTCGCCCACCTGGTCCTCGACGGCGAGGTTCACGGTCCCGATGATGCCCCTCGTCGCCTCGACGAGTCGCGCGCGCCCGCGGGCCTTCTCCTCGCGGATCCCCTCGTTGCGGACGACGCCGCCGTCGGGGTTCTCGTCGGTCCGGATCTGGCGGGTGGGGGCGATGCCCCCGAGCCCGATCTGGCGCACGGAGGGCCGCTCGGGGTCGACGATCTCATACAGGACGTAGACCCCGGAGACCTCCCTGAGGAGGGGGCTCCCGGCAAGGGCGCGGAACCGCTCGGCCGCCCGCTCGAGGGAGGCGTCGGAGTCCTGTTCGAGGATCGCCCCGGGGTCGTCGACGGCGCAGTGCGCCATCGTGACGGTGAGCACGCAGTCGGGGCGGCGCCGGATCATCTCGAAGACCTCGAGGTCGTCGAGGAACTCGTCGTAGTTCGGGGCCGAGACCTGCTCGGCGGCCGCCGTGTCGACGGGGACGAGGGCGCGCCGGAGGGGCTCGAGGGTGAGGGGGCTGCCTGCCCGGCCTGCCTTCCTCCCGGCGCTGGTGGTGCTCCCGGCGCTCCCGTCGGAGCTTGCGTTGTCAGTGCCGCTCATGGCGCGGCGACCTCCGGGAGCTCGGCGAGTGACTCCTCGAGGGCGACGGGGTCGTAGTCGCGATCGTCGAGTCGGCCGGCGAAGTAGTCCGCGTAGGCCGACATGTCGAAGTTGCCGTGGCCGCAGAGGTTGAAGAGGATCGCGCGCCCGGTGCCCTCCTCCCGGCAACGGACTGCCTCGTCGATCGCACCCTTCACCGCGTGCGTGGCCTCGGGCGCGGGGAGGATGCCCTCGGTCCGGGCGAGGAGCACTCCGGCTTCGAAGCAGGGGTTCTGGTGGTAGGCGCGTGGCTCGATGAGCCCGAGTTCCTGGAGGTGGCTGACGATGGGGGCCATCCCGTGGTAGCGGAGCCCCCCGGCGTGGAAGCCCGGGGGAACGAAGCTCGAGCCGAGGGTGTGCATCCGGACGAGGGGAGTGAGGTGCCCGGTGTCGCCGAAGTCGTAGGTGTAGCGCCCCCGGGTGAGGGTGGGGCAGGCGGCGGGCTCGACGGCGACCACCCGCACGTCCGTGCCCTCCCGGAACTTCTTTCCGAGGAAGGGAAGGACCATTCCGGCGAAGTTGCTTCCCCCGCCGGTGCACCCCACGAGGATGTCCGGGTAGTCGCCGGCCATCTCGAGCTGCTCGAGCGCTTCGAGGCCGATCACCGTCTGGTGCAGGAGCACATGGTTCAGGACGCTCCCGAGGGCGTACTTCGTGTCGTCGTTCGTGGCGGCGAGTTCGACCGCCTCGGAGATCGCCATCCCGAGGCTACCCGTCGTGTCGGGGTCGCGCGCGAGCATCTGGCGTCCGGCCTCGGTCTCGCGGCTCGGGCTGGGGGTGCACTCGGCCCCGTATGCCTGCATGAGCGCCTGGCGGTAGGGCTTCTGCTCGTAGCTCACCCGCACCATGAAGACCTTCACCGCGATGTCGAAGAGCGATCCGGCAAAGGCGAGGGCCGAGCCCCACTGGCCCGCCCCCGTCTCGGTCGTGATCCGCTTCACCCCGGCCTCGCGGTTGTAGAAGGCCTGCGCGACGGCGGTGTTCGGCTTGTGGCTCCCCGAGGGGCTCACCCCCTCGTACTTGTAGTAGATGCGCGCGGGGGTGTCGAGCGCGGCCTCGAGCCTGCGGGCACGGTAGAGGGGCGAGGGGCGCCAGAGCCGGTACACGTCGCGCACGGGCTCCGGGATCTCGATCCAGCGCTCCTGGCTTACCTCCTGCTCGATGAGCGCCATCGGAAAGAGGGGCGCGAGGTCGTCCGGACCGATCGGCTGGCCGGTCCCGGGGTGGAGCACGGGGGGGAGCGGCTCGGGGAGGTCGGCCGCGACATTGTACCAGGCCTTGGGGATTCGGTCTTCCGGGAGGAGGAACTTGAGGGTCTCGGACATGGGGGTGTGCTGAGCTCGAGGATGGAAGGAGCAAGGGGCCTTGAGGGACAGGTCCCCGGACGACCTCACAACCTTCACTCCGGGTCGCGATCAGGCAAGATGCCGGGGTTGCTCGCTCCCGGTCGGGGAAGAGCGAGGCCCGTTTCGCCGTGCCGGGTTCTTCAGCCTCGATCGACGGCCTGAGCAGCCTCGGCCCGCAGGGCATCGATCGAGACCGGGCCGCCCACGGCCCGTCGGATCCACAGATCCGGGGTGACCTGCCCGAGGGAGCAGATACGCAGGGTCTCCTCGGCCAGGTCGCGCCCGCGCATGTGCGCCCGGACCTGGTAGCTCATGATGTGGCCGAGGGGGTAGTCCGGCAGGTAGAGGGGGAAGGCCACCATGTGCTGGTATGCGGCCAGCGTGTGGTAGGGATCGGGCCCGAAGATCGCCTCGTAGTATTCGGTCCAGAGTTCGCGTGCGATCGCGAGCATGGCGTCCCGCAGGGCCTCGGGCGAGGCATCTCCCTTCCGGTAGAGCCAGCGCCAGGTGTGGAGTTCGAGGAGCGAGGGTCCCGCGATCTGCGCGCACTCGAGGAGTACCTCCGCAGCCTCGTTCTCTTCACCGCCCTCTCCGGACCCGACCCCGAGCACCCGTGGAGCCAGGGACTGGTAGAGAAAGGCGAAGGCTTCGGTGCAGGCGGTGTTCGGCACACCGCGCAGGATCGGCCTCTCGACGCGATTCGTCGAGATGAGCTGCTCGAGGCTGTGTCCGAGCTCGTGCATGGCCGTGTCGAAGCCGTCCCATCCGAGGCCCTCCTCGGCGCGGTTCGTTCGCAGCCACGCATCGGTCCCGGGAAAGCTTGGCCGTACCGCGTGACCGGCCCCGCGCGCGATTTCGACCCGGATACTGCGCGCCAGCCATTCGGCCTCGGTCTCGGGATAGCCCAGCTCCCGGAGAAGCGAGGGGAGTCCCTCCTCAAGGGCACCTTCATCGGCATAGTGCCGGGCGACGATGCGGTCCCACTCGGCCCCGGAGCGCTGGGTCCCGAGCTTCTCGAGGTACACGTCGTGGGCCTCGAGCGGACGCCCGAGCTCCCTGCTCATTCGCTCTCCAATGGCCCGACGCTCCGGTGCGGCGAGCACGCCGACGAGGAGTTGCTCGACCTCCTCCTCGGACATCTCGCGCTCGAGCTCGAACTTGCGCGCGATCGCGGTGGGGTGCGCGGGATGATGGGCGTCGAGCGCGCGTGCGAGGTGGAAGTGATCGAGGAGGCGCTCATACCGTTCGAGGCCACACACCTCGACGGCTGCCTGCCCTCCGACGGTGTTCCTGGCCGGATCCCAGTCTCCGTCGTCCTTCCCGGCCATCACGGACGAGGGCACGGTTCCCTCGATTGCCCGCCGCATCACGTGCATGAGGGCACGCTGACGAGCAAGCCCCTCGGGATCGCCGTAGTGTGCCTTGATCTGCTCTCGGATGAGCCAGTGAGCGAGCAGCCTGCGCTCGGGCTCGAGCCAGCGGCGGCCGGTCTCGTCCACGAGCGTGCCCACGGGCACGTGGAACTCGGCAACGAACTGACGGGCCGCGTGCCGCACCCCCCGGGCCCTGTCGCTGAGCTCTCGCGGGATGCGGGCTCCGAACGCCTGGGCGATTCGCGCTTCGACCCATCGGTCGGCATCCCAGTTCGGGCCCTCCTCGAGCATGGCCGCGAGGCTGGGGCGCTCGAAATTCAGCAGTGCAAGAAAGGCGAGGCCCTGTCGATGCGCCTGCTCCATGAGGTCCGGCGCCGGGTCCACCTTCGCAAGGAGCGAATCCACGGCGCGCATGACCTCCCCTCCCTCGGGTCGAAGGTCCGCGTGACGCCGGAGCCTGCGCCCGATCTCGCCGAGCTGCTCGCGAATGAGCACACAGGCTTCTTCGAGGCGGTCACGCAGCAGGTTGAGGTCGGGGCCCTCCGGCACGAAGTGCCCCCGTGTGAACCGGACGAATTCCTCTTCGTCGCCATCGACCTCCGGCCGCCATCGCTCGGCCACCTGATGAACTCCGATGCGGGCCCGCTTCTCTGCCCCCGGACCATGACGCTCGACGATGGACGCGAGGGCTGCATCGAGCGTCTCGGGGGGGAGGGAGGCGGGAAGGGGGATGGCGGAGATCGGGGAGGAGGTCACGGAAGCTGGGGCCGATGGCGAAAGGGCCGACCTCTCGGAGGTCCGTTCGGGTCGGGGAGACGGGCACGAAGGTGCCCGCCAGGACCGCCAAGGTAGGAGTGGCGCTCTCCGAGGGCAATGTCCCTGACGCGGTGAACCGGGGCCGAGGAGTGGCAGTGGGCAGGATGGCTCCATACCTTGGTTGGATGACACGCTCAACGGTCCATGCCCACCCTTCCTTGCCTCGCCGACATCGACACCGTGACGGAAGCCGTCCCCTTGCATTCCCCGCTGCCGGCGGCTCGAGACGATCCGGGGAGGCGGTCTGAGCGTCGTCGTCGCGCTCCTCGTCATCGTGGGGGCCACCCTCGTTCACGAGGCGGGTCACGCGGTGGCCGGGTGGCTTCGCGGGGGGCGGGTGCGGGAGCTCCGCCTCGGCTGGGGCCCGGTGGTCTGGGAAGGGCGCCTGGGGGAGGCCGAGCTTCGGCTTGCCCTCCTCCCGCTCGGAGGTCGCATCCGGATCGAGGGAATCCGGGGGCGCACGGCGCGCGCGGTCGTGGCAGTGAGCGGCGCAGTCGCGAATGTGGCGGTCGCGGTGGTCCTCTTTGCGCTCGGCGCGCTCGCCCTCGGCGGGGGGGCGGCGGGGATGCCCGGCTACCTCGGAGGCGGACCGCTCGGCTACGCGATCGAGCAGGTGGGGGCATGGCTCTGGTTCGTGCCCCGGCTCATCGGGAGCCCTCTCGGGTGGAGCGCGGCACCGGCGGTCGGGCTCGGGGCAATCCCCGGTCTCCTGCGCGAGGGGACGCTCGGCGCGGGTCTCTACCTGGCGGGGGCGATCTTCACCCTCTGGGGGGTGCTGAACCTGATCCCGCTCCCCGGACTGCGCACCGACGGGTGGCTCTTCGTCGAGGCACTCCTGGGGAGGGAGGCGAGTTGAGGGCAGGGGTGGCGATGGGGCCCCGGCCGACGGGGCCCCGGCCGACGGGGGCGCGGGCACGGGGGGCGCG
>SLDT01000169.1 GCA_007125125.1 Gemmatimonadota bacterium | reverse complement strand
GGCGCCGGCCAGGCTGCCGCGCCTCCGGAGCCGGACGGCCCCCTCGCGGACTATGCCGGTACCTTCTACAGCCCCGAGCTCGAGACCTTCTACCGGATCGTCCTCGACGGGGACGAACTCCGCCTGCAGCATCCGCGGCACCCCGAGGGTCGCCTCTCGAGCCGTGGTGGGGATGACTTCGTGTCGACCAGCTCCTTTCTCCGGAACCTCGCCTTCGAGCGGGATGATGCGGGCGCCGTCTCCGGCTTCCGCGTCTCGGGAGGAAGGGTTCGCAACCTCCTCTTCGTCCGGCTCGCGGACGGAGCGATTCCGGACCGTGCCACCCCCGGCGGCACCCGGTGAGCCGCCGCCCCCTCTACAGCCGCTCACGCCCGCGTCCCCCGGACGACCCCCTTCCGTCGGCCGCAGAGGCAGAGGAGGCTGACAGCGAGCCCGGCCTCCGATCCCGGCTCGGCGCCTTCCTTGGCCGGCACGAACGGCCCGCGCTCCTTGTGGGGGGCGCGGGGATCGCCCTCGCCGCCGTGCTCCTCTTCAGCGCCCTGCAGCCCGAACCCCTCCAGCTCACCCAGCGCGACATCGACCGCGCGGTCCTGCACACCCTCGAGAACCAGCCCCGGGCCCCATCCGTCGAGTCGGAAGCATGGCGCATGATCGCCCCCTCCCTCGTCCGGGTCCAGCAGCTCGACGAGGACGAAGACGGGGAAGCCCCGAGCCCGGGCGAGGGCGCAGAGGGCGAGGGTGTGCCCCGCACCACCGGCCTCGGGACCGGGGTGGTCGTGGAGGAGGACGGGACGATCCTCACGAATCTCCACGTCGTCGCCGGGATCGACCGGATCCAGGTCGTCTTCATGGACGGCACCGTCTCCCCGGCCCACATCATCGGGGCCCAGCCCGAGCAGGACCTCGCCGTGATCCAGGCCGAGCTCCTCCCCGACGACCTCATGCCGGCCACCCTTCGGTCAACTCGCGACCTCAGGGTCGGTGACCGGGTCATCGCGGCCGGCTTCCCCTTCGGAATCGGGCCCACGGTAACCTCGGGGGTCGTCTCGGGCATGCGCCGGGAGTTTCGCAGCCCCGAGGGAGAGCGACTCCTTTCGAACCTCATCCAGTTCGATGCCGCCGCCAACCCCGGGAACTCCGGCGGCCCCCTCGTCACCGAAGACGGCCATGTCGTCGGGATCGTGACCGCGATCCTGAACCCGAACAACCAGCGCGTCTTCGTCGGGATCGGCTTCGCGGTTCCGATCGAGACCGCCATGGAGGCCGTGGGAAGCAACCCATTCTGAGACGAACCCGCCGTGCTCGGGACCCGTCCCGAACGCCCCGGGACCACCGGGTGTCCGTGAAGTGGAGCCCCTGGTCGCTGCGGGGCTGGCTCCTGGCGCAAGCCTCCCCACCAGCAGATCCATCCCTCGAATCGAAGAGCACCTCGCTTCATGACAGAGTCGACCGACGAAGGCTTCAAGGACCGCGACGCCTCTCACCCCGGAGGTGGACGCGCGGCCGAGGCATCCCACCTCACCGAGCGACTCCTCTACGAGGTGAAGAAGGTCGTCGTCGGTCAGGACCACTTTCTCGAGCGAGTCCTCGTGGCAATCCTCGCCCAGGGACACCTCCTTGTCGAGGGGGTGCCGGGTCTCGCCAAGACCCTCACGATCAAGACACTCGCTCGTACCGTCCGGGGGAGCTTCCGACGCATCCAGTTCACCCCCGACCTCGTCCCCGCCGACCTCGTCGGAACCCGGATCTACAACCAGGGCACCGGGGACTTCTCGACCTCCCTCGGGCCCGTCTTCACGAACCTCCTCCTTGCCGACGAGATCAACCGCGCCCCCGCCAAGGTCCAGAGCGCCCTCCTCGAGGTGATGCAGGAGTACCAGGTCACGATCGCGGGCGAGACGCACCCCGTCCCCCGCCCCTTCCTCGTCATGGCGACCCAGAATCCGCTGGAGAGCGAGGGCACCTACCCCCTTCCCGAGGCACAGGTCGACCGCTTCATGATGAAGGTGCTCGTCGGGTATCCGGACCCCGACGAGGAGTTCGTGATCGTGGAGCGGGTCACGGGCGCCGCCGCGGCTGTTGCGGCGGTCGCGACGACCGAGGAGCTCGCCCGGCTCCAGCGCGAGTGCCGGACCGTCTTCGTAGACCCATCGCTCATCCGGTACGCCGTGCGGCTGGTCACCGCCACCCGCGACCCGGGGGCCGCCGGACTCCGGGAACTCTCGCCCTACATCTCGTGGGGTGCGAGCCCCCGCGGCACGATCCAGCTCATCGAGGCGGGGCGCGCGCTCGCCTACCTGCGGGGGCGTGACTACCTCCTCCCCGACGACGTCTCGGACCTCGCCGCCGACGTCCTTCGGCACCGCATGATTCTTTCCTACGAGGCGCTTTCCGAGCGCCTCACCGCCGACGACATCCTCCGGCAGATCATGGAGCGCATTCCGCCCCCCGAGAAACCCCTGGAGAGCCATGCCGGCTTCGCGGCCCGATCCTGAGGCGCTCCTTCGCCGGATCGAGTGGACCGTCCTGCGCCGGCTGGACGGCCTCCTCTACGGGGACTACCGGACCCTCTTCCGGGGAATCGGGATGGACCTCGCCGACCTGCGCGAGTACCAGCCCCAGGATGACGTCCGCCACATCGACTGGAATGTGACCGCACGCCTCCAGGTCCCCCATGTCCGGGAGTTCCACGAAGACCGCGAGATCACCGCCTGGTTCCTCCTCGACGTCAGCCGGTCGCTCGACTTCGGCTCCGAGGATCGTCTGAAAGAAGGACTCCTCGCCGAATTCGTTGCGGTCATCGCTCGGCTCCTGAACCGGAACGGAAACCGGGTGGGCGCCCTCCTCTACGGCTCCCGCATGGAGACCCCGATTCCCCCGGGGGCCGGTCGCACGCAGGTGCTCCGCATTCTCGACCGGCTGATGCGCCGCGAGCCCGAACCCGCCTCGGAGGTGACCGACCTGGGAGCCTTCCTTCAGGGTGCGGGCCACATCATCAAGCGACGCTCCTTCATCTTCGTGGTCTCGGACTTCATCTCCCGACCAGGCTGGGGCAAGCCGCTCCTCAACCTCGCACGCCGCAACGAGGTCCTCGCCGTACGTCTCTTCGATCCCCTCGAGCTGGCCCTCCCCGATCTCGGGCTCGTCGTGATGCAGGACGCCGAGACCGGAGAGCAGGTCCTCGTCGACACCGCCGACCGGGGCTTCCGGGAGCGCTTCCAGGCCGCGGCCGAGGCGCGCGAGGAGGGCCTTCGGACCGAGCTCGTGCGTGCCGGGGTCGATGCCCTCGAACTCGCGACCGACGGTGACCTCGTCGACGCTATCCTCCGCTTCGCCGATCTTCGCAAGACCCGGAGCCAGCTCGCCGCGGGAGGTGCGATGCCGAATCACCTGGAGGCAGGACCATGACCTTCCTATGGCCCCTCATGCTCTGGCTTCTGCTGAGCGTGCCCGTTCTTGTCTGGCTCTACCTCCACCTCCTCCGGAAGAAGCGCAAGTCGGCGATCCGCTACGCGAGCCTCACCCTCGTCCGTGACGCCATGGGGAAGGGCCCCGGCTTCCGCCGGCATGTCCCGCCCCTCCTCCTCCTCGGCGCCTGGACCGTGGCCGTGATCGCGATGGCCCGCCCGGCAGCGCTTGTCACGCTCCCTTCCCAGCAGAACACGATCATGCTCGCGATGGACGTCTCGGGAAGCATGCGCGCGGCCGACATCGCTCCGGACCGGATCACCGCCTCCCAGAACTCCGCGACGGAGTTCATCATGGCCCAGCCAGCCGGCACCAGGATGGGGCTGGTCGCCTTCGGAGGGCAGGCGATGCTCGTCCAGCCCCCGACCCGGGACCGGGAGCCCCTCGTGGCCTCGATCGAGCAGTTCCGACTCCAGCGGGGCACGAACATCGGGGGGGCGATCCTCGGCTCGCTCCAGACCCTCTTCCCGGAGGTGGAGTTCAACATGGGCGGCCCCCGGTTCGAGAGCCTCGGGCAGAGAGGCGTTCCCCTCGGAGAGACCGCACCCGAGGAGGAGGCCTTCGTCCCGGTCGAGCCGGGAAGCCACCCGACCGCGGCAATCGTGCTCCTCACGGACGGGCAGCCCACGACCGGTCCGAACCCGATCGAGGTCGCACGGATGGCCGCCGATCGGGGGGTTCGGGTCTTCACCGTCGGATTCGGCTCGGCCGAAGGAGAGATCGTCGGCTTCGGAGGTCGCTCGATGCGGGTCCAGCTCGACGAGGACCTCCTCCGGCAGGTCGCCGAGATCACCCGGGGCCGCTACTTCCACGCCGCGTCGGGTGACGAGCTCGCGGAGGTCTATGACGAACTGAGCCGGCAGTTCGTCCTCGAGGATCAGGAGCTCGAGATCACGGCAGGCTTCACGGGCCTCGCCGCACTCCTCATGCTCCTTTCCGGAGTGCTCTCCTTCATCTGGTTCAACCGGGTGCTCTAGAAGGCTGTCGAAGAGGTGGAGCGGCCCTTCAGCCCTCCCAGCCGGGGAGCTCCTCGCCGGGGTTGACGAAGGCGTCCATCTCGAAGCGGTGCTGCATCTCGTAGAGCTTCTGGTAGAGCCCTCCGGACCACCGGAGTTCGGGGTGCGTGCCCCGCTCGACGATCCGGCCCTCATCGAGGACGAGGATCTGGTCGGCCGAGACTATCGTGCTCAGCCGATGGGCGATCACGAAGGTCGTGCGCCCCCGCCGCAGTGCCTGGATCCCGTCCCGAATGAGCGCCTCGGACTCGCTGTCGAGCGAGGAGGTGGCCTCGTCCAGGACGAGGATCCGCGGATCGGCGAGGATCGCCCGGGCGATCGCGATCCGCTGACGCTGTCCTCCCGACAGCTTCACCCCGCGCTCCCCGACGATCGTCTCGTAGCCCTCCTCGAAGCGGTCGATGAACTCGTCGGCATTCGCGATGCGGGCCGCCTCGCGCACCTCGTCCTCGCCCGCGCGCGGACGCGAGAAGGCGATGTTCTCGCGGATCGTCCCGTCGAAGAGGAAGTTGTCCTGGAGCACGACTCCGATCCGGGAGCGGTACCCCCCGAGGCGGAGGGTTCCGAGGTCCCGGCCATCCACAAGGACCCTTCCCCTCGTCGGGCGGCCGAAGGCGAGGATCAGGGAGATGAGGGTCGACTTGCCCGAACCGGAGGGACCGACGAGCGCCGTCGTCGTGCCCGCGGGGGCCTCGAACGAGACACCGCGCAGAACGGGGGTGTCTTCTTCGTACTCGAACCAGACCTCCTCGAACGCGATCGCTCCCTCGAGTTCGTCCACGGGGTGGCGTGCCTCGTCGTCGTCGAGCTCGGTCGGGAGCTCGAGGAGCTCCCGAATCCGGTCGAGCCCGGCGAAGGCGTCCGTGATCTGCGTCCCGATCCCCGCGATCTGGACGAGGGGGGCCGCCATGAGCCCTACGAAGAAGATGTACATGATCAGGTCGCCGAGGGTCATCGACCCGTCGAGGATCGCCCGCCCCCCCATGAGGAGGATCAGGACCCCGAGCCCTCCCGTGATCAGGGTCGAGAAGGCGGTGACCGCGCTCGTCCCGGTGATCGTGCTCCCGATGTTTCGGAAGAGCCGGAAGACCCCCTTCGTAAAGATCCGGTCTTCGCGCTTCTCGGCCGTGTAGACCTTGAGGGTGCGCACCCCGCCGAGCGCCTCCCCCAGACGACCCGTCACCTGGGACTGGATCTCGTAGCGCTCCCGGAAGATCGGGCGGAGCCGGGAGAAGGCGTAGGCCATGACCCCCGCGAAGGTCGCCAGGAGGAGGAGGGCCGCGCTCGTCATCTGCCAGTTCAGCCAGAAGAGAACCCCGAGGGCGACGACGGCGGTGAGGAGCCCGCCCACGAGCTGGATGATCCCGGTGCCCACGAGGTTGCGGATCCCGTTCGCATCTTCCATCACGCGGGTGATCAGGATCCCGCTTCGGGTCCGGTCGAACCAGGCGGTGGGCATGCGCAGCACGTGCGCCTCGACGCGCCGTCGCATGTCGGCGATCGCGCGTTGCCCCGCGATGCTCACGACCTGGGCGAGCCCGAAGGAGGTGGCGGCCTGCACGAGCGTGGCGACCCCGACTGCGACCGCGAGGGGCACGAGGAGTTCGGTGTTCCCCTCGCCGAGGACATCGTCGATCAGAAACTTGGACGAGGTCGGCAGGACGAACCCTGCCGCCCGGTTCACGAGCATGAGGGCAAACCCGATCGCGAGGGTGCCCCGATGTCGCCAGAGGAGAAGGCGGGCCTCGCGAGCCACGCTCGAGAGGCTCAGCCGGCGCTTGCGGTCGTCGGACTCGCTGGATGATGACATGGGGCGGTGCTACCCCCGCATGGCAGGAAGGATGCGGCGCCCCGAGATCGTGCCCGATGGGGTCGCGGAGTCGGGTGCCGGACCCCTATCTTCGAGCGACGCTCCGAGGCCACCGGTCTCCGGGTTGCAGCGCATTCACCGCTTCGATTCCCATAGCTCAACGTCCATGCACTCGACCCGAACCTCCCCCGGGAAGGCTCGGCGCGCACGCCTTCGCGCTCCTGCTTCGTCCTCGTCCGGCATCGACCCCTTCAGGTCGGTGCTCTCCGCCGCTGCCCTCGTCCTCGCCCTCGGTGCATGTGCGCCCTCGGCCGAGCTTCCCTTCCCGGTCGAGCCGGCCTGGGACTCCGCCTCGCCCCCCCCGATCCCGGCCTGGCTCGAGATCGAGGCCCCGGGGCCGATCGCCTTCGGGACTCCCCCTGCCCCGGGGGAGTACGCCCGCCCGATCGAGGTGACACACTACGACATCGAGCTCGTGGTCCCGCCCGCGAACGACCGGGTTTCGAACCGGACCGTGATCCACTACCTGCACGAGACGGGGGGCCCGCACTCCCTCGACCTTGACTTCACGGGTATGCGGGTCGAGGCCGTCCGTGCCTACCCCGGGGGTGCCTTTCTCCCCTTCGAGCAGGACAGCGCACATGTTAGGGTGCAGGCGACCGGGAGCTACAACCGATTCGACACGGTCCGGGTCGAGGTGATGTCGAGGGGAAGGCCAGCCGACGGGCTGATTCTGCGGGACAACGTCCATGGCGAATCGACGGCCTTCGCGGACAACTGGCCGAACCGCGCACGCTTCTGGTTCCCCTCGGTCGACCACCCCTCGCAGAAGGCTACGGTGGCCTGGACGGTGCACGCGCCGGCGGGGAAGCGGGTGATCGCGAACGGTGCGCAGCTCGGCGACCCGGTTCCGGCCGACCCGGTGCGGACGGGCGGGATCGAGGGCCTTCGGAGCTGGCGCTGGGCAACGGCGGTGCCGATCCCGACCTACCTCATGGTGATCGGGGTCGCGGACATGGTCGTGCTGGACGGGGGAACAGCTGCCTGCGGTTTGGCCCCCGCGTCGCCACGGGATGACGGGTGCGTGGAGGTGACCGCCTGGGCTTTCCCCCCGGACACGGCGCATGCCCGGCAGGTGTTCCGGCGATCGGCCGAGATGCTCGACCTCTATGCGCGGACCTTCGGACCCTACCCTTTCGAGAAGCTTGCGAATGTCCAGGCCTCGACCCGCTTCGGAGGCATGGAGAACGCCTCGGCCATCTTCTACTCCGAGCAGGCGATCGCCCAGGGGCGAGACATCGAGGGAACGGTGGCACACGAGATCGTGCACCAGTGGTTCGGGAACTCGGTGACCCCCGCAGACTGGCCCCACCTCTGGCTATCGGAGGGGTTCGCAAGCTACTTCGGACCCTGGTTCTGGGAGGTGACGGAGGGGTCCGCGGCCTTCGAGCGACGGCTCCAGGGAGTGCGCGATCGATACATGGCATCCGAAGAGGTGCATGACCGCCCCATCGTGGACGAGGACGCGGACAACCTCATGGACCTCCTGAACCGAAACAGCTACCAGAAGGGCGCGCTCGTCCTGCACATGCTTCGCTGGGTGATGGGCGACGCGGCCTTCTATCAGGGGGTGCGTCGCTACGCCCAGCGCCACGCGGGGGGCACCGCGGTGACCTCGGACCTGCGCGTGGCGCTCGAGGCGTCGCACGGGGAGCCCCTGGACTGGTTCTTCGACCAGTGGCTCCATCGGCCGGGGTACCCCGTGTACAGGGTGGAGTGGCGATGGGAGCCGGGCACGCGCCAGGCCGTGGTCACGATCCGGCAGGAGCAGGGAGCCGAGTGGCCGACCTTCCGGATGCCGATCGAGATCGAGTTCGCCCTGGAAGGCGGCGTGTGGCGAGACGTGTTCCTCGTCGACGGGCGGGAGTGGACACGCCGGATCACCCTCCCATCGGAGCCGCGCGAGCTTCGGCTCGACCCGGACGGATGGATTCTAAAGCTGTTGGCGGGAGACGACACCGGGTCAGGTTGACACCCCAGATCTTCAGGCCTTCTCGGGTGTACGAAAGCGGTTGGATCACGTCGAGGTGAATCGGACGGGTGAGGGATCCCCCGCCAATCCCGAATCCGGAGGGCCGCTGTACTCCTTCAACTGCCGATTTAATGGCATGGAGTTCCGCGACGTCCAACGTTTCAGTAGCCCGGTCCCCCGGCAGCTCACCCGGAACCCGAATGCCCGAGCAACTCAGATGAACACGCGACTTCGGAGCCGAACCGGCTTCACCCTGATCGAGATCCTCGTGGTCGTGGCCGTGCTCTCGGTCCTGGCCGCCCTCGTTGCCCCGAACGTCTTCGGACATCTCGGCACCGCCAAGGACGCGGCGGCGCGCTCGCAGATGGAGATGCTCGGAGCGGCGCTCGACGCCTATCGACTCGACAACGGACGCTACCCGACGACCGCCCAGGGGCTCGCGGCGCTCCGCGCCGAGCCCACGGTCGAGCCCCGCCCCCGCAACTGGCGGGGCCCCTACCTCCGGCGCGACGTCCCCCTCGATCCCTGGGGGAATGCGTACGTCTACCGGAGCCCCGGCGAGGCGAACCCGACCGGCTACGACCTCCTCTCGCTCGGCGCCGACGGGCAGCCGGGCGGCGAGGGCGAAGACGCCGAGATCCGTGCCTGGGAGTAGGTGACGGGCCCCTCCCATGCCCACCTTCGTCTACCGGGCCGTCGATGCCCGAGGAGCCCGCAGCCGGGGGCGGCTGACCGCCGCCAGCGAGGCGCAGGCGATGCGAAGCCTCGAGTCGCGCGGGCTCCTCCCCGTCGAGGTGCGGGAGGCGAGCGGCGCGCCGGAGCGCGGCGGAGGCCTTTCGCTGGGTCGCCGCCGTGCCGTCGTCGAATTCACCCGGGGGATGGCCGCCCTGCTTCCCGCCGGAATGCCCCTCGCTCGCGCCCTCGCCGTCTCGACGGCGACAGCCCCTCCCGCCATCCGCCCCCAGCTCACCCGGGTGCGGGAGCGGGTCGAGCGGGGTGACGAGCTCGCCCGCGCCCTCGCCGAGGAGCCCGGGCTCTTCGACCCCCTCTACATCGGGGTCGTGCGGGCCGGGGAGAAGGGGGGTGCGCTCGGCCCCTCCTTCGAGCGGCTCGCAACCCACCTCGAGCGCGAAGACGAGCTCCGCTCGCGCCTCGTTTCCATGTCGATCTACCCGGTCATGCTGACCCTGATCGGGATCGCCTCCGTCCTCGTCCTCGTCCTCTTCGTCATGCCCCGCTTCGCGGAGCTCCTCGAGGGCTCCGGCTCGGCGCTCCCGGCCACGACTGCCTTCGTCCTCAACCTCTCCACGACCCTCTCGGAGCAGTGGCAGCTCCTCGCCGGCGGGGCCGTCGCCCTCGTCCTCCTCCTCGTCTGGCTGCGCACCGCCGCGGCGGGCCGCCGTGTCGCCGCCCGCCTCCTCGCCCGCGCACCCCTC
>SLDT01000089.1 GCA_007125125.1 Gemmatimonadota bacterium | reverse complement strand
TTCTGGCAGCGGGCGCTCCATCCGTCCTGCGGCGGACAGAGCTGAGCCGGCCTGGTCGATTCCTGTGACTTCTTCGCGCACCGCGGCCCCTGACAAGCCCGCGACGCTGACCCTCCGGATCGACTCGATCGGAGCAGGGGGGGTGGGGGTGGGCCGTCTCCCGGACGGGAGGGTGGTCTTCGTGCCTCGCACCGCACCGGGCGACCTGCTCGAGGCGGAGCCGGTGCGATCCGGAAAGCGGTGGCTGCGCGCTCGTCCGGTGCGGATCCTGGAGAGTGGACCGGGACGCGTGGAACCGCCCTGTCCCCTCTTTGCCCGCTGTGGAGGGTGCCAGCTGCAGCACCTCTCGGGCGAGGTGCAAGTCGAAGCGAAGGAGCTCATTATCGTCGATGCCCTCACGCGGATTGGAGGGCTCGGGGCGCTCCCCCGGATCGAGATGCACCCGGCGCCGGCACCCCTTCACTACCGGAGTCGGGTGGCATTCACCCTTCGCCGGCCCGGCCGGCACGGGGTCGTGGCCGGCTTCCACGAGGAGGATCGCCCGGGGCGGATCCTGGATGTGGACGACTGCTGTCTTCTTCCCGAGCCGGTGCTCCTTCGCGGATGGCGGGGGCTGCGCCGGTCCTGGGGCAAGGGGGCACGGCGCCTTCCTCCCGGACGCGAGCTCAGACTGACGTTGAGGGCGGTGAGCGAGGCGGAGTTCGTCCTGATGGTCGAAGGGGGCGACGGGCCGTCAGGCGGGGAGACCACGGAACAGGGAGGGTGCCGGCTGGTCCGCGATGTACCGGGGCTCGCGGCGATCTGGCACAGACCGGGAAGAGGGGAGGGGTGGACCCTGATTGCGGGCGAGGGCGCGCTGGGCGAGGTGAGGCAGGGCGAGACAGTTCCGGTGCGCCCGGGAGCCTTCGTCCAGGTGAACAGGGCAGGCTCCGAACTCCTTCACGGACTCACCCTCGGCGAGGTAGGGGAGGTGGAGGGCGCGAGGGTGGTCGACGCCTACTGCGGTGTCGGGTTCTACGGACGACGCCTCGCTGCAGGCGGTGCCCGGGTGACCGGGATCGAACTGGACCCGGAGGCGGTTGGAATCGCGAGGTCTCTCGCGACATCCCCAACCGGGGACGCACGGGTCGCTTGGGGCGGTGCGCCCGACGGGCTGGCCGCGATTCCCCGTTCCGGGAGCTTCGAACTCCTGGAGGGGCGGGTCGAGGAGCGGCTCTCCGAGGCACTTCCGGCTGACCTCGTGCTCCTCAACCCCCCTCGTGGCGGCGTTGCGGGAGGGGTGATGGAGGCGCTGGCCGGTGCGCGCCCTTCGAAGATCATCTATGTGAGCTGCGACCCCGCGACCCTGGCGCGCGACCTGGCCCGTCTGGGCGCCGGGTACCACGTGGCCCGAGTGCAGGGGGTCGATCTCTTTCCCCAGACCGCCCATGTCGAGACGGTGGTGACTCTCAACGCGGAGCAGGAAGGCTGAGCCATGGAGTATTTCGTGCACATCGAAGGAGAGCGCCTCAGGGTGAAGGTCGAGAACGGCCGGTGCCTGGTCGAGGGTGAGCCGGTCGAGGTGGAGCTGGCTCCCGGGAACGGGACGCCGGTCCGGAGCGCCCGCGCTGCCGGTCGTTCGCTTCGGGTAAGACCTCGGCGAGGTGAGAATGGGGCATGGACCCTTGCGATCGAGGGGGTCGAGTGGCATGCCGAAGTGCTCGATCCGGGACAGGAAGCGATCCGGAGTGCCCGGGTTGCCTCAGGCGCGGCCTCCGGACCGGCGCCCCTCCGGGCGCCGATGCCGGGAATGGTCGTGAAGGTCGAGGTGGAGCCGGGCGACGTGGTGGCGCCGGGACAGGGGGTGGTGATCGTGGAGGCGATGAAGATGGAGAACGAACTGAAGGCTTCGGTTCCTGCGAGGGTGCGCACGGTGCACGCGCTCCCCGGCACGGCGGTCGAGAAGGACGCGGTCCTCGTCGAGTTCGAGCCCCTCGAAGCGGAGGCGTTGGCCGAGGGGAGGGAGGCATGAGCGAACGGACGACACGCAGGAGCGACGTGGAGCAGAGGACTGATTCGGGGATTCCGGTGCGTGCGGTCTACCGCCCCGGAGAGCACGCCTTCAAGCCGGGTGAGGCGCTCGGGGAACCCGGCCAATGGCCCTTCACCCGCGGGGTCTACCCGACGATGTACCGAGGGCGTCTCTGGACCATGCGTCAGTACGCCGGGTTCGGAACCGCGGAGGCAACGAACACGCGCTACCATTACCTACTCGAGCGAGGTCAGACCGGGCTTTCCGTGGCCTTTGACCTCCCCACGCAGATGGGCTACGACTCGGACCACCCGATGGCGGCCGGGGAAGTGGGTCGGGCTGGCGTCGCGATCGACTCGATCGAGGACATGCGCACCCTCTTCGACGGGATCGACCTCGGGCAGGTGTCGACTTCGATGACGATCAACTCGACGGCCGCGATCCTCCTTGCGCTGTACATCGCCGTCGCCGAAGAGAAGGGGATCGCGCGGGAACGCCTCTCCGGCACGATCCAGAACGACATTCTGAAGGAGTACATCGCGCGGGGGACCTACATCTACCCGGTCGAGCCGTCGCTGCGGCTCATCTCGGACGTGATGGCGTTCTGTGCGGCCGAGGTTCCCCGCTGGAATACGATCTCGATCTCGGGATACCATATCCGCGAGGCGGGCTCGACCGCCCCCCAGGAGGTCGCCTTCACCCTCGCGAACGGGCTCGAGTACGTGGAGCGCGCGGTCGCGGCCGGAATCGGGCTCGAGGACTTTGCGCCCCGACTCTCCTTCTTCTTCGCGGCGCACAACGATTTCTTCGAAGAGGTGGCGAAGTTCCGGGCCGCCCGCAGGCTCTGGGCTCGGCTCATGCGGGAGCGCTGGGGGGCGTCGGACGCGTCCTGCCGGCTCCGCTTCCACACGCAGACCGGAGGTTCGACCCTGACCGCGCAGCAGCCGCTGAACAATGTGATCCGGGTGACGACCCAGGCGCTCTCGGCAGTGCTCGGGGGCACGCAGTCCCTTCACACGAACGGCTTCGACGAGGCCCTCGCGCTCCCGACCGAGGAGGCGGCGCGAATCGCCCTTCGTACCCAGCAGATCATTGCGTGGGAGTCGGGGGCGCCCCGGACCGTCGATCCCATGGCGGGGAGCTACTTCGTGGAGGAGCTCACCGACCGGATCGAGAGCGAGGCCATGCGCTACCTCGAGGCGATCGCAGAACGGGGCGGGCCGGCCTCGGCCATCGAGTACATGCAGGACGAGATCCACGAGGCGGCCTACCGGATGCAGCTCGAGATCGAGAGTGGCGAACGGGTGGTCGTTGGGGTGAACCGTTTCCAGGAGGAGGATGGCCCCCTGCGGATCGACGACACCGACTACTCTGCCCTCGAGGAGGCCCAGCGGGAAAAGATCGCCGCGCACCGGGGCAGGCGTGACGGGGTCGGGGTCGCCGGCGCCCTCGCCTCGCTGGAAGAAGGGGCCCGGGGCTCCGAGAACCTGATGCCCCTTCTGCTCCGCTCGGTTCGCGCCGGGGCCACGCTGGGAGAGATCTCGGACACACTGCGCGGGGTCTGGGGGAGTTACCGGCCCGCGGGGTAGGTCTCGGCGGGAGTGCCTCGGGAGGGAGCCCACCGAGCGGGCTTCAACTCCCGGGGGATCCGACTATATTTCAAGGCTGTGAACGCGCCGCCCTCCCGATCCGGGAGAATCCCGCACCGAACCAGAGACGAGCGACGATGCCGACCTACGACTACCGTTGCCCCGAAGGACACGAGTTCGAGCTCTTCCAGAGAATGTCGGACGAACCGCGGGCGAGCTGTCCCTCCTGCGGAGCCGAGGCTGCGCGCCTCCTCTCCGGGGGAGCCGGCTTCCTCTTCAAGGGCGATGGCTTCTACATCACGGACTACCGCTCGGACGACTACCGGAAGGCCGCGAGTGCAGAGGAAAAGGCCGCGTCCGGCACTGCCTCCGAGAAGCCGGCCGAAGGAAGCTCCGCGAGTCCGCCGAAGAAGGAGTCCGGGAAGAAGGCTGCGAAGGTCAAGGCCGCCAACCCCGCCCCTGCCTCCTCCGGTGGGGAGAACTGAACCGGATGCAACGGGATGATCTGAAGACTCTGCTCGAAGGGATTCTTGCCGAGATGGGGGCTCCGGAGCATGCGGTCCACCTCGAGCGGCCCCGAGACCCGGCTCACGGCGATCTCGCCACGAATGTGGCGATGACCCTCGCCTCCCGGCTTCGTCGCCCACCGCGCGCAATTGCCGAGGAGCTCAGGGATCGCATTCCTGCCGGCCATCCCGGGATTCGGGCGGTCGAGATCGCGGGGCCGGGCTTTCTCAACTTCCGGCTCACGTCCGGGGCGATTGCCGAGACCATCGTCAGGATCCTGCGCGAGGGCGAGGTCTTCGGCCGCGGCCCGGGCGAGGGGCGCAAGGTGAACATCGAGTTCGTCTCGGCGAATCCGACCGGACTCCTGCACCTGGGCCACGGCCGTCAGGCGGCCCTTGGCGACGCGATCGCCTCGCTTCTGGAGTGGACCGGGTGGGATGTGCACCGGGAGTTCTACTACAACGACGCGGGACGGCAGATCGAGCGGCTGGCCGAAAGCGTGCGCGCGCGGTACGAGCAGCATTTCGGCCGTGAGGTCGAGTTGCCGGAAGACGGATACCATGGAAGCACGGTCCGTGAAATTGCGGAGGCCTTTGCCGACGTCGAGGGTGACCGCTGGCTCGACGACGAGAGCGGCCATGGGCTCGAGGTGATGCGAGAGTTCGCCGTGGATCGCCTCCGCGCCGAGCAGGACCGGGACCTGAACGCATTCGGGGTCCGCTTCAACCTCTACTTTCTCGAGTCGTCGCTCTATGAAGACGGCCGGGTTGACCGCACGGTCGAGGCGCTCCGGGCATCGGGAAATGTCTACGAGAAGGATGGGGCCACATGGTTCGCGAGCTCCCGCTTCGGGGACCAGAAGGATCGGGTCATGATCAAGTCGGATGGATCAGCGACCTATTTTCTGCCTGATGTGGCATATCATATCACGAAGTGGGAGAGGGGCTTCGAAGACGCGATCAACGTCCAGGGCGCTGACCACCACGGGACCGTGGCGAGGGTCCGGGCGGGGCTTCAGGCGCTGGGGCTTCCCGAGGGTTATCCGGAGTACGTCCTGCATCAGATGGTGACGGTGGAGCGCGACGGACAGGAGGTCAAGTTCTCGAAGCGTGCCGGTGACTACACGACGCTGCGCGACCTGATCGAGGAGGTCGGCACCGACGTCACCCGCTACTTCTTCCTCATGCGGAAGCCCGAGGCACACCTCGTCTTCGATCTCGACCAGGCGCTGGATCAGTCCGACACGAACCCCGTGTACAAGGTGAAGTATGCTCATGCCCGCATGTGCTCGATCCTGAGGAAGGCCGCCGCGGATGATGCCGAGTTCCTCACAGTCGATCCGCAGGGCCTGGCGCTCGAGCGCCTCGACCACCCCGCCGAACGGGAGCTGATCCAGCAGCTCGGATCCTTCCCCGATGTCGTGGCGCGCGCGGCCGAGGCCCGCGCCCCCCACCTCATCTGCGAGGTGCTCGAGCAGACGGCCGGGCAGGTGAACGCCTGGTATCATGCCGGAAACCCCTCGCGCGATCCCGAACTCGCGGTCCTTCACCCGGACCCGGAACTCCGGTCCGCTCGGCTTGCCCTCACCCGGGCCGTGCGCACCGTTCTCGCGAACGGGCTCGGGCTCCTCGGGCTCGAGGCACCGGAGCGCATGGTGCGAGCATGACGATTCTTGCCGTGGGAAGCGTGGCGCTCGACGACGTCGAGACCCCCTTCGGTCGTGTCGAGGACGCGCTCGGGGGGTCGGCGGTCCACTTCGCGGCGGCCGCCTCGCTCTTCGCCCCGGTCCAGCTCGTGGGTGTCGTCGGGGACGACTACCCTCTCGACCGACTCGGCTTCCTTGCCCAGCGCGGGGTTGACCTCGGCGGGATCGAGCACGCCACCGGAGAGTCCTTCTTCTGGAGGGGCCGGTATTCGCACGACCTCGGTGCACCGGAGACCCTCGAGACGCGACTCGGGGTCTTCGGCAGCTTCAGGCCCCAGATCCCGGAGGCCTTTCGATCGCCGGAGATCCTCTTTCTCGGGAACATCGACCCCGAGCTCCAGGGTGCAGTGCTCGATCAGGTGGAGCGACCCGGCATCGTCGCCTGCGACACGATGAACTACTGGATCGAAGGGAGCCGGGCAGCACTTCTGGCACTCCTGGCCCGTGTCGACATCCTGATCGTGAACGAGGGGGAGGCCCGACAGCTCGCCGAGGAGGTGAACCTCCTGAAGGCAGCGCGCTGGATCCGAGCGCAGGGGCCCGCGCGGGTCGTGATCAAGAAGGGAGAGCACGGGGCCCTCCTCTTCGACGACGAGGGAATCTTCTTCGTTCCGGGCTTTCCCCTGGAGGAGGTCTTCGACCCGACCGGGGCCGGCGACGCCTTCGCCGGAGGCTTCCTGGGGGCGCTGGCGGGGCGTGGGGGCCCTTCTGCCAGCCAGCTCCGGCGTGCCATGGTCATGGGATCGGTAACCGGCTCGCTCGCGGTGGAGGATTTCAGCGTGGGGCGGCTCGCACGAGCAGAGCGGCGCGAGCTGGCCTCGAGGGCGAGGGAGTTCCGCCGGATGACACAGTTCGAACTCGAGGAGCGGGAGGAGACCGATGGGGGCTGAAGGGCAGGGGACGGACCCGGGTGCGATGGACTACCGGAGCGCAGGGGTCGACCTGGAGAGGGCCGAGCGGGCCAAGGAGGGCATCCGCGAGCTCGTGGAGTCGACCCGGGACCAGTGGACGCTCTCTGGACTGGGGTCCTTCGGCGGCCTCTACCAGCTCCCGGACGGGGTGTCCGAGCCGGTCCTCGTCTCTTCGGCCGACGGGGTCGGCACGAAGCTGAAGCTCGCCTTCCTGACCGGGGTCCATGACACGGTCGGCCGCGACCTCGTGAATCATTGCGTGAACGACATCCTGGTCCAGGGAGCGCGCCCCCTCTTCTTTCTCGACTACCTCGCGACCGGCGAACTCGAGGAGGGCGTGGTGGAGGGGGTCGTGCGAGGGATCGCCCTGGCCTGCCGCGAGAACGGATGTGCTCTCCTCGGGGGAGAGACGGCGCAGATGCCCGACTTCTATGCCCCGGGGGAATACGATCTGGCCGGATTCGTGGTCGGAATCGTGCCGCGCGAGCAGATTCTGGACGGGTCCCGCGTGAGGGAGGGAGACCTCCTGGTCGGACTGACGTCGTCGGGGCTGCACACGAACGGCTACACTCTCGCCCGGCGCATTCTCCTGGACCGCGCGGGTCTCGGCGTCGGAGACCAGATCCCCGGCACGAGAGAGCCGGTCGGACCGGCTCTCCTGCGCGTGCACCGCAGCTATCTGCCTGCCCTGCGCGACGAGATCGGGGGGAGCGCCGTGCGCGCGATGGCGCACATCACGGGTGGAGGGATCCCGGGGAACCTTCCTCGCGTGCTCCCGGACGGACTCGGCGCCGTTGTGGACCGCGAGAGCTGGAGGGTTCCTGACCTCTTCGAGGCCCTCGCCCGACTCGGCTCCGTCGATCGGGAAGAGATGTTCCGTGTCTTCAACATGGGGGTCGGCATGATCCTCGTCGTGGACCCGGCCGAGCTCGAAGGTCTCCTGGTGCGCCTGGGGGACCGGGGTGAGGCTCCGTGGGTAATGGGAGAAGTCGTGGCCGGCTCCGGCGTGTCATTCCGCTGAGGTCGGTTCGACCCGAATCCCGACTCGACGAAACCGTGAATCGATCCCCGATCTTCCGGCTTGCCCCACTCCCGCTCCTGATCGCTCTCGGAGCCTGGGCCACGACCACGAATGTCGAGGCCCAGACGGGAGCGATTCCCGCCGCTGTCTCCTGCAGTGCCGGACAGAGCGACGAGCTCGGTCTGCGCTGCATCGAGGCCGCCCTGGCGTCCGAAGCGCTCCTCGTCGGGTTCGGTCGCATGGTTGCGAGCGGCGGGGCATTTCCGGTGAGCCCCTCCACCGC
Organism: Gemmatimonadota bacterium; assembly: GCA_007125125.1. Classification (GTDB taxonomy): domain Bacteria; phylum Gemmatimonadota; class Gemmatimonadetes; order Longimicrobiales; family Gaopeijiaceae; genus SLDT01. The sequence goes on along the minus strand of SLDT01000089.1, from coordinate 19,867 downwards.
CGGATGGCGCGTGGACGGCGTTCCACGCCTCACCTTCGATGCGGGTGCCGGTTTTGCGGGGGTCCGACATCCCGGATTGCGCGACCGCGAGTCCGCGGGAAGGGCTCCATCGGAGCGCACCTTCCTCCGCGCCGCCCGCTTGACCGTGGCGGCAGGGATCTTCGATGGCTTCACCGCGGCACCCACGGTGGGAGGGGTTGCATCCGTCGACGGCGTCGTCACCCTCCGTGCCGTGTCACCTGCCTGGGACTCGGAATTCAGCGGCACGACCTGGTCCGTTGGTGCCGGGGGACGGCTCGGGCTCTTCCGGGAGTCGTTCTCGCTTCCTGGGGTCACCCTGACGGGGATCCATCACTGGATGGGCTCGGTGCGCTATGCTCGGAGCGAAGAGGACCGCGGCACGGTCTCCCTGGAGCCGCGGTTGACCTCGCTCCGCCTGGAGGCAGGCAAGGACATGCTTGCCCTCGGCATGACCGGGGGTGTGGCATGGGATCGCATGCGGTCGCGCACCCGTTTCTCGGCGGTGGCTCCCGACGGTGAGTCGGGGAGCTCGGGTGCCTTCGACCTGCGAGAATCCCGAACCAGCTTCTTCCTCGGCGCGAACTACACCTGGCTGGTGAGCCAGCTCGCTGGAGAAGTGGCCTGGACCCCGGCCTCCGGCGGGAGTTCGGAACTCCAGGGCCCCGGTCTGTTCCGACCCGGCAACTCCCACCTCACGATGTCGCTCGGATGGCGGATCACCTACTGAGTGAGGACCGCACCCATCTGAGGCGAGCGGTGGAGCTCGGCCGAAGGGGATGGGGCCGGGTCGACCCGAATCCCATGGTGGGCTGTGTCGTCGTCCGGGATGGTCGTGCCGTGGCCGAAGGTTGGCATCGAGAAGTCGGAGGCCCACACGCCGAGGTGGAGGCACTCCGGGAGGCGGGAGAGGCAGCCCGTGGCGCCTGCGTCTACGTCAGTCTCGAGCCCTGTGCCCACGAAGGCCGCACCCCTCCCTGCACCCGCGCCCTCATTGCCGCAGGGGTGGCGAGGGTGGTCTACGGCGCAGCCGATCCGGGGGAGCGCTCGGGAGGGGGGAGCGCGGTCCTGCGGGCGGCCGGGATCGATGTCCGTGGGCCGCTGCTGACCGAGGAGCAGGCGCTTCGGGAGAATCCCGCTTTCTTCGCACGGGCTCGTGGCCGAGCGCCCTGGGTCGAGCTGAAGCTCGCGCTCTCCCTGGACGGGGCCATCGCGGCGCGTGCGGGTGAGCGCACCGTGCTGACGGGGCCTGAAGCCGGAGAGGAGACACACCGGCTGCGTGCAGGCGTGCAGGGGATCATGGTGGGGGTCGGGACCGTGCTCGCCGACGATCCGCTCCTGACCGCCCGGGGAGAGCCGAAGCCTCGGACACCACCCCTTCGGATCATCCTCGACACCCACGCGCGGACTCCTCCGACTGCGCGCCTCATGCGCGACGTGCAGCGGGAGGGAGATGTTCTGGTCTTCGTGGGGGAATCCGCCCCGCAGGCACGCATCGAGCTTCTTCGTCGGGCCGGGGGCGAGGTCGTCCGGCTCCCGGGCGGGAGTGCGGGAACGGGGTCGTCCGGTCTCGACCTGGGGGCCGCCCTCGCTGAACTTGGTGCGCGCGGTGTGGCCTGTGTCCTCTGCGAGGGAGGTGCAAGAGTCGCCCGAAGCCTCCTCTCTGACGGGCGGGTCGATCGAATGCACCTTGTCTTCACCCCTCGATTCCTTGGTCCGACTGGACTTCCCGGGGTGCAGGGGGTTGATCCCGGTGGTGCCGGCCGATGGGAGCTTGGCGAAGAACCCCTGGCGTTCGGGTCGGATCTCTGGACCCGTTGGGAGAGGGCTGCCTGATGTTCACCGGGATCGTTCAGGCGGTGGGGAAGGTTGAATCCCTCGAGTCTCGTCCAGGGGGGGCACGTCTCGTTCTCGAGGTCCCCGAGGGCTTCACGGCACGGCTTGAGTCAGGTGATTCGATCGCTGTTGACGGAGCATGCCTGACCGTGGTCAATACGAATCTGACCACGGTCACGTTCGACCTCCTGCTCAGTACGCTCGGAAGAACAATCGCCTCGGGCTACCGCGAAGGATCTCAGGTCAACCTCGAGACGGGAGTTCGAGCCGGTGACAAAATGGATGGCCATATTGTTCAGGGACATGTAGATGGCATCGGTCACCTGATAAGTCCTCGAGATGAAGGCGGAAGCCTCTTCCTGACGTTTCAAATCCCGCCGGAGGTGCAGGCTGCGACGATACTGTACGGATCGATCGCCCTGAACGGGGTCTCCCTCACCGTGAACGAGCTCGAAGACCCGGACGGGGTTGGGGTGGCCATCATCCCCCACACCCGCGATCATACGAACCTGGGGTCGCTGATCCCGGGGGACCGGGTGAATGTGGAGGGGGATCTGATTGGAAAGTATGTGGGCCGGTTCCTCGAGCAGGCCCGGCCATTCTCACGCTGATGGACGAATACGTGGCATGCCCTTTGACACGATAGAAGACGCTCTGGACGAGATCCGCCGCGGCCGGATGGTCGTCGTTGCGGACGACGAAGATCGGGAGAACGAGGGCGATCTCGTCTGCGCCGCCTCCGCCATCACGCCGGAGATCGTGAACTTCATGGCCCAGGAGGGCCGGGGGTTGATCTGTGTCACGCTGACGCCTGAGAGGGCGGATGCGCTCGACCTTCCTCCCATGACGGAGCAGAACACCGATCCCCATGGGACTGCCTTCACGATCTCCGTCGACGCGGATCGCCGGTTCGGAGTCACGACGGGCATCAGCGCCAGGGATCGGGCGACCACGATCCAGGTTCTTGTCGACGAGGGAACTCGCCCGGGTGACCTGAGGCGTCCGGGGCACATCTTTCCCCTTCGTGCCCAACGGGGCGGGGTTCTTCGACGCGTCGGTCAGACGGAGGCCTCCGTCGATCTTGCGCGCCTGGCGGGGCTTCCTCCCGTGGGGGTCATTTGCGAGATCCTCAACCCGGACGGGTCGATGGCCCGACGACCGGAGCTCGAGGATTTCGCCAGAAGGCACGACCTTCGGTTCGTGACGGTGGCCCAGCTGGTAGCGTACCGCCTGGCCAAGGAACGACTCGTCGAACGGATGGCCGACGTTCACCTCCCGACCGAGCACGGTGAGTTTCGGCTGATTGGGTACTCGAGCGTGATCGACGCCAGGGAGCATGTCGCCCTTGTGAAGGGCGAAGTCGATGGCAAGGACGATGTCCTTGTCCGGATGCATTCGGAGTGCCTCACCGGGGACGTCTTCGGGTCTGCGCGGTGTGACTGCGGCGAACAGCTCGCCGCAGCCATGGCCAGGATCCAGGCCGAGGGAGAGGGCGTCGTCGTCTATCTTCGGCAGGAGGGGCGCGGCATGGGGCTCACCAACAAGCTCCGGGCCTACGAGTTGCAGGAGCGAGGCCAGGACACCGTCGAGGCGAATCTCAGCCTCGGATTCAAGCCTGACCTGCGCGACTACGGCATCGGGGCGCAGATTCTGGTGGATCTGGGGTTGCGACGGATTCGCCTCCTTACGAACAATCCTAAGAAGATCGTTGGGCTGGAGGGATATGGGCTGGAGGTGACCGGGCGTGAGCCGATCCAGGTCAGTCCCGGTCCATTCAATGCCCATTACCTCGAAACGAAACGTCGCAAGCTTGGGCACTTGCCCTGAGGGAGCGTGAACATGCAAGAAGTGGAAGGTCATCTTGACGGGTCCGGTCGCCGATTTGCGCTCGTGCTCTCCCGTTTCAACGATCTCGTTGGAGAGCGTCTGCTCGCGGGCGCGATCGACTGCCTCGTTCGTCACGGCGTGTCCCGTGACGACCTCATCATTGTCAGGGTTCCCGGCGCGTGGGAGCTTCCGGCCGCCTGTGCCCGACTCTCGGGAGCGGGAGGGGTGGACGGAATCGTGGCGCTCGGATGTGTGATCCGGGGCGCGACTCCTCACTTCGACTTCGTCGCCGGGGAAGCTGCGGCGGGGCTCGGTGCCCTGAATCGGGCAGGTGGGGTCCCTGTGGGGTTCGGCCTACTGACGACGGATACGCTCGAGCAGGCGCTGGAGCGGGCCGGGTCGAAGGCCGGCAACAAGGGATGGGATGCAGCCCAGGCCACACTGGAGATGGTGAATCTCTTCGAACGGGTTCCATGAGCGGCCTCGAAGACCGTTTCGTAGCCTCCGATCGGGGGGCGCTGCCACCGCTCGAGCGGATCGACAGAATGCGCTCCCGCTCCTGGGCCCTCCAGATCCTGTACCGCTGGGAGAGCGAGGCCGGGGATGTGGACCTCGAACAGGCGATGCTGAACACATTCCGTGCACGACGCGTGTCGAAACGACGGATGCCCATCGTTCGCAACCATATACGCCGAGTGAGTGACAATCTGGTTGAGCTCGATGAAGTGCTCTCGGGTGCGGTCGACAACTGGCGGCTCGACCGTCTGTCGCGGATCGACCGGTCGATCCTTCGGCTCTCCGCGTCGGAAATCCTCTTCGACGAGGAGACACCGCCTCGGGTTTCGATCAAAGAGGGAATCCGGCTCGCGGGTCAATATGGAGGCCCGTCATCGCCCCGCTTCGTGAATGGGGTGCTGGACGCGGTTCTCCGTCGAAGTTCACGATCGTCCTGACCGGAGCGTGTCGGATTCCCCCGGCCGGCCAGTTTCTCCCGGAACCCGCGTGCGGATACTCGTTCTGAACTGGCTGGATCGGGACAACCCCGCCGCAGGAGGCGCCGAGGTGCATCTGCACGAGACGTTCGGACGCATCGCGCGCGATCCCGGAATCGAGGTGACGCTGATCACGAGCGGGTGGTCGGGAGCTGCGCCTTCGACGGAGCTGGACGGAATGCGTGTCCACCGTGTCGGGCGGCGCAACACCTGGCCTCTCCACGTCCCCGGAAAGCTTCGAGGTCTCGAGGCCAGGGGGCGCTTCGATCTCGTGGTCGAAGACCTGAACAAGGTCGCGCTGCTGACGCCTTCCTGGGTCAGATCTCCGGTGCTCCTGCTCGTTCACCACCTCTTTGGTCGCACCGTATTCGAAGAGGCAGGGCTGCACCTGGCCTTGCCCACGTGGCTTCTCGAGAAGCCGATCCCGTGGGTCTACCGGGGAGTACCTACCGTGGCTGTCTCGGACAGCACTCGATCCGACCTGGTCGGCAGGGGTATGGACCCGGCAAACATCGAGGTCATCCCGAACGGGATCGACCTCACGGAGTTCACTCCCGGTGGCGCCGCCTCGCGCTTCGAGCAGCCGACCCTCGTCTACCTCGGTCGGCTCAAGCGCTACAAGAGGGTCGACCTTCTCATTCGGGCCGTGGCCGAACTCCGGGATCGGGGCGAAGACATCCAGTTTCTGATCGCGGGCAAGGGCGACCATCGCGGAGCGCTCGAGGCCGAGGCCGCCCGATGCGGTCTTGGACCCGACAGAGTTCGCTTCCTGGGCTTCATCTCCGAAGAAGCGAAGCGGAACCTGCTTCGACGGAGCTGGATTCATGGCTTCACGTCGCCCAAGGAGGGTTGGGGCATCGCGAACCTGGAGGCAGCTGCTTCCGGTACCCCCACCGTCGCCAGCGATGCCCCGGGGCTGCGTGATTCCGTCGTCCATCGCGAAACGGGGTTCCTTGTGCCACATGGGGACGTCCTGCTCCTGGCCGAGCGAATCCTCGAGATCATTCGGGATCCGGTGCTGCGGGAGCGGATGGGTGCTGCCGGGCGAAGATTCGCCGAGCGCTTCTCGTGGGACCGCACGGCCGCAGCCATGCGCGAGTCCATGCTCGACGCGGTGGCCAGCGCGCGGTCCCGACGATAGATTCGGGGAGAAGTGCGAAGGGCTGTCCCGACTTGGGTCGTTGCGCCGGCCAGATTCAGGCCGCACCCGAGGGGTCAGCCACACCCCTTCCCCTTTCTGGCGAGGACCCATGCAGATCCAGATCACCGCTCGTCACTGCGAACTCCCGTCCAGTATTCAAGCTCGAGCCGAGGAACTCATGGAGAGGCTCCGACGTGTCGAACCGCGGGCGGCCCGGGCCGAGATCATCTTCCAGGAGGAACGTCACCTCAAGCTGGCCGAGGGGATTGTCGTCGTGGACGGAGAGGAGCCCACGGTCGCTCGGGGCGAGGGATCCGATTTCCGGGCGGCCCTGGACCAGATGAGTGACCGGCTCCGCCGCATGCTCCGTCGTCGACGGGAGCGAGTGCGCGACCACCAGGGCCCGAGCGCCTCGGAGGTGGCCTCTTCCGACGTATGAGCGGCGTTGATACCCCCTCGCTGAATCTTCGCGAGCTCTTCGAGGTCAAGGGATCCGTCCTCTCTCTTGAACTCCTGACGCCCGGGGTTTCCCTTGACCGAGAGTGCCTGGACCCCGACATCTCGAGCCCGGGACTTGCGCTCGCAGGGTTCGTTCGGCGTTTCCCCGCGGGCCGAATGCAGGTCTTCGGCGAAACCGAGATGACCTACCTCGCCTCGCTCGAGCCGGAGCCGAGGGCCGATCATCTCGCGACCTTCTTTCGGCAGGACATCCCGGCCGCCTTCATCACGAAGGGAATCGCACCGGACGAGGACCTTCTGAGCGCGGCTTCGGAACGAGGGGTGCCCGTCTTTCGCTCCTTCCTCTCGACGAAGGAGTTCTACGGGCGCGTGAAGCCCTACCTCGAGCACGCCCTCGCGCCCTCCACGACAGTGCACGGGTCGCTAGCCGACGTGTATGGGGTAGGGCTCCTCTTCGTCGGACGGAGCGGGATTGGAAAGAGCGAATGTGTGCTCGACCTCGTCGAGCGGGGACATCGCCTCGTCGCCGACGACCTGGTCGTCGCCTCGAAACGGGGCAATGACGTGCTCATCGGTCGTGGCCACGAGCTGCAACGGCATCACATGGAGATCCGGGGGGGCGGAATCATCGACATCTTCGCCCTTTTCGGGGTGCGGGCGACCCGTCAGCAGAAGCGGATCGAGGTCGTCGTCCAGCTCGAAGAATGGGACGACACCCGCGCCTATGACCGCACCGGGCTCGACCGCGAAGAGACGGAGATCCTCGGCGTTCGAATCCCGAAGGTGACCATTCCACTGAATCCGGGTAAGAACATCACGGTGATCTCCGAAGTGGTGGCCATGAACCACCTGCTCCGCTACACCAAGGGGACCGACTCGGCCGCCGAGTTCGATCGGCGTCTCAGAGGCACCCTTCTCGCGGTCCAGGAATACCTTGAAGAGGACTATGAGTGAAGATCTGGGCGAGGAGTCCTCTCCTCCCCTCGTGCGGGGCGTCGTCCTGACACACGGGTCCATGTGCTTCGGGATGGTCGATGCGGTGCGCACGATCGCCGGCGCAGACGACGATGCCCTCGTGCCGGTTTCCAACGAGGGGTGCGGTCCAGATGAGCTCATGCGCCGCGTGAACGAGGCTGCCGGAGAGGGTCCCGCCCTCGTCTTCACCGACATGCAGATGGGGAGCTGTGCGGTGGCGGCGCGCTTCTCCTGTCGGGACCCCACCCGTCGTCAAGTTGTATTCGGGGCCAATCTCCCCATGCTCCTCGACTTCGTGTTTCATCGCGCACTGCCTCTCCCGGAGCTCGCGGAGCGCCTGGTCGAACGTGGCCGCTCCGCAATCCGTACCCTCGAACACCCTGAGACCTCGACGCGTGACGATCGCACTCCTGCGAGTCGATGAACGGCTCATCCACGGGCAGGTAACCGTGGGGTGGGGGACGCGCCTGAACCCCTCCCACTACGTGGTCGTGGACGAGGAATTGGCGCATTCCGACTGGGAAGCGGAGATCCTCGCCCTTGGAGCGCCCCCGGGCACGTCCGTCTCCTTCGTCACTCCGAATGAGGGACGGCAGCTCCTGGAGGTCTGGCATGCTTCGCCCGAGGTCTTTGTCGTCCTGACCCGCGACCTGGGCCAGATGGTGCGGCTTCTGGAGGCCACTCCTGTTGCCGATCTCCGGGTGAACCTCGGCGGAATGCACCATCGTCCGGGTCGGCGGGAATTCCTCCCTTACATCTACCTCGACGAGGAAGACCTTCGGCACATCCAGGACCTTCTCCTGTCAGGGATCGAGGTGTCCGCGCGTGACCTGCCCGGGAGCCACGGCCGGGACGCCTCCGGCTTCCTCACCCTCGATCACGACCCCAGGGCCTGATGGAGCCACTGCTCCTCCTGGGCCTTCTCGGGCTCGGTGCCTGGGCCGCCCTCGACAACGTCGCGCTCGGGCAGTTCATGGTTTCGCGACCACTCGTGACCGGGACGCTGGCTGGCACCCTCCTGGGCGACCCCTGGAACGGATTCGTCCTCGGTGCCCTGCTCGAGGTCACTCACCTCTGGCGGGTTCCGGCCGGGGGCGCTCGCCTTCCCGAGTCGGGGCCTGCGGCGATCCCGGGTGCGGTCCTTGCGGTGATCGCGCCGCCCGGCGCCGGGCTCGCCGCGGGTTTCGTCCTTGCCCTGGTCCTCGCCGCGCTCGGGGGGGCGGGTGTCGTGGGGCACCGTCGGCTGATCGGCGGCCTCCTTGGCCCGGAAGCCGGGGTGTCACGCCCCGCTCGGCTCAGGGGTGTGCTCCTGCTCGGGCTGACCCTGGACGCGCTGCGCGGTGCACTCATCACCGGTACAGGACTCGCGGTCGCGCTTCAGGCCCCGACGGGCCTTCTCGCTCGCTGGCCTCTCGACCCGGCCAGTACCCTCGTACTCCTGCTGCTGGGGGCTGCCCTGCCAGCCGGGACCCTGGCCAGAACCCTTCTTCCCGAGCGCGCCTCCCGCCGCCTGCTCCTCGCCGCGGGCATCCTGCTCGGGGCGGGGGCGGCGCTCATGACCGGCGGATTCCCCGGAGGCGGGCCGTGACCCTGCGCCTTCTCGTAAGGCTCTTCCTGGTCCAGGGGCTCTGGAACTACCGGACCCTCCTCGGTCATGGTGCGTCCTGGGTCCTCCTCCCCGAACTCCGCCGCACGGCGCCCGGGCGGGGAGAGGGGCTCGAGGAGGCGCTCGAGCGCGCCGCCGAACCCTTCAACGCGCATCCCTACCTGGCAGGATTCGCGATCGGTGCCCTCGTCCGACTGGAAGAGCAGGCAACACCCCCCGACGAGATCCGCCGCTTCCGCGACGTGGTGCGCGCCCCGCTCGGGGCACTCGGCGACCGACTCGTCTGGGCGGCCTGGCTGCCCATGACCCTGCTTGCCGCCATCTTCGCAATTGCCCTCGGGGTCGGACCCCTCCGGGCGGTGATCGGCTTCCTTCTCGTCTACAACCTCCTCCCCCTCGTGCTGCGATGGTGGGCACTATCCGCGGGCCTGGCCCATGGTCGGGCGATCGCCGGCGCGCTCTCGGCGGCCCGCCTTCCCTCGCATGCGGAACGGATCGGGCGTGCGGGGGTCCTCCTCCTCGGAGCGATCGGAGGCTTCCTCGGAGTGCGCAGCATCCAGCTCTGGGCAGCCTCGGGGCAACTTGAGCCGGCCAGTGCCGCGATCGCGATCCTCGGCGGCCTTCTCCTCTTCGGGAGTGGCCTCCGTCCCCGCAGAGAAGCGGTAGACTGGGTCCCCCTGACCATGATCCTCCTGGTCATCGGCCTTTTCCTCGCAGGCCCACTCCTCGCACCCGATCTCCTTCCCGCTCAGCCCGCCAGGCCATGACCGAACGACGCGTCGAGATTCGAAACCGCATGGGGATGCACGCCCGTCCTGCTGCCGAGTTCGTGAAGCTCGCCGCACGCTTCGACTCCGAGATCCGCTTGAGCAAGGACGGCCTCGAGGTGAATGGAAAGAGCATCATGGGTGTCCTCATGCTTGCCGCGGAGCATGGCTCGGAACTCGTCATTCAGGGGGAGGGCAACGATGCCGAGGCCGCGGTCGAAGCCCTTGCCGATCTCGTTGATCGCGGATTCGGGGAGGTCTGACGATGTCGACGGTTCACGATGGGCTGCCGATCTCGGAGGGAATCGCCTTCGGCCCGGTCCGACTGCTCCGCTGGGGGGTTCCGGATGTTCCCCATCTCACGGTGAGCGAAGAAGAGATCGATGCGGAGGTCGAGCGGTTCCGGTCGGCACTCGTGCACACCCGCCAGCGCCTCCACGAGCTCCAGGGGTCCACGGAGTCGAGGCTCGGCGCCTTCGAGGCCCGGATCTTCGATCCACAGCTCCTCATGCTGGAAGACGTCGAGGTCGTAGACGGGACGATCCGCTACATCCGGGAGAATCGGCTCACGGCAGCCCGGGCCTTCCACTGGCGCATGCTCGAGCTCCAGGCCCTCTGGATTCGGACTTCGAGCCCGATGGTCATGGACCGCCTGAATGATCTCGAGGACCTCATGGTGCGGGTCCTCCACCGCCTCCTGGATCTCGGCGAGCCGGGGGACCTGATTGGAGATGGTGAGCCGGCGATCCTGATCGCGCGCAACCTCACACCCTCCCTCACGGTCCAGATGGACCCGGAGGCGATTCTCGGCATCGGAGCCGACCTCGGGACCCGCACCTCGCATTGGGCCATCCTCGCCCGTTCCCTCGGGATCCCGGCCGTCGCGGGCCTCGTTGACCTCTCCCGCCGGGCGAAGGACGGGGACCAGGCCATCATCGACGGGAGGATCGGCCGCCTGGTCCTCGACCCCGACGCGCGGGACCATCGGGTCTACCGGGACCGCCAGACCCGGATCCAGTCATGGGAGGGCGAGCTGGCACAGATCGCGCAGCTCGACGCCGTCACCCTGGATGGCCAGCCCGTCTCCCTGCGAGCGAACATCGACCTTCCCGCCGAGGCCGAGAGGGCTCGAGATTACGGGGCAGGCGGGATCGGTCTCTTTCGAACGGAGTTCTCCGTCGTGGGACGGGCCACGATGCCAAGGGAGGAGGAACAATACCTCGCTTACCGCCAAGTGGCCGAGGCTTTCCCCGGCCATGCGGTCTTCATCCGCACCTTCGACCTCGGGGGTGACAAGTTCCCGATGTTCCTGAACATGCCGGCCGAGGAGAATCCCTTCCTCGGGTGGCGGGCGATTCGAGTCTGCCTGGACCGCGAAGAACTCTTTCGTCCCCAGCTCCGGGCCATCCTGCGCGCCACTGCCCATGGGGATGTCCGGATCATGCTCCCCATGGTGAATGACGTCGAGGAGGTCACACGCGTTCGCGAGCTCCTCTCCGAAGAAGAGGAGGCCCTGCGCCGCGCCGGCACTCCCTTCTACTCCGGGTACAAGCTTGGCATCCTCGTGGAGACTCCTGCGGCCGCTCTCGATGCGGTCGAGCTCGCACGTCACTGCGACTTCTTCTCTATCGGAACGAACGACCTCGTGCAGTACACCCTCGCGGTCGACCGGACGAACGCGCGGCTTGCGCACCTCTATAACCCCTTTCATCCCTCCGTCGTGCGTCAGCTCCACCAGGTCTCGCGCGTGGCACGGGCTGCGGGCATCGAGGTGAGCGTCTGCGGGGAGATGGCGGCCAATCCCCTGGGTGCCTTCCTCCTGCTGGGGCTGGACATCACGGCGCTTTCCGTGGCATGGCCCTCCCTGCCGGAGGTGAAGAAGGTGATCCGGGCCTTCCGAATGGAAGATGCGCGGCAGGCGGCGAGACGAGCGCTGGCGGCGCCAACCTCGGCCGATGTGACGAGCTGTCTGGCCGAGGGCCTCGGCGAGGCAGTTGACCTGAAGGCTTTCTCCGGGCGCTGGAGCCTGTCGCTCCCGGCGAATCTCGATTAACGTGGAGTGCTTCGGCCGGCACGATCCGGCAGACGAGTCCTGAACCGAACCATACCGGGGAGCCTGCCTTGAGCCTCCGTCGTTTCTCTTCCGAATCCGTGACCGAGGGCCACCCTGACAAGGTGGCCGACCAGATCTCCGATGCCGTGCTCGACCACCTTCTGGCCGAGGATCCGCTCGCCCGGGTGGCCTGCGAGACCCTCGTCACGACGGGGCTCGCGATCGTGGCGGGCGAGATTTCGACGAACGCTTACGTGGAAATCCCCGAGCTCGTGCGCGAGACCTTGCGGGGAATTGGATACACGGATGCGCGCTACGGGATCGATGCTCACACCTGCGGTGTGATGACGACCCTGGACCGTCAGTCGTCCGACATCGCGATGGGAGTCGATGCCGGGGGGGCAGGGGATCAGGGGATGATGTTCGGGTACGCCACGGACGAGACCGAGGAGTACCTCCCCATGCCAGCGGTCCTGGCACACCGACTCACGAAGGGACTGGCGCGGCTCCGGCACAGTGGGGAACTCCCCTGGCTCCGGCCCGACGGCAAGGCGCAGGTCTCCGTTGCCTACGACGGGGATCGCCCGGTCGAGGTCGCTGCGGTGGTCGTGAGCGCGCAGCACGATGAAGAGGTGAGCCGCGACGAGATCGTGGCCGAACTCACGGAGCGCCTGATTCGCCGTGAACTCCCGGAGGATCTTTTCGACCTCGAACGGGCCAAGGTACACGTGAACCCGACGGGACGGTTTGTCACAGGGGGCCCGCAGGGCGACGTGGGACTGACCGGGCGCAAGGTGATCGTGGACACGTATGGGGGGATGGGCCGGCACGGCGGGGGGGCCTTCTCCGGCAAGGACGCAACGAAGGTCGACCGTTCCGCGGCCTACGTCTCGCGCTGGGCAGCGAAGCATGTGGTGGCCTCCGGTGCCGCGCGTCGCTGCGAGATTCAGCTCGCCTATGCGATCGGGGTCGCGGATCCGGTCTCGATCTGGGTCGACACCTTCGGGACCGGCGTGGTGCCCGACGCGACGATCCGGGAGGCGATCGAGGAACTCTTCGACTTCAAGCCCGCCGCGATCATCCGTGAACTGGGGCTCAGGAATCCGATCTTCGGACCCACCGCCACCTACGGCCACTTCGGCCGCACGTCCGAGGAGGTGGACAGGCTCGGGCGGCGCGCGAGGCTCTTCCCCTGGGAAGAAACCCCTCGTGTCGACGATCTGCGGAGTCGGCTCGGTCTCGGGTAGGTCGCCGCGGCCTTCCGGGAGGAGGGGACCCCTGCGCAGGTCGCGGGTAAGAGACCTCCGAAGGCGGCCGGCGGCCGGAGATTCCAACGCACCTCCCCCGGAGGGTTCGTGCTGATCGAGGTGAAGGTACAGAGTCTGGGGCTCGATCGAGCCTCGAACACCCCCGTGGTCATCCTGCAGGAGGCCGACGGAGATCGGGTCCTGCCGATCTGGATCGGGCCGGGAGAGGCAAGCGCGATCGCGATGCAACTTGCCGAGATGAAGTTCTCCCGCCCACTCACCCACGATCTCATCATGTCGGTCGTGCGAAGGCTCGGGGCTGATCTGACGCGGGTGATCATCACACGGGTCTCGGATTCGACCTACTTTGCCGAACTCGAGATTCGCCTCAATGGAGAGACGGTGAGGGTCGATGCACGGCCCTCCGATTCGATCGCCGTCGCCCTTCGGTCCTCTGCCCGGATCTTCGCGAACGACTCCCTTCTGGAGAAGGCCCAGATCGAGATCGCCGAGGCCGAGTCCGAAACCCCGGACTTCTCGGCGGTCGCGGACGACGAAGGGGAAGGGGGAGAAGATGATGACGCCCCCCCCTTCACGAATCCCGAGGAGCTCAAGGAATACCTTCGCCGCCTGAACCCCGAAGATTTCGGGCGCTTCACTCCCTGAGGTGTCGAGGACTTCCTCTTCTGCCCTCGCGCGGGCGGCCGCCCTGGGTGGGCTCGTTGCCTCGCTGGGGCTTGCGCCGGTCGAGGTGCCTGCCCTCGTTGCCGATCAGGAGGTCGGCTTCGAGGAGGTTGATCCTGTGCTCAGAGGGATTCTTCGCCTCGGCGAGTCCCCCGCCGACTCGGGAACGGTGGTTCTGCATCGGGTGAATCCCGCGGAGGCGGGGCCGATCGACTCCGTGCGAGTAGCCCCGGATGGCACCTTCGAGATCCGGCTTCCCTCGATGCCGATCCCCGGCTCGGGAGAAATCTTCTTCGCTTCCAGCCGACGTGAGGGCATCCTCTACTTCGGGACCCCGATCTCGGCTCCGGTCCAGCTCGATTCGATCTACTCCGTGGTGACCTGGCCCTCCCGTCCCGCTCCCACCGACGGTCTCCCCTTCGTGGTCGCGGTCCGCAACCTGTTCATCGAGCAGAGCCCGATGGGCTGGCGGGTCACGGACCTGTTCGAGTTGCGGAATGACTCGTCCTGGACCTGGCTGGCCGAACCCGAAGACGATCCGATCTGGAGTTATCCGCTTCCCCCCGGTGCGTCGGGCTTTCGCACGGGTCAGAGCGATCTGGCCGAGGGGGGCGTGCGGTTCTCGGAAGGTGCCCTGCATGTGCATGCAGCCTTCCCGCCGGGTCCGCGCCTCTTCGTGATCCAGTACGAGGTCCAGGACATCGAGTTCACGCTTCCCCTTCCGGGGCTGACCGAGATCGTCGAGGTGCTCGTGGAGGAGGGCGCGCCCGAGCTTCGGATGGAGGGACTCCGCCCCGATCAGCCCGTCGAACTTGACCCCGGCTCCATCTACTTCCGTTGGACGGGTGAGGGGCTCCGCGACCTCGCCGTTCGCATCGAGCGAGGAACGGAGCGGGATCGAGGTGCCATGACGCTCCCGTGGGCCGCGCTCGGACTCTCCCTCCTCCTCCTCGGCGCCGCCGCCTGGGCGATCAGACGTGCGCCGGCGGGCCGGTCCCCCGCACAGGGGGCTCTTCCTCCACCGGCATCCCCCCGTACCGTGCGCAGTCTTCCCGGCAGCGGGGCTGGCGTTTCGCGGGGACCGGCTCCGGAGCGGGATGCGCTTCTTCTCGAGATTGCCCGCATCGACGATGCCTTCGAGGCCCTGAACGAGCCCGACGAGGAGGCTCGTACGAGGTACCACGAACGGCGATCCGAACTCCTGGCCCTTCTCGGCCAGAAGAAGGGCGGAGGCTCACCGGAGGCTCGATGAGCCCGATCACGGAGGAGGGGATTCTACTGCGTGCCCACCCCTACTCCGAGACTTCACGCATCCTGCGAATCCTGACTCCGAATCACGGTGTGCTGTCCGGACTCGCGCGGGGCGTCAGGAGGCGGAGTTCGAGGGGCCAGAGCGCACTCGACACCTTCTGCGACCTGACGATCGTCGTGCGCATTCGCCCGGAGCGGGAGCTCCAGACCCTTCGTGAGGTGGAGGTGATCCGGGCTCGACGCGGGATCGGACGGGATGCAGAGCGCTTCGCGGGCGCCTCCCTCGTGACGGAGCTCCTTCTGGCGCACACACTGCAGGCTGCCGGGCTTCCACTCTTCGACTTCGTTCGAGGTGCTCTCGACCGAATCGAAGCAGGGGGACGAGGGGCGGCGGGAGCCGAGGCAGTCGCCGCAGGGTGGCGTATTCTCGGCGAAGCGGGCTTTCTTCCGGAGCTGGAGAACTGCGTTCGGTGTGGAGCAGAGCTGCCCCCGGAGGGCCTGCTGCGGTTCAGTGCTTCCGGGGGGGGGATTCATTGCGCGACATGCGGGGTCGGGGGCGCGGGGCCCCGCCTGGGACCGGGGGCGCGAGCCGACCTGCAGGTCCTCGTCCGGGGCAGGCCGCCGAGGTCCCTGAGGGGTGCGGCGGCCCATCTGGGCCTTCTCGAAGGCTTTGCTCTGAGGCACTTCTCGCCCAATCGACCCTTGCGCTCCCCCGGGCTCCTTCGCCCCTTCCTGGAGGCTTCGGACGAGCATGCTTGACGCGCGTGCTTGCGTGCGGTATATCTACAGGGTCAACAGGAGTGAACCGTTCTTAACCCTTGGGGGGCTATAGCTCTTCTTCTACTGCACGAACGACGTGCGGAGGACCGGATGCGGCGCCTGCGTTGCGCTTTCCCGGTACTTCTTCTCGCCATCCTGACACCCTTCGCACTGGGTGCGCAACAGCAGGTGGCGGCCGGGACCGTTGGCGGTCCGGACCGGGGTTTCCTGCTCAGTCAAAACCGGCCCAATCCGGTGACGACAGAGACACGAATTCCATTTCAGTTGCTTGACGAAGCCTTTGTAGAAGGTCGTCCAGCGACGGTGACGTTTCGGATCTACAACATCCTCACGCAATACGTGGGTTCCCCGACAACGGTGAACCACCCGGCAGGGGACGGAGTACCCATCATCGAGCTACAATACACCAGTCCCGGCACCTACGAGGCATCGTGGGATGGCCGGGACCGCAATGGCTCGTACGTGGCATCCGGGGTCTACGTGCTCGAACTGACCGTGAACGGACGGTCGGCCCTGATCCGGATGATCGTGCAACGCTGACCCCGATCTCAGGTCGGCAGGGAAGCGCCCCGGGGAGGAGCCTGCGCGGAAGAAGCGACTTCCGCCACCTCACGCCGTCAGGTGACGACGTAGATGAAGCTCCCGCAGCTCTCGCATCCCTGGAGTACCTGGTTCACCTCCTGGTCGCCCGCAGTCGCGGTTGGAATCGAGACGAAGCAACCGTAGCAGACGCCGCGCAGGACCGGAACCACGACACGGTCACGGTTCGGGCTGATGCGGTCGTAGCGCGCGCGTACCGGCGCCGACAGCGAATTCTCGAGCTTCTCGATCGCCTCTCCAAGCCCGGTGAGCGCTTCGTCCGGATCGACGTTGAAGACCTCCCGTTCGACTGCGGCGGACGCCTCGTCCCGTTCGAGCTCGCGATACTTGGCCCGGAGGTCCTGCAGCTCGAGGAGGATCATGAGCTGGGGGTGCATCGGTGGAGTTGGTGAGGAGGGCTTCATGCACCGCGCTCCTCGAGGAGCGTCAGGAAGGCATCCGGGCTGTCGATCTGCAGGAGCTTCTCCGGGATGTCGGGGTCCTTGGCGAACTGGGCGATCTTGCCAAGGATGGGGAGGTACTGGTTCGAAACCTCCAGGGGTGGCGCTACGATCAGGAAGAAGTGGTGGACCGGCTCGCCATCGATGGCCTGGAATTCGGCCCCGTTCGATTTGCGTCCGTAGGCGAGACGTGTCTCCTCGACGACCAGGGAGCGACAGTGGGGGATGGCAATTCCCTTGCCGATTCCGGTCGAGCCCAGGTTTTCTCGGCGTTTGAGGGTCTTGAAGAGGATGGCCTCGGACTTGTCGTCGAGTTCGAGGAGTTCGATCAGTTCCTTCAGGATCTCGTCCTTGGAGTCCGAGTCGATCTCGAGTTTCACCGTATCGGGGGTGAAGAGGTCACGGAGTTTCATGCAAGGGCCTTCAGGTTGCGGGGCCTGGACACCGCACGCCGGCAAGGGTTGTCGAGGATGGTGATGGTAGCCTCGAACTCTACAGAAAGGCCTCGGCCCTGTCAAAGGCGAGGAAAAGGACCCGGGCCTTCAAAGTCAGGGCGCTCGACAATACCTTTTTCCTGCAACTGCACACGGCGGCTCGCCTCCGATTCTTCGTCCGAGCACCATGACCATTCGAGAACTCATTCCCTGGAAACGCACGCCGCTCTATCTGGCCCCGCAGGCCGGCGTCAGCGAGTCGCCTTTTCGTCGGCTCTGCCGCGCCTTTGGCGCCGACGTGGTGGTGAGCGAGTTCGTGAGTGCCGAGGGGATCTGTCAGGGAAACGAGCGGACCTTGGAGTACCTCCGCTTCGACGAGGCCGAGCGGCCGATCGGGGTGCAGATCTTTGGTGCCGACCCGCAGCGGATGGCCGAGGCGGCGGCGTTCGTGCACGAGACCTTCGGCCCCGACTTCATCGACATCAACTTCGGATGCCCGGTGAAGAAAGTCGTGAAGCGCAATGGTGGCTCGGGATGCCTGCGCGACCTCGAACTCGTGGCCCGCATCATCCGGGCGGTGGCAGCGGCGACCCCCATCCCCACGACGGTCAAGGTGCGGAGTGGCTTCGACCAGGCCACACGAGACCCGGTACGGATCGGGCTCGTGTGCGAGGAGGCCGGGGCCGAGGCAATTTGTCTCCACCCGCGCACACGAACGGACATGTACTCGGGCCAGGCTCGGTGGGAAGAGATCGCCGCGCTCAAGCAAGCGGTCTCCATACCGGTCATCGGGAACGGGGACATCCGTTCCGGGGAGGATGCGCTTCGCATGCGTACCGAGACCGGGTGCGACGGAATCATGATTGCGCGCGGTTCACACGGGGATCCGTGGATCTTCCGCGAGGCGCGCGCGGCCCTCGATGGCCAGCCCCTGCCCACGGAGCCGGATGTGGAGGAGCGATTCGAAGTGTGTCTTGATCACGCCCGGAAGACGATCGCCTTCGAGCGGGATTCCCGTCGGGCCGTGCTCGAGTTTCGCAAGCACCTCGGCTGGTACACGAAGGGGCTCCCCAGTGGCCGTGACCTCAGGCAGGAACTCTTCGAGGTCACCTCGATCGAAGAGATGCAGGAGCGTCTGGCCGGCTATCTTGACCGCTACCGCGCAGGGGAACTCCGAGGTATGGAGTCAGGGTCGGAACACAGGGCGGCCGCCGCGGTAAGAATGTAGGCAGGAAGGCGTAGGGGGTGTGGTTGTCCACTCCCATGCCCACGAAAGGGGGCGTCACGGTTTCGACGTGTTCAGTGAAGTGGGAGCTGCGTGCCGAGGTTCCGGAAACCTCGCAAAACCACCGGAAAACTTCATAGACGCCAACGATAACCTGGCTCTGGCCGCGTAAGTAACCCTTACCGGTCCGACTCCTGATCAGCCTGCCTGGGGCGGGTCAACGAGTCGTCAACAATTCAGGCTGGTCTCCCGAGGCGCTGCCCCAAGGGAGATGAGACACTCAGGCGGATAGCTGCGGGCCGGCGGTGTCCTGGCCGAGTCCGACAGTGAATGGAACAGGGCTCTACGCACGTAGAGGCTCCGATGGAACTGTTTGCGGACGCGGGTTCGACTCCCGCCGCCTCCACTTGGAAAGCCCAGCCGCCTGATGGTGGCTGGGCTTTCGTGCGTTCGGCGCCGAGCGAGGTTCATGACGGCGAGAGTTGGCAGATCGCCGGAGCTCGGGCACCCCACCCTCTCGGGGGAGCGAGGGCTTCCATTCTGCCCCACTCCCCCGGAGGGAATTTCCCGGGCTTCCATCGCAGCCTCATCGGCACGAGACGGTGGAGCGCCCGGGGAGGTCCGAGTTCGATCAGTAGCCCGGGTTCTGGACGTAATCGTTGCTTGTCCGGTCGATCTGCGACTGCGGGATCGGGCGCAGGACATGGTGTTCCTGGATGTTCGCACTCGCAAACGGGTTGTGCATGCGCACCCGCTCCACGAGGGTCCCGGTTCGCTTCAAGTCGATCCACCGGTGCTGTTCTCCGACAAGCTCCCGAGCCCTCTCATCGAGGATCGCATCGAGGTCGAGTTCGCCCGGGGTGATCAGCGGAATCTCCCGGCCGGGATACGCGGCACGCGCCCTCACCGCATTGAAGAAGGTGGCAGCTTCCCCGTTTCGACCCTGCATCATGAGAGCTTCCGCGGCGATCAGGTAGGTTTCGGCCAGGCGCATCACGAACTGGTCTCGAGATCCGGCCGCGTCCTGGAAGTGGGCGCGCTTGCGATCGCGCACCTTCGTCAGGGAGGGGTACCACCGGATCGTGAAGTCCTCCAGGCCGAGCAGAAGGTAGGGTGCGCTTGCCCTCTCCTCGCGGGTCATCTCCTGGACCCGCCAGTCGGCCGTGAACCAGGCAGCGGTGTCGCCGAGTGCTGCGCCCACCGGGAGACTGTTCGGATCGTTGTAGAAGAAGACCTCGTTGAAGCTCGCGTGATACCGCACGTCGTTCTCGACATGCAGCCCTCCGTTGCGAGGATCATTGCCGAAGATCTCCGACAGCATGAAGGTGGTCGGCCGGATTCGGCTGAAGGGGCGTCCGTTGTGGAGGTCCCGGACCATGCCGGTGACCTGGTCATATCGGGCCAGAAAGCCGAGGTGCCCCCAGTTCCCGCTCCCGTTTGCGGCAAGGTCCTGCGTGTACTGGACCGACCAGATCACCTCCGCGTTCTGCTCGTTGTCATGGTCCCACAGGTCGTGAAAGTCGGGGAGCAGA
>SLDT01000055.1 GCA_007125125.1 Gemmatimonadota bacterium | reverse complement strand
GCGCAGCTCGGTAGCGCGCCTGCTTTGGGAGCAGGAGGTCCCCGGTTCGAATCCGGGCGCCCCGATTGGGAACAGGACCAGAGACGGAAGACGCCCGGATGAGAACCGGAGGTTCGAGCCGGAGTGAGCGACCGGAGGTCGTGAACAGAGACCAGCGGAGCTAATCCGGGCGCCCCGCTTGACGTTTTGCGTGGAGGGGGTGAGCACCCCGCCGGAGTTCGCCGAGTGGTCCGGGGACCTCCGGAACGACTCCAGGTGCCTTCCGGCTGGCTTGGGCCCTGGTGACAGGGTCGCACCAGGACTGGATCACCCGACGGCGCAACCTGCGCATGGAGCCCCGCTACGAATGGAGGGCACGGGGCCGACCCCTCTCAACCCGATTCTACAGAAGACTCTTGACGCATCTCCGATTCCGAGCGCACGCTACAACGAAATCGCTGTAGCAAGGTACCGTCTACCCACAGGGCGGCCCTAGGGCGGCTGGGAGTTGGATCACGATGAAACGAAGGAGCTTTCTTCGCTCCGGCGTGGTCGCCGGATTGGCTGGCATCACATCGCCTGCGATCCTCGCCGGATGGGGCCCCTCGCCAACTGCAAGCCCCGCCTCACGGCCAAAGGGCGTGCCCGACCCTCCCCTCCGGCTCCACCACGCCGAGAACCCGCGGGGCCTTGCCCCCGCGGCCAGGGAGGCGATCGTCAATGCATTGCCCGGAGCGAGTCAGTACGGAAGCTCAGCGCGGGCCGAGGTGACCAGGGCCATTGCCGAGAGCCATGCGGTAGACGTCGAATTCATCGCGATCGGAAACGGTTCCACGGACACGCTACGGCAGGCCCCACAAGCGGTGGGTAAGCCTGGCATGCACCTCGTCGCCGCCGATCCGACGTACGGCGACATCTTCAGGTATGTTCAGCCCCTCGACGCTCGGGTCACTCGGGTGCCTCTTCGAGCGGACTACAGCCACGACATCCCGGCGATGCGAAGGGCCGTCGCGCAGGGTGGATCTCCCGCGCTCGTGTACATTTGCCAACCGAACAACCCGACCGGTACGCTCACGGATCCGGATGAGATCGACCAATGGATCGAGGAGGCGGACCAGGAGAACGTGTACTTCGTCGTCGACGAAGCCTTTCATTACTATGTCGATGACCCGAGGTACCGATCGGCCGACCGGTGGGTGCACAGAAGGCCCAACGTGATCGTGGCCCGTACCTTCTCAAAGATTTACGCGCTCGCGGGCCTTCGACTGGGCTACGGCATCGCACACCCGGATACCGCCGAGCGCATGAGGACCCTGTGGGCTGGCGGCATCAGCCACCTCACGGCCGTGGCGGCATTGGCGTCGATGGAGGATGGAGACTGGGTCCGAGACACGATGCGCCTGAAAGATGAGGCGAAGGCGATCACCCAAAGTGTGTTGGACGAGCTCGGTATCGAGTACATCCCGACTCAGACCAACTTCCTGATGCATCGGATCAAGGGGGAGCTGGCCACACATCAGGAGCGCATGAGAGATCACGGCGTCCTCGTCGGCCGTGCCTTTCCGCCGATGGAGGACTACAATCGGGTAGGCTTGGGTCTACCGGATTCGATGGAGTACTACGGCCAGGTGCTACATCGGTTTCGAGCACGGGACTGGATCTGATTGCTCTGCTGCCCGACCCGGCCCGTACGACCGGCGGAGCTGATCCGGGCGCCACGCTTCAGCCCTCACCTTCGATCCATACCAGCCACGCGCATTGTCCCGCCATAGCTCGAAGCACTCCGGACGAGCGATGAAGAGGCAACCCCGAACGCCGTCATCGTTCGGCGCCGAGCCGGAAGAGGGGGGAGTGCGATTTCGGCTCTGGGCTCCGGCAGCGAAGCGGGTCGATCTCGTATTGGAGGCCGGGGACCCCTTGGACCGGGAGAGCACGACGCTCTCGATGAATCCGATCGGTGGCGGGTGGTTCGAACGACTCGCCGCCGAGGCCCGCCCGGGATTGCACTATCGCTACCGCCTCGACGGGGCCGAGGCCCGCCCCGATCCCGCCTCGCGCTTCCAGCCTGAGGGAGTGCACGGTCCAAGTCAGGTCGTGTCCGTCTGGGACCACTCCTGGCACAATGACGGTTGGCAAGGGCGCGATTGGCACGAGACCGTCATCTACGAGCTCCACGTGGGCACGTTCACCCCTGAGGGCACCTTCGCCGGGGTTGCGAGCCGTCTGGATCATCTCGCCGGCCTCGGAGTCACCGCAGTCGAGTTGATGCCGGTGTCAGCGTTTGCTGGAGCGAGGGGATGGGGATACGACGGGGTCTATCCCTTCGCCCCCCATCGGAGCTATGGGACCCCCGCCTCTCTGAGGAGCCTCGTGGACGAGGCGCACGGACGGGGACTCATGGTCTTCCTCGATGTCGTGTACAACCATTTCGGGCCGGAGGGCAACCACCTGCCGGCCTATGCGCCCGAGTTCTTCAGCGATCGCTTCGCGACCCCCTGGGGTCCCGCGATCGACTTTGAGCGGCGGGAGGTCAGGGACTTCTTCATCG
>SLDT01000248.1 GCA_007125125.1 Gemmatimonadota bacterium | reverse complement strand
CCCGGGAGCGGGTCACACCTTCGAGGCGACGCACCCCTTCCAGGGCCCCACACCCGAGCTGGAGCGCGCCCTCGAGGCCACCCGGCGCCACTTCCGGCGTCACCTGCTCGAGGGGTGAGGGGGCGAGGGCGGTGTTGCGGGCGGGGCGCCGAGCGCGGCGGATGGAGGAGAGGCTCCTCCGGGCGGCGAGCGAGAGGGGGCTGGACCGGGGCGCGCTCGACCTTCTGGGTCGGAGCTTCCGCTGTGCGGTCGGGGTGAGGGCGCGGACGCTGCCCTCGGATCACCACCCTGCCTTCCTCCATCCGGCCCGCACCGCCCTCATCCTCCTCGACGACGTGGGGGAGACCCGTCCCGCCGTGCTCGTGCTCGGCGTTCTCGCGGAGAGCCGATCCCCTGAGCTCCGCGTCCCGGCCGAGGGCCCTGCGGGCGCCGGGACGCTCCTGCGTGAAGCCGGTTTTGGGGCCCAGACGTGGTGGGACGCCCTCCCGCAGCCGGAGTGGGACGGGAGCGCACCGGGGCGCGACGACGACTTCGCCGACGCGGACGCACGTCTTCTGGAGGAGCTCGTGACCGCGCCGGAGCCGGTGCGCCGGGTGGCCCTCGCCGAAGCGCTCGATCACCTGCGCCACGCCCACCGCTGGGAGCGCGAGGCCGACCGGATCCGGGCCGCTCGCCTGGCCCGCCGGGTCTTCGGTCCGCTCTCGGCCCGGGTGCACCCGCAGCTCGAGCGCCGGCTCGCCTGGTGGAACGGGCGGGTGGGGCCCACCCTCGACCCGGACCGGGCGACGTGAAGGCGGCGAAGGCGGCTCCTCCCATCTTCCTGCTGCACGGCTTCACCGGTGCGAGCCGGGCGTGGGGTGAGGGCCTCCTGGAGGGGCTTGGCCGGAAGGCGCGGGTGATCGCCATCGACCTTCCGGGTCACGGAGAGAATGTGGGGTTCGGCCCGCGCGGAGTCGCCCCTGGGCGTGACACTCCCCACGCGGCGGCCGCTCCCTCCTTCGAGGAGGTCCTGGAGGGGGTGGTCGGGGAGCTGGACGCACGGGGCGTGGACCGGGCGGACTGGGTGGGCTACTCGATGGGCGGGAGGCTCGCGCTGGCCGCCGCTCTCCTGCACCCGGAGAGGGTGCACCGGCTCGTGCTCGAGAGCGCCTCGCCGGGGCTCGACTCTCCGGAGGAACGGGCGGAGCGCCGCAGACGCGACGAAGCGCTCGCCCGGCGCATCGAGGAACGGGGGGTCGAGGCCTTCGTCAGGGAGTGGATGGCCCTTCCCCTTTTCGCCTCGCAGAGGCAGCTTCCTCCTCCGGTCCTGGAGAGGGCCCGCCGCCTGCGGCTCGCGAACGATGCTGGCGGTCTGGCACTGGCGCTCAGGAGCTACGGAACCGGGGTCCAGCCGGAATTCTGGGGACGACTCCCGGAGCTGGAGGCCAGGACCCTCCTTCTGACCGGGGCGCTGGACCGGAAGTTCGAGGAGATCGCGGATCGCATGGAGACGGCCGTGCCCCACGCCCGGTGGGCCTCCGTGCCCGGAGCGGGCCACACTGTGCACCTGGAGGCGCCCGAGCGCTGGCTGACCGCGGTCACAGGCTTTCTCCGTCGAGACGAGGCGCGTTGAGCGAGGGCACGATGCACGCCGACTGGATCCTGACCGACGCACGCATCTGGCCGGGGGGCCCGGAGTGGGTCGAGGGGGCGCCGCTTCCCCTGCCCACGACGATGGCCCTGCGCAACGGCCGGATTCTGGCGCTGGGCACCCCCGACGAGTTGACCGGGCTGCGCGGCCGGCAAACCGCGGTCCACTCCCTCGAGGGGAAGTTCGTGATGCCGGGATTCGTGGACGCGCACGTCCACCTCCAGGCGGGCGGGTTGTCCCTCCACCGGCTCGACCTGAGGGGGGTGAGCTCCCCCGAGGAGTTCATCCAGCGGGTGGCCGATCGCACGCGGAGCACCCCCGAGGGAGGCTGGATCCTGGGCGGCGACTGGAGCCAGGAGGACTGGGAGGGAGGCCTGCCCACCCGCGAATGGCTGGACCGCGCCGCACCGAAGCACCCCGTATTCCTCCATCGGCGCGACCTCCATATGGGCGTGGCCAACTCGCTCGCCCTTGCCCTGGCCGGAGTCGACGTCGACACCCCGGACCCGGACAACGGCCGGATCGACCGGGCGTCGGGAAGCGGCGAGCCGACCGGGATCCTCCGCGAGTTCGCGATCCGGGCAGTGTCGCGAAAGATCCCGCCCCCGACGGAGGGCGAACGCCGGTCCGCGCTGCGCGCCGCCACCCTGCACGCCCTCTCCCATGGGGTGACCCAGCTCCACGACAAGGGAGCGCTCCACTCGACCGAGGAGAGCTGGCGCTCCTTCCGCCTCCTCCAGACGCTCCGGGAAGAAGGGCGACTTCCCGTGCGCGTCCTCGTCTCCCTCCCCCTCGAGGAGTGGAAGCGAGTGGCCGAGTTGGTCGAGGAGGAGGGCCGGGGCGACGACCGCCTCCGCTGGGGCGGGGTGAAGGGGTTCGTGGACGGATCGCTGGGGAGCACCACCGCCTGGTTCCACGAGCCGTACCTGGG
>SLDT01000022.1 GCA_007125125.1 Gemmatimonadota bacterium | reverse complement strand
GTCGAATACGGCTGGGGCCCCCGGACGCTCAGGTTCTTCCCCACCGGGGGCCTCGACGCGGCAGGGGCCAGCGGGGGACTCGCCCTCGTCCGGACCGATCCGGCCGGCCGGGCCGTGGGCGTGCTCCAGGGCGCGGCCGGCGACCGCGAGGGGTGGAGCGGTGCCTCGGCACGGACCGCGCTGGCCCGCTTTCCCGTCGGGATCGAGGCGGGGCTCTTCCACGCCGAGCAGCGCGAGGTGGGAAGCTTCACCGCCGGGGTCGTCGCCCTCTCGCGGGGTCTCGACCTCCACGACCGGTCGCTCGGGGTTCGGGGGGGAGCCTCATGGGGCCGTACCTCGGACAGTCGTGTCCTTGGCTTCGCCACGATCGAGGGCCAGGCCGACCTTCGCCTCCGGGGGCTCCGCACGATCCCTGCCCTCGAGGCCAACCTCTCGAGCGGGCGAACCGGCGAAGAGAGCTGGACGCGGCTTCGCCTCGACGGGTCCCTCCTGCTCGGGAGTGGACGGCCCGGCACGGACGCGTCCGGAGTCGTCCTCGAGGCCATGTACGGGCGCCTGGACGGGCGCGCCGGCACCGAGACCTTCCGGGTGGGAGGCAGGCCGGACGGACTCCTCGACCCCGCCGTCGTCTCGCACCTCGTCCCGAACCCGGCGCTCCCCCCCGGCCTGCTCGAGGGACGCAGGGTGCTCGTGACACGTGCAGGGATCCGGGCCGGGGGGCTCGAGCCGTACATCGAGTTCATTGACCTCGCTCCGCTCGGGGAGGGGCGGCATCGGGTGGTCGGGCTCCGGCAGAACGCGAGTTCTCCCGCCCTCCCCGTTCTCGGGATCCCCGGACTCGACACCACCCTCGGGGTCAGCCACTCCCTCGACGACCCCTTCGCCGCAAAGACCCGGGTCTGGCTCTCGTTCGGGGTGCGCCCCTGAGGCGACCGCGCTATCTTCGGATCGTCCGGCCACCGCTCCGACCCCTCCTTCCCACCTGTCGCCATGGTCCAGCTCACCCCGCGAGCCCTCGGTTTCGGCGAGATCCTCGACGGGAGCTTCTCCCTCTACCGCCGGAACTTCGCGACCTTCTTCCTCGTCGCGCTCCTCCCGCAGGCTCCCCTCGTGCTCTACTGGCTCGTCGTCGCGGCCTTCGGAATCGGAGGCGCGGGGGGCGGCGCCCTCGTCCCCGTGACCCAGGTCCTCGCCTTTCCGTACAGCGTCTTCGCCGGGGTCCTCGTGTCGGCCGGACTGATCCACGTCGTCGGAGTCGCCAGCACCGGGGAAACGCCCGGCGCGGTGGACTCGCTCAGGGCCGGGCTCTCCCGCTGGCTCCCCGTCTTCCTGGGCACCCTGCTCTGCGGGATCATGATCCTCTGGGGGTTCATCCTCTTCATCATCCCCGGGCTCTTCCTCATCGCGCTCCTCTTCGCCGTGCTCCCGACGATCGTCCTCGAGGGGCGAGGGCCGCTCGAGGCCATCGGCCGTTCCCGGGAGCTGTCGCGCGGGGGGCGTCTCGGGATCCTCGGCACCCTCTTCATCGCCTGGCTCATCACCCTGATCCCGGCCATGGCCATGTGGGGAGTCGCCGGGATCGCGCTCGGCGTGGTCACGATTGTCTCGGGAGACCTCCAGGCGCTGGAGGGTCTTGCCCGCTTCGAGGGCTTCGCCCAGTCGCTCGGAACCATCGTCTCGGCGATCACCTGGCCCTTCTTCATGGGGGTGCTCGTCCTCGTCTACCTCGACCGTCGGGCCCGCACCGAAGCCCCCGATCTCGAGGCTGCCGCCGACCAGCTCCGTACCTGGAGCTGAGCCGCGGTGCAGGGACCCGACCCCACGACCGTCGCCGAGGCACTCGCCCGGGTCTATGCGCGCGCCGAGTTCCGGGAGCGGCGCCCCCCGAGCTTCCTGGAGCGGATCTGGGACCAGATCGCGACCGCCTTCGTCGAAGCCCTCGAGTGGCTGGCGGAGCGGATCCCCTTCCCCGATCCCGGAACGCAGAACCTGATCGCGTGGGTCGCGGTCGTGCTTGTCGCAGCCGCCGTGTTCCTCGTCGTCGTCCGGCTCCGGGCACGGCGTTCCCCCGGCAAGGGACGCCCGGGCACCGCGACCTCCCTCGCCCCGGCCCCGATGCGAAGCGCCGAGGGCTGGGAGCGTGCTGCCGCGGAGGCGGCCTCGGCGGGCCGGTACCGCGATGCCGCCCTGGCCCTCTACCGGGCCGTGCTCCTCCGACTCGCGGGACGAGGGGCCCTGCACCTGCGCGAAGGAAAGACGCCGGGCGACTATCAGCGCGAGCTGGCCGGGCGCGATCGTCTGGAAGAAGGCTTCCGGGGCTTCATCCGCCTCCTCCTTCCCCTCGCCTGGGGGAGCGGCCGGGCGACGCCCGAAGCGTGGGCCGATCTGGAGGACGCCGCGCGCCGACTGGACATCCATGAACGGTCGGCGTGACCGCATCGTCCTCGCAGGGCTCCTCGGGGGCCTCCTCGTCCTGGGGCTCCTCCTCGCCCCCCGAGGAACGGGCGACCTCACCGACCCCCGGGCCTCGAGCTACCTCTCGGGACCCGACGGAGTGCGGGCCCTCCACCTCCTTGCTCTCGAACTCGACTTTTCGGTGCGTCGACAGCTCTCGAGCTGGTCCGAGGACGATCCTCCGGGGCTCCTCCTGGTCGTCGCCCCGAGCGAGGAGCCGGGACCGGGTGCGCTCGACGCTCTCGAGGCCTGGGTCCGAGGTGGAGGGGTCCTCCTCCACGCGGCCGGAAGCGAGGAGAGCCCCATTGCCAGGCACTTCGGCACAACCCTCGAGTCACTGGGCGAGGAGGGAGTCGAGGCGACAGACCCGGACGGGGTTCGCGTTGCCGCCTTCCGGCGCGCCTTTCGAGATCACGAGGGCTTCACGACGCTCCTCCGGGCAGGTGAGGCCCCGGTCGTCGTGTCGCGTGCCTTCGGCGCGGGGCGCGTCGAGCTCTGGGCCGATGCCCTGCCCCTGACGAATGCCCGTCTCCGTGACGGGGACCAGGCGCTCCTCGTGGCGCGCAGCTTCGCCCTCGGACCGGGAGAGGTGCGCTTCGACGAGTACCATCACGGTTTCCGAGGAGAGGGGGGCCCACTGCCTGCCGCCCTCGCCTTCCTGGGGTCCGAAGCTGGAGGGCGCTGGGTGATCCAGCTTGCGGTGGCCGCCTTCCTCCTGCTCCTGCTCGAGGGACACCGCTTCGGTGCACCGCGGGACCCCCCGCCCACGACGCGGCGTTCGCCCCTCGAGCATGTGGATGCGGTCTCCGGGGCCTTTCAGCGCGCAGGAGCGAGACGGACCGCGGCACGGCTGATCCTGAACGGGCTCGAGCGCAGGCTCGGGGCGCGGGTCGGGGATGCGGAGACGGTCGCGGAACTCAGGAGGAGCTGGGAGGGCCGGGACGATGTGGATCTGGCGGCGCTCTGTGCCGCGGCTGATGACTTCGAGAAGGAGATGAAGGGGTGGACGATCGAGAGATGAGGGAGGCCGGGGAGCTGGCGCGGGAGATCCTGGGGGCGCTCGAGGGCGTGGTCCTGGGACAGCGCCAGGTGCTGGAACAGATGCTCGTCACCCTGATGGCAGGGGGGCACGGACTCATCGAGGGGGTGCCGGGGACGGCCAAGACGCTGGCTGTGCGGGCACTCGCCCTGGCCCTCGACGTGCGATTCGGCCGGGTGCAGTTCACCCCGGACCTCATGCCGACCGACCTCACGGGGGTGAATGTCCTCGACGAGCGGGCGGGTGACTTCGTCTTTCACCCGGGTCCCCTCTTTGCGGACCTGCTCCTGGCCGACGAGATCAACAGGGCACCGGCCAAGACGCAGTCGGCGCTCCTCGAGGCGATGCAGGAGCGGCAGGTGACGGTCGATGGGGAGAGCCGGGCGCTGCCGGGGATCTTCACGGTCTTTGCCACTCAGAACCCGGTCGAGCACGAGGGAACCTACCCCCTCCCCGAGGCGCAGCTCGACCGCTTCATGCTCAAGATCGTCGTGGACTACCCGGCCGAATCGGCCGAGCGGGGGATCCTGGATCGGGTCGCCGAGGGGTTCACCTCGGAGAATCCCGGGAGCTACGGGATCTCGTCCCTTGCCGAGGGCGGAGCGCTCGCACGGGTCCGCGCGGCAGTGCGGCGTGTGCACGTCGAGCCGGAGGTGCGCGACTACATCGTCGCGATCGTGCGGGCGACGCGCGACGACGCGAATCTCGCCCTCGCGGCGAGTCCGAGAGCGGGGGTGGCGCTCTTCGAGGCCTCGCGGGCGCGGGCCCTCCTCGAGGGACGGGACTTCGTTGTGCCCGATGACGTGAAATCGCTCGCGATTCCGGTGCTCCGGCACCGCGTGCGCCTGACCCCCGATGCCGAGGTCGAGGGGGAGGAGGCCGGGACACGGCTCGGTCTGCTCCTCCAGGGGATTGCCGCGCCCGGCGCCCCGGGCCGCTGAGCCCCCGGACGAGCCGGTTCGGCACGATGCCCCTGATCCCGACGCGGCGGCTCGCCCTCTGGGTGGCTCTGGGGGGTGGCGCCTTCCTCCTGGGGGGAGTCGCGGGATGGCTCGTGAACGCACTTTTCGTGGCCGCCGTGGTCGCCGATGGACTCGTACTCATGGGACTTCCGCGGCCCCGGGCCGAGCGTCGGGTTCCCGGCCGGATCCCCCTCGACGACACGGGCGAGGTCGAGATGCACTTCGCCCTGGGCGGCGGACGCGCCTGGACCCTTCACTGGACCGACGATCCGGGTCCGGGGCTTCGCCGGGTGGGAGCCGACCCACGGACCCTGACCGTCGAGCCCGGGGTGGGTGCCGGGACCGTGGTCGAGCTCTTCGGGGAGGAGCGGGGCCGGTCATGGGTGGGAGACATCCACCTCCGGGTCGAAGGACCTCTTGGTCTGGTCCAGCGACGGTGGCGGCTCGAGCGCCGGGATCCGGTCGTCGTGCAGCCAGGACTCATCGAGCTGCGACGCGAACGAATGGACCCGATGCACCGGGAAGATGCCGCGGGACTGCGTCGGTTCGGGGATCCCGGCGAGGGACGCGAGTTCGCACGGCTGCGCGACTACGTCCGCGGCGACGACCCCCGGCGAATCGACTGGAAAGCAACGGCGCGCCGAGGAACGCCGATCGTGCGCGAGTACGAGGCCGAGCGAAGCCAGAGCGTGCTCCTTGCGATCGACGCGGGGCGCCTCATGCTCGAGCGCTTCGGAGGGCGCTCTCGCCTCGATCACGCCCTGGCGGCCGCCCTCCTGGTAGCGGACCGGGCGGCGGAGCATGGCGACCTCGTGGGCATCCTCGCCTTCGCTGACCGGGTCCAGTTCTACCTCCCACCCTCGCGAGCGCCCCTCTCCCGGATCGCCGACCTCCTCCCCGCGATCGAGGAGCGCCGGGTCGAGCCCAACTACCCGGCTGCCTTCGGGTACCTCGCGCGCAGGCTGCGGCGGCGATCGCTCGTCTTCCTCTTCTCGGATGTCGTCGACGCCCGCAGCTCGGCGGCCCTCCTGGCCCACCTCACGACCGGGGCGCGTCGGCACCTTCCCCTCCTCGTCGCGATGCGCAACCCGGAGCTGGGGGCGGTCGCGTCGGTGCCGGTCACGTCGGAGGGAGAGGCCTTCCGCCGGGCTGCCGCGGAAGAACTCCTCCTCGCCCGGAGCGTGGCACTCGCGACGATTCGGCGGCGAGGGGTGCTCGTGAGCGACGTGCGCCCCGAAGAAGCCGTGCGGGCGGCTCTCCGGGGGTACGCGGAGGTGAAGCGTCGCGGGCGACTGTGAGCGATCGCCGGCGCTTCGGAACGAGCTACCCTCGAAGTCGTCACTTGCGGGGCCCGGGGGGACGGACCATTATGGCAGGGTGCCGCTTCGTGACCGGATCGTGACCGGTTTCGGGAGCACCTGACCCTCTTGGCCCAAGCAGCAGATGAAGCCCAGCGTACGCCTCTTCCTTGCCCTCCCCCTCACCCTCCTCGCCCTCGGAGTCGCCGGCTGCGACGACCACACGCCGACCGAGCTCGAGCGCGTCCATCAGCTCAACATCATCCCGGCCACCGCGATCCTCGAAGAACCGGGTGACCAGATCCAGCTCGGAGCCTCCGTGGTGGACCAGGTCGGTGGGGCGATTCTGAACATGCCCGTCGAGTGGAGCTCCTCCGATCCCTCGATCGCGACCGTCAGTGAGTCGGGGCTTGTCACGGCCGTGGCGTCCGGAACGGCTGTGATCCATGCCGAGGTCCCCGGGACCCGTGCCGAGAATACGAGTGCGATCGTGGTTCGCTGAGGAGCAGCCACGGAAAGAGCCCGAGCGCGGTGAGCGCCCCGACCGTGAGCTTGACACTGTCGGGCAGGCGTGAGGGCGAGATGAACCCCTCGATCAGCCCGGCAACGAGCAGAAGGAAGACGACCCCGCCCAGAAGGGCAACCGCGTCCTTCGCACGCGTTCGCAGCGCGGCGCCACGGGTCATTCGTCCCGGCACGAGAAGCGCCGAGCCGAGGAGGAGCCCCGCTCCGCCGGCAATGCAGATCGCGGTCAGCTCGATGACCCCGTGCGGGAGGACGAAGGACCAGAGGTAGAGGCTCAGGCCCTCCACGTGGAAGAGGCCGGCCACCCCTCCGAGCATGACGCCGTTCAGGATCAGGATGAGGATCGTGCCCATGCCGGCCGCGATTCCGCCGGCGAAGGCCAGAAGGGACACCTGGACATTGTTCGCGATGATCTGGCTCGAGAACAAGGGCATGAGGACCTCGGGAATCTCCACGTATCCCGTTCCTTCGGCCTGACGCTCGGCTCCCGCCTCGGCCCTTGCAATCATATCGGCGGGAACGACGGCATGGGCCCGCTCGGGGTCCGTGGCCACCGCTCCGAAGGCAATCAGGGCGGGAAGGTACAGGACGACCCCCGCGATGAGAATCGGGAGCGCGCGTCGGCGAACGAGCGCCGGAAAGCCCCCCACCAGCCAGAGGAGGGCGTGGCTCGGGGAGCGGCTCCTCCGGACGTACAGGAGGTTGTGCCCCGCGGCCACGGAGCGCTCGAGGGTCTGGATGAGCGCCGGGGACCCACCGTAGGTGCGGGCGCGCGCCAGGTCGGCTGCGAGTTCGCGGTAGAGGGAGGCGAAGCGAGCCACATCGGACTCCGGGAGCCCACTCAACCCCCGCCGTTGTGCTCGCTCGAGGAGCGTGCTGAAGGCGTCCCACCGCTCCCTCTGACGACGGACCAGGGCCGCTGCCGAGGGGGAGCCCGCCCCGCTCCGTCCCCCGGCGCCCGACCGGGCCGCCGACTCCCGCCCATGGATCCGGAGGAGCAACGCGTCGGCGGCCGACGGGTGCACGGCCCCCTCGGCGCCTCCCCACGCGGACTCCTCGCCCTCGGCGAAGTGGGCAAAGGCCGGAAGGAGCCGAGACGCGACCCGCCGCCGCGCCGCCTGTTCGAGCGTCGGGCGGCGCAGTACGTACTCGTTCAGTACCCGGTACTCCTCGTCCGACAGGCGGGGTCGAGCCCCCGGGGCCGAGGGGGCTGCCTCCTCGGGGAGGAGGGCGGTGGGCTGCTCCCGGACCACGACGGTTCCCGCCGCGAGGTCCCCGGGTCGCTGGGCCCTCGGATGCAGGAGAATCGAGATGCCCCCCACGAGGCAGGAGGGCATCGGCTGGATGTCGACGAACCGGACAAGGTTCCGGATCACCGCACCTCGCAGGGTCAGGGGATGTCCTCCCTCGTGGACGACACGCAGTCCGAAGGCCTTCTTTCCGGGCGTCTGACCGTTCCGTGTGCCCTCGAAGAAGATGAAGTAGCCCCAGGTGATCGTGAAGGAGCCCAGGAGGAGAAGCGCGGCGACCGCAGGGAGTCCTCCGGGAAGGATCATCCCCACACCGAAGACGCCGAACCAGACCATCGTGACGATC
Source organism: Gemmatimonadota bacterium (assembly GCA_007125125.1). Classification (GTDB taxonomy): domain Bacteria; phylum Gemmatimonadota; class Gemmatimonadetes; order Longimicrobiales; family Gaopeijiaceae; genus SLDT01. The sequence continues at coordinate 20,451 of SLDT01000022.1, read as the reverse complement.
CAGATCCCGTTCGCGAGAACGAGGATCAGTGCATCGAGGAGGAAGGCGACGAAGCGAGATCCCGCCCCCGCGAGCTCGAAGTCGAAGGAAACGTGCTCGGGGGTCTCGATCTCGAGACGTGCGCCGGCCCAGGGGGCGGCCCCCCCTTCGTGCCTCACTGCCATCGGAAGAGCCGGAGTGCGAGGACGAAGGTCCCGATGGTCCAGACACCGAGCAGTCCGAGTTCCCCGGCCACGGCGGTCAGGGGGAGACCGTCGTTGTAGATGGCCCTGAGTGCGTCGTTCAGTGCGGTCAGCGGAAGCACCGCGATGAGGGGCTGCAGTCCGTCCGGAAAGCGTGCGGGCGAGAAGAAGACCCCGCTGAGAATGATCATCGGCATCGAGATCACATTGATGATCCCGCTCACCGCCTCGGTGGAGCGCACGCGGGACGAGGCGAGGAGCCCGAAACCGGTGAAGCAGGCCGCCCCGACGAGGGTCACGACGGCGAGGGCGGCGAGGCTCCCGGCCACCTGAACGTCGAAGATGAGCCAGGCGAAGAGCACGAGGACCAGGATCTCGGCCGGAAGAAAGACGAAGCGCGCGAGAATTTGCGAGAGAAGGTAGTGGCTTCGCCGCATCGGCGTCGAGACGAGGCGCTTGAGCTGAAGGGTCTGGCGGCTCTTCGTGACGAAGAAGCCGACCGCCCAGAGCCCTGTGCTCATCAGGTTGAACCCGATGAGCCCGGGGATCAGCCAGTCGATGTAGCGTCGACCCTGTTGCCGGACCTCCTCCACGCGGGTCGCGAGGGGACGGGGCGCCCCCGCAGCCTCCTGGAGGGCACCCTCGACGACAAGGCGCGCGTTTCGCCCCTCGGGCCGGGTCGGGTCGAAGCGGAGGACGACGCCCGGGCTTCCGGCCACGACGAGCGCGACCTCACCCCGTCGCAGAGCCAGCTCCGCCTCGACGGGCGTGAGCACCCGCACGTCGAGCTCGAGGCGCTCGTCGAGGAGGCCGGCCCAGGCGGCCGCCCTGGAATTCCGCTCGATCGCGACCGGGATCTCGTCCGGGGCGGGGTTCGTGAAGGCGATCCCGAGACCGAGGGCGAGGAGAGCAGGAAAGACGAAGACCCAGAAGACCATCTCCGGCTCGCGGAGCATGACCCGGACCCTCGTGAGGGTGAGCTCCCTCAGGCTTGCGAGGTTAGCCATCGCGGAGCTGTCGGCCCGTTCGGGCGAGGAAGACGTCGTCGAGGGTCGCGCGGTGCGTCGTGAGCGACGAGAGCTCGCCCTCCCGGGCGGCCAGGAGCCCGACAAGGGCCGGAAGGGTGCGGTGGAGACGATCCGTGCTGAGGAAGCGGAGGCTTCCTCTCTCGCGAACGGTGCGGACCCCGGGAAGGCGCGCCAGTTCCGGGAAGGCGACTTCGACGCTCGGCTCGAACTCGATCACGTGGGCGCCCCCAAGGGTGCCGATGAGTTCAAGGGGAGTGCCCTCCACAAGGATCTGGCCATGGTCCATGATCGCGACCCGGTCCGCGAGGCGCTCGGCCTCGTCCATGAAGTGCGTCGTGAGGAGAATCGTCCCCCCCCCCTCGAGGAAGCGTTCACAGACCTCCCAGAGGGCGCGGCGCGACTGCGGATCGAGGCCGGTCGTGGGCTCGTCGAGGAAGAGTATGTCGGGATCGCCTGCAAGAGCGCATGCGACGGACAGGCGTTGCCGCTGGCCCCCGGAGAGGTCGCGCACGTAGGCACGGCGTCGGTCCGTGAGCTGTACCTTCTCGAGGAGTTCCCCGACAGTGGGACCCTCCCGGTAGAAGGAGCGGAAGAGGCGAAGGGTCTCCTCGACCCGCTGCTTTTCAGTGAGACGTACCTCCTGTAGCTGGATCCCGAGGCGGGAACGAATGCGCATCTCGTCCCGGTCCCATCGCATTCCCAGGATCTCGACCGTCCCCTCGTCCGGGGTGGTGAGGCCCTCGAGAATCTCGACCGTCGTGGTCTTCCCGGCACCGTTCGGCCCGAGGAGCCCGAAACACTCGCCCCGACGAATCTCGAGGTCGAGCCCACGCACGGCATGCGTTGAGCCGTAGCTCTTGCGGAGGCCACGGCAGAGAATCGCTGGGGAATCCGGGGCGTTCATGAGTTCGGGTTCGGGTATGATGGTTGCAGGCCCTGCAGGATGCACCCCGTCCGGGGCGCACGTCAACAGGGGGCGACGCTTGCCTCGAGGGGCGTACGGGGCGAATCTCCTGAGTCCGTTTCCACGCGGGGGGTCCGCCCCCCCTTCCAGAACCCCAACCCGCATCCGGATGATCGTCACGACCCGTGCCCTCTTTGACATCGCCTATGGCCGTTTTGCTGTCGGTGCGTACAACATCAACAACATGGAGCAGGCAATCGGGCTCTTCGAGGGGCACCGCAGGGCTTCGGCACCCTTCATTGTCCAGCTCTCGCGGGGTGCACGGGGCTACGCCGGCGTGCGGATGCTCGAGGCGATCGTGCGTGCTGCCGAGGAGAGCTTCCCGGAGGCGGTCTTCGCGGTGCACCTCGACCATGGCGACGAGGAGACCTGCCTCGACGCGATCGACTCGGGCTTCTACAGTTCCGTCATGATCGACGCCTCGCACGAGCCTTTCGAGGAGAACGTCGCGATCACCCGGCGGGTCGTGGAGCGGGCCCATGCCGCCGGTCTGAGCGTCGAGGCGGAGCTCGGGATGCTCGGAGGGGTCGAGGAAGACATCGAGGTCGACGAGAAGCATGCAAAGCTCACCGACCCCGACGAGGCTCGCCTCTTCGTCGAGGCCTCCGGATGCGACGCCCTCGCGGTGGCGATCGGGACGAGCCACGGGGCGTACAAGTTCAGCGGGGGGCAGGGGATCCACTTCGGGCGGGTGGCAGAGATCCAGCGGCGCCTCCCCGGGTTTCCGCTCGTCATGCACGGGTCGAGCTCCGTTCCCCGCGAAGAGGTCGAGCGGATCAACGCCGCGGGCGGGAAGCTCGACCCGTCGGCTCGCGGCGTCGATGAGGCGGAGTTCGCCCGCGCCGTGCCCCTGGGCGTCACGAAGGTGAACATCGACACGGACGGACGTCTCGTCTGGACCCGGGTGCATCGGGAGCACTTCCGCGACGAACCCGAGAACTTCGACTTCCGCAAGCCGGGCCGGATCCTGATGGAAGAGTACGCCCGCTTCATCGTGCACAAGTCCGGGAAACTCGGATCGGCGGGGGTCGTCGACGAGGTTCGGAGCCGTCTCGGATCCGGATCGACGGTCGAGTGATGAGCACCCCACCGGGCTCCACGATTCTCGACCGCAACCTCGGAATGGAGCTCGTCCGCGTGACCGAGGCGGCAGCGATCTCCGCGGCGCCCCACATGGGCCGGGGCGACGGAAAGGCGGGGGACCGGGCCGCGGTCGAGGCGATGCGGGCCGTTCTCGGTACGGTCCGGATGCAGGGCCGTATCGTGATCGGGGAGGGCGAGAAGGACGAAGCCCCGATGCTCTTCAACGGGGAAGAAGTCGGGAGCGGAGACCCTCCAGCCATGGACCTTGCGGTCGACCCGGTCGAAGGTACGCGGCTGCTCGCCCTCGGTCTCCCGAATGCGATCGCCGTGATCGCGGCCGCGCCCGCAGGGAGCTTCTGGAATCCGGGGGCCTCCTTCTACATGGACAAGATCGTCGCTGGCGCCCCCGCCGCCGAGGCGATCGACATCGAGCGCTCACCCGCCGAGAACCTTCGGCGCGTGGCCGAGGCGCTCGAGCGCCCGGTCGAGCGGCTCACCGTCTTCGTCCTTGACAAGCCGCGCCACCTCGAGCTCGTCCGTGAGATCCGGCGTGCGGGCGCCCGCGTCGCACTCCACACCGACGGGGACGTGATGGGTGCCCTTCTGGCAGCCTATCCCGGTACCGGCATCGATCTCCTCATGGGGATCGGCGGCACACCGGAGGGGGTGATTGCCGCTGCGGCGGTCAAGGCTCTCGGGGGCGGGATGCAGGGACGCCGCACCCCCCAGAGCGAGACGGAGCGAGCACGCCTCGACGAGTCCGAAGGTCGGGGGAGCTGGGAGGGTGTCGTCGGAATCTCGGACCTCGTCCGGAGCGAGGACGCCTTCTTCGCAGCGACCGCGATCACGGGGAGCCCATTCCTGCAGGGCGTTCGCTACGACCGAGGCCTTGGCGTCACCACGGAAAGTCTCGCGATTCGGGCCGGCTCCGGCTCGATCCGTCACATCCGGGGCACGCACCGGCTGAACGCCGGACACATCTTCGGACGCGGGGGGCTCGACGAGGTCGTCGGGGCGATCGCGGACTGACCTCCAATCAGAAGGCCGCCCGAACCCCGAGCTGGAAGGCCCGCCCCGGCCCGGGCTCGAAGTAGCGCCCCCCGAACGCATTGACCGCCACCGAGGCGACATGCTCGCGGTCGAGGAGATTCCGGACTGCGAACCAGGGTCGCAGCTCGGCTCGCCCGGCCTCGATCGCGGTCGCTCCCCCTCGCAGGTCCCAGAGGAGGTGCGAGGGCGCCCATGTCGTGTTCTCGTCGTCTGTTGCGACCCGGTGGCTGTAGACCCCGCCGAGCTCCAGGTGCCCGAGGGGATTCCGCCAGCGGAGGGAGGCCTCACCTCGGTGCGGGGCGAGCCCCGGCACGCGGTTGCCCCCGAGATCCGCTTCTTCCAGTTCGAAGTCCCGGAAGCGGGCATCGGTCCAGGACCAGGTGAGGGACCCCTCGAGGGGGAGCTGCTCGGGGATGACGCCCATCGAGAGTTCGACCCCCTGGTGCCGTGAGGTACCGGCGTTGCGATAGAAGGTCCGCCCCGGTGCGTTCGGGACCTCGAAGGGGATGAGTTCGTTGCGGAGCTCGGTGCGATGGAGGGCGAGCTCCCAGCTCAGGAGTGCGCCACGGCGCCCGCGAAGACCGGCCTCGAACGAGGTGCCCCGCTGCGGATCGAGGTCAGGGTTGAAGCCGCCCGCCACGAAGGGCTGGTTCGCCAGCTCGGTCGTCGAGGGGGTCTCGAAGAAAGTCCCCATCGAGGCGAAGAGGTCGAGCTCCGGACCGAGGGGCAGGTGCACCCCGAGGGAGGGGCTGAGGGCACTCATCGAACGGCGTCCGGTCCCCAGCGGATCACCCGGCTCGCGGGGAAAGCGGTCGTCGGCCTCGAAACGTGCCCGATCGTAGCGAAGGCCCGCCATCGCCTCGGCCCCACCCGCCGGGAGGGGGAGGGTGCCCTGGAGGTAGAGCCCGGTGTTGCGGACCTCCTCGGCCTGGTCGAGGGTGAGCTCACCGCGCTCGCCCTGCTGGTTCCGGAAGTTGAGACGGTCGTCGCTCTGGCTCTCGCGTTCGACTCCGACGGCGAGGCGCGCCGTGCGGCCGTCGGCCAGGGTGCGGCTTCGGCTGGCCTGAACTCGCATTCCGCCCCCACGGCGGGCGAGGTCGATGATGTCGGACGGGATCGGGTTCAGCACCCGTCGCCGGACCCCGAAGAGGGAGAGGTCAAGATCGAAGTCCCCGGCGGGACCGCTCCATCGAGCCCCGGCCTGCTCCTGGTTCACCTCCTTCGACGCACCCTGGACAATGTTGAAGTTCCAGGCCGGGCGGTCCGGGTCGGTCCGGGACGCCTCCGGGAGGGACCCGGGGTTCTCGGCGTCGAGGTCGAGGTAGTTCCCGGTGAGCTCGAGCTGCCCCCCCAGCATGGCTCGGGTGAGGCGGAGATTCAGGCCGAGCCGGTCGGCGGCGCCGTACGTGGCATCGGGATCCTGCGGGTTGATTCGGAAGCCCCCCCACTCCGTCATCGAAGCGGTGAACCGGTACCCGGTGTCGAGGAAGGTGCCCGAAACCCCGGCCTGGCCACGGCGCTGCCCGAAGCTCCCGGCCATGGTCTCGAGCTCGAAGCGGACGGGGTCGAGGGGTGGCGCGGCGGTCTCGAAGAGGAGTACCCCGCCGGTCGCGTTCCCGAAAAGGGCCGAGGCGGGCCCCCGAAGGGCCTCGATTCGGCCCAGGGACCCGAGGTCGATGTGTTCGAGGGTCGACTGCCCGTCGGGGAGGGTCGCGGGGATCCCGTCAACGATGACTCGCACGCCCCGCACCCCGAACTGTGCCCGAGCCCCGAAACCACGCACGGCGAGGCGCTCTCCGACAGCAGGGTTGTAGCGGTTCTGGACCTGGACCCCGGGCATGCCCCGGACGACCTCGTCGAGGAAGGTCGCCGAATGGGCACCCCGGAGCTCCTCGCCCGATCGGACCGAGACGGCGGCTGGAGCGGCGTTCAGTGGCATGACCGCGCGGAGCACCGTCACCTCGACCCCGGGAAGGGTGAGGGTGTCGCCGGGAAGCTCCTGGGCAACCCCGGGCCGAGAAACGAAGGAGAGCCCGAGCAGGACGAGGACGATCCGTCCCGGGAGTGAGCGCACCGGGCTCGATTGAGTGAGAAGCATGGGCTGTGGATTCAGGAAAGGTCGATGAAGATGAGTCGGTTCTCGCTCCGGAGCGGAACGATGACCCGGTTCCGGGCTGCATCGAATCCGGGCGCGCCGGGGTCCGGAAGACCTTCGGCGATCCGGGTCACCCGTCCCTCGTCGGAGACGTGGTAGACGGCCTGTTCCCCGCGCGACGTGAAGACGAAACCGCCGTCGGGAAGGAATACGATTCCGCGCAGCTCGCGTTCCGAGGGCGAGAAGACATTCGTCCGCTCCCCCCCGGGGGTGAGGCGGAAGATCTCTCCCGAACCCTCCGTCGTGACAAAGATTCCCCGTCGCCCGACCGCGATTCCGGAGGGGTGGCCGAGGTCCGGACCCCGGACGAGGGTGGCACCCCTCGACTGGTCCGAGAGCACGATCCGGTAGACGGCGTCCGTGCCCGAGGCCTCGAGGCCCTCGTCCGTGACCTCGTATCCGCCGGCGGTGATGAAGACCGAGCCCTCGGGCCCAACGTCGACGTCCGTGATGTACCCGATCCCGTCGAGGCAGCTGTACCCGAGGTCCACTCCGTCGAGCCGGCTGAAGACACGGAGGCAGTTCTGGTCCCCGACGACGATCGAGTCCCCACGAATCGCGAGACCGCGGGGGGAGTGCATCGCGATCGCGGTCCCCGATGCATCGATCCAGCGCGCGGCGATCGGCTCCCCGTCGGGCGAAATCCTCGAGATGAAGCCGTTTCCGTCCGTCACTCCCTCCGGCCCGTTGATGTTCGTCACGAGGTAGACATCGGCAATCGTGTCGACGACCACGGCGGCGGGATGCTGGAGACCGAGCTCGGTGAGGTCGTGCGTCACAAGGGGTCCGCCGGCCTGCGGAGCGTCGGAGCCCCCGCACCCTGCCCAGAAGGGCAGGGCAAGAACAAGGAAAAGGGCTGCGGGGCGAAGGCCGGTGCCTGCGCGAGAGCTGGTCGTCATGGGTCGCTCCAACCGAGGGTGATCGCCAAACTCGCCGGTCACGGAGAAGTTACGTGCCGAGCCCTCCGCACGACAGGCGAGTTCGATCAGTCCGCGGCGCGCGCAGCGGCCAGGACCAGGCCCGAAATGAGGAGGAACCCGCCCGCAGCCATCACGGGGATCGAAACGAACCCGAACACCGCCACGTAGCGGACATTGCAGGGGGCGCCGGCCGTGCACATTCCGACGTCGAGGGCGGGCTGGAGCTGCAGGGCGACGTGGTAGAGGGCAATGATGAGCCCCGTTCCGGAGAGCGGAAGCGCATAACGCCAGACGCGTCGGTCACCCGTGAGCGCCCCCACCCCGAGTACGAGGACCAATGGATACATGGCAATCCGCTGGTACCAGCAGAGGATGCAGGGTATGAACCCGACGACCTCGGAGAAGTACAGGCTGCCCCCGCTGGATGCCGTCGCCACGATCCAGGCGAGCACCAGGAGCGCACGCCCCTGGCCGGCGATCTGGCCCTCGACGGCGCGTCGCACGGCCGGCAGGACAAGCGCGAGGAGGAGTACGAGACCGGTCACTCCGGCCAGAAGTGCGAGGCCGGCGAGAGAGCCTGTGATGCCACCGTACATGCGGGCACCGGGGGGTGAGAGGTGCGAGGGGACCCGGCTGGGAAGCCGCGCGTTCAGAGTGTACATTGTCTGCGACCGCCGCCCGGCACAAGAACTGGTGCAAGAGACGATGACGACCAACGACTCCGACTCTCGATCCGCTCTCCCCTCCGAGGGAGTCCTTCCCGAGGACTTCCGGGAGGCCTTCTCGCGCTGGGCCACGGGGGTCTCGATCGTGGCGGTGCGTGACCCGGCCGACGCGAAGGTCCACGCCACGACGGTCAGTTCGCTGGCCTCCGTGTCGGCCGTTCCCCCCGTCCTTGGCTTCGCGCTCGGACCGGGCGCCCAGGTACTTCCTTTTCTTCCGGAGGCCCGCCGCTTCGTCGTGAACATCCTCGCGCAGGGGCAGGCTTCGCTCGCGACCCGCTACACCGACCCCTTTCCGGTCGGCCCCTCGCCCTTTCCCGCCGAGGGACAGCCGGTGATCCCGGGCACCCTGGCCCGACTCCACGCCACGGTCCTCGGCAAGGTCCCGGTGGGCAGCAGCCGGATCGTCCTGGGCCGAGTCGACGCGGTGGAACTCGGCGACGCGGACGAGCCCCTCCTCTACTTCGGCCGGGACTATCGCAGGCTCAGTCCGTAGTCTCGACGGCAGCAGGGACCAGGAAGCGGTCGACCACACGGTGCAGGACCTGGTTGTGCCCCCGCTCGCGGCTCCAGGGGTCCGACGTGAAGACCACCGTCATCTCGAGTTCCGGGACCACGAAGAGGAACTGTCCCCCGTAGCCCCAGGCGAACCAGACGTCGAACCCGGAGCTCTCCCGGTGCCACCAGCCCAGCGCGTACCCGTTCCCGTCGCGGGACGAGCGCACTCGAACCTGCCAGGCATCGTCGATCCACCGCTCGGCGAGCACCCTCCTGCCCTCGTGAACTCCGCCCTTTCTCGTCATCTCGCCGAAGCGGAGGAGCCCGCGCGGGGAGATGAGCATGTCGTTTCCTCCGAAGTGGACACCCTGCGGATCGGTGGGCCACGCCGGAAGCTGGATCCCGAGCGGCTCCCCGAGTGCCTCCCTCGCGAGTGACAACGTCGATCGTCCCGAGGCGCGGGCGAGGATCGCCGAGACGAGGTGGGAGTTTCCCGTGCTGTAGAGCATTCGCGTTCCGGGCTCGAAGACCATCTCCCGTCGCAGCGCGCTCCGGACCCAGTTCGGGCTCACGACCCAGGCCCCGTAGTTGTTGAAGGAGGTCGACTGGAGTCCGCTGCTCATTGTGAGGAGGTGCTCGACCGTGATCGCGCCATGCGTCGCTTCAAGTCCCTCTGCGTGCTCCGGGAAGAAGGCAAGCACGGGCACCTCGATCCCCTCGAGGTAGCCAGCCTCCACCGCATAACCAGTGATTGCTGCAAGGAGTGTCTTCGATATCGACTTCACGTTGGCCGGCCGGTCAAGGCCCGGTCCGCGCAGGTGGCGCTCCACGAGGAGCTCGCCCCCTCTGGCCACGAGCATGGTATGGAGCTGGCCCTGGTCCGTCGCCGTTTCCACCGCCCGGGCGAGCAGGGTCGAGTCGAGGCCGGCCGTGCGAAGGACGGGGCCCGGCTCGAACTCCGGCTCCTCGCTCGCCCCATGCTCAAAGGGCGGAGGGTGTGCTTCGCCCCTTGCGGGGGGGCCGTCGGAACAGCCCGGGACGAAGAGGAGGGCTGCAAGGGCGAAGCGGAGAATCATCGTGTCGGGATCATGATTGGGGGGCACTGCAGCAGCGCTGCGTAGTATACAGTCGAAACCGGTCGGTTCGAGCGTGGCATCGATGAAGCACGAAAGCGTTCGAGCCTTCTCGTCACCCCATGGACGACAACCACCGGTGACACTGCGTTGTGGCTCCGGAGGGGTCGGCTGCGGCCCCCGCCACCGGAGCCTCCCGGCGACCACAGAATGGAGGGCACCGTGCAGGATCCTTACCCCGGGCTGAATCCCCTGCTCCTCGAGCACCTCACCTGGCCCGAGATCGAGATGGAAATCACGAGGGGGACCACGACAGTCGTGATCCCCGTGGGCTCGATCGAGCAGCATGGACCCCACCTCCCCCTCCTCGTCGATGCCGCACGTGGCACGGCGATCGGGCTCCGAGTTGCCGAGTCGCTTGGAGACGCGCTCGTCGCGCCGACCATCCGGGTCGGTTGCTCGGAGCACCACATGGGCTTCGCGGGCACGGTCTCACTTCGACCCGAGACCCTCGAGGCGCTCTGCCGGGACTACGTGGTGAGCCTCGCCCGTCATGGCTTCCTCGACCTTCACTTCGTGCCCTCGCATGGAGGGAACTTCGGACCCCTGCAGGGCATGCTCCCCAGACTCCGGGCAGCGGCGGCCGAGGTGAACCCCGAGGTTCGAGTCGAGGTCTTCGCCGATCTCCTGGGCGTCATCGCGGTGTGGCGCTGGGTCGTGGAAGAGGAGACCGGGCTCGGTTCACGGGTCGGGGGGCACGCCGACATCGCGGAGTCCTCCGAAATGCTCCACCTCCTCCCCTGGCTCGTCCGGGTCGAGCGGGCCGAGAAGGGCCGGGTCGGAGAGCTGGACCGGAAGGCCGTGGAGCGAATTTTCTCGCGGGGACTCCGCGCCGTCTCCCCCGGCGGGGTGCTGGGAGACCCGCGGGGAATGGATGGTGCACTCGGAGCCAAGCTGCTCGATGCCACCTCGAAGCTGATCGCCGAGTGGCTGCGGGATCGGCGGGAGGGCGCGGATGTGGAGGAGGCCGAGGAGCCCTATCCCGCGCCGGGGGTCGCGGTGCCCGGAATCCCCGAAGGTTCGATCGAGGCGGAACCGACCGATGACGACATGAAAGAGATCCTGAAGGAGCTCGAGGAGTTGGACGCTCGCGGCTTCGACTTCGATGACGACTCTGACGACTTTGGCGACGAGGGCGGCCTCGACGGTGACATCCTCGACGAGGCGGAGTCCCTGGAGGACGCCTTCGCGCACGAGCACCTCGACGACGACGAAGACGACGAAGACCGGTACGGCTGAGCACGGCCATCTCCACCGACCGGGTTGGCCGAAACGAGGATCACGCGAACGAAGGCAAGGGCGAAACGCAATGGAATGGACGATCGACGACGCTCGGGAGCTCTACAATGTCGAGGGCTGGGGCGTCGGACACTTCGACATCAACGAAGCCGGGCATGTGACGGTGCACCCCACCCGTGACCCCGAGCAGGGCCTCGACCTCTTCGAGATCGCGACGGACCTGGAGGCCCAGGGTCTCGGCCTCCCCCTCCTTCTGCGCTTTCCGGACATTCTGCGGACCCGGATCGAAACGCTCACGGGGCGCTTCGCGAACTCCATCCGTGAATATGACTTCGAGGGAACCTACACCCTGGTCTATCCGATCAAGGTGAACCAGCAGCGGCACGTCCTCGAAGAGCTCGTGGCGGTCGGCGACGAGCACGGTGTCGGACTCGAGGTGGGGAGCAAACCCGAGCTCCAGGCCGTGCTGGCACTCACTGAAACGGCCCATCACCTCATCATCTGCAATGGGTACAAGGACGAGGAGTACCTGTACCTCGCCCTGATGGGTCAGAAGCTCGGGCACAAGGTCTTCATCGTGATCGAGAAGATCTCGGAGGTCGATCTCCTCCTGAAGCTCGCCGACGAGATGGAGGTGGTGCCCTCGGCGGGGATCCGGATCAAGCTCTCGTCGACCGGCACTGGCCGCTGGTCCGAGACCGCGGGCGACCGGAGCAAGTTCGGACTCTCGGCCTCGGAGGTGATGCGGGTCGTCGAGAAGCTCCGAGCCGCCGGACGAACCGACATCCTCAAGCTGATCCACTTCCACCTGGGCTCCCAGATCCCGGATGTCCGCACCGTGAAGCGCGCCATGACGGAGGTGGCCCGCTACTATGTCGAGATGCGCAAGGAGGGGCTCGACATCACGCACGTGGACGTGGGAGGAGGACTGGGGGTCGACTACGACGGTTCGCGCTCGACGGGAACCGCGAGTGTGAACTACAGCATCCAGGAATACGCGAACGACATCGTGTATGCGCTGGCCGAGAGCTGCCGGGAAAACGAGTTGCCGATGCCTCACCTCATTTCGGAGTCGGGTCGAGCGCTCACGGCACATCACGCCCTTCTCCTGGTGAACGTGATCGACCTCGAGACCCAGATCGCGGAGGCGCCCCTCGATATCCCGGACGAGATGCACCTCCTCGTGCACGACCTCGCCGAGGCGCTCGCGACCATCGACGAGCGCTCGGTCCGGGAGCTCTACCACGACGCATCCTTCGCTCGCGAGCAGATGCGCTCCTTCTTCAACAGCGGGGTGCTCAGCCTCCCGGAGCGGGCTCTCGCGGAGCGCCTCTTCCTTGCGATCGTGAATCGCGTGCATGAACTCGCACTCCGGGAGCCCGAAGAGTACGAGGACATCCTCCCCGAACTCGAGTCGACCCTCGTCGACCGCTACTTCTGCAACTTCTCGCTCTTTCAGTCGCTGCCCGACTCCTGGGCCATCGACCAGCTCTTCCCGATCATGCCGATCCACCGGCTCGACGAGCGCCCCACCCGGCACGGGACCCTTCAGGACGTCACCTGTGACTCCGATGGAAAGATCAACCGCTTCATCGGCGAGCGGGATGGCAAGCCGACCCTCGAGCTGCACAGCTTCGAACATGGCAGCCCCTACATCCTCGGGATCTTCCTGACCGGGGCCTACCAGGAGATCCTGGGCGACCTCCACAACCTCTTCGGAGACACGAACGCGGTCCACATCAACCTCTCGGAGGGGGGAGGCTACGAGGTGGGCGGCGTCGTGCACGGGGACACGGTCACGGATGTGCTTCGCTACGTGCAGTTCGAGTCCGATGCCCTCGTCAGCAAGTTCCGTCGCAAGGTCTCGAACGCCAAGGGACTCTCCCGTGCCGAAGCGAACACCTTCATTGCCGACTACATCGAAGGCCTCGCCGGCTACACCTACCTCGAAGGAGCCGTCCGATGAATGAGATCCTCCTGGGCCTGCACCACCTCACCGCCGTCTCGGCCCGCATCCGGGAGAACCGTCGCTTCTTCACGGAGGTACTCGGCATGCGCCTTGTAAAGCGCTCCGTGAACCAGGATGACACGAGCGCCTACCACCTCTTCTACGCGGATGCCGTTGGAACGCCCGGAACGGACATCACCTTCTTCGACTGGCCCGCCCCCCCGGAGCGCCGCGGGAACCGGAGCATCACACGCACCGGACTTCGGGTTGGCTCGGAGGACTCTCTCCCATGGTGGCGGGAGCGCCTCGCGGAGGAGGGCATTTCCACCTCCGCGCCCTTCGAGCGGGCCGGGACCCCGGCGATCGAGTTCGAAGACCCGGAGGGACAGCGCCTCGCCATCGTCGTCGATGGAGGCCGAGGCGACGAGCCGACCCCCTGGGACCGGAGCCCCGTCCCGGCGGAGCACCAGTTTCGCGGCTTCGGTCCGGTCGAGATCACAGTCCCCGAGCTCGGGCCCACGGCCGAGGTCCTGACCGGGATCATGGGAATGCGCCCCGTCGGCATCTGGGAGCGCGAGGCTCCCGCCGCCGGACCCGCCGGCCCCGTGCACCGCTTCGCGATGGGCGAAGGCACCGAGGGCTCCCCCGGCCTCCACGCGGAACTCCATGTCGCGATCGACTGCACCTCTCCGCCGCATCGGCTCGGAGCGGGGGGCGTGCACCATGTGGCCTTCCGGGTCGCCGATGACGCCTATGGCGCCTGGGCCGAGCGCCTGAACCGGATGGGAATGCCGAACAGCGGCAAGGTCGACCGTTATTACTTCCGAAGTCTGTACTTCCGGGAGCCCGGGGGGATTCTCTTCGAGCTCGCCACGGACGGACCGGGGTTCGCGGTCGATGAGGACCCGGAAACACTGGGTGAGTCACTCGCCCTTCCTCCCTTCCTGGAAGGTCGTCGCGCACGGATCGAGGCCGGGCTCAAGCCGATCGACTGAGAACAGTCCTCTACCTTTTCCAGCGCGTGAGTCCCTCCTGCGCCACCGAGGCGACGTGCCGGCCGTCGCGGGTGTAGATGCTTCCCCTGGCGAAACCTCGCGCACCTGCCGCGATCGGGCTGTCGGCCACGTACAGGAGCCATTCGTCGACCCGGAATGGGCGATGGAACCAGAGGGCGTGGTCGAGGGAGGCCACCTGGAGCTCGGGGTCGCGTACGGTACGACCGTGTGGTTGGAGCACAGTCGAGAGGAGCCCGTAGTCGGAGGCATACGCGAGAGCCGCCTGGTGCACGAGGGTACCGTCCGGCATCGGAGCGGCCGCACGGAACCAGCTTCGTCGTCTCGGTGGTGCGGGCTCCGGGTCGAAGAGGTCGAGATCCTCGACGGGGCGCACGTCGAGGGGACGATCCTGCGTGAGGACCCCTCGCACCGCTTCGGGTATCCGCTCGGCTTCGGCCCGGATTCGCTCGAGTTCGCGGGTGAGGTTTTCCGGAGCCGGAGCATCGGGGGGGTCCGTCTGGTGCTCCACCCCCTCCTGCTCCTCGTGGAAGGAGGCCGAGAGGTTGAAAATCGCCTGACCGTGCTGAATCGCGGTGACCCGGCGGGTCGTGAAGCTCCCCCCGTCGCGCAGGGTGTCGACGAAGTAGACGATGGGGACCCTGAGGTCGCCCGGAAGAATGAAATAGGCGTGGAGGGAGTGCGCCTCGCGCTCGCCCTCGACGGTGCGGCGGGCCGCGACGAGTGCCTGGGCGAGCACCTGGCCCCCGAAGACGCGGCCTGTTCCGATGTCCCGGTTCCGGCCGCGGTAGATGTTCTGCTCAAGGGGCTCGAGGTCGAGCAGCTCCAGAAGTTCCTTCACGTGCCTGGCACTCGGGAAGTCGGGAACGGATGTCGGTCCTGTTGACGGGCGGAGGTTCGTTACCCCCTCGTGCCGGAAGCGGTCCGGGGTGCTATAGTGGTCACCATTCTCGCCCTTTCCATCGCAGACCGGTACCCGGAGTCACGATGCTCGCCTCGATCCCCAAGGCCCTCCGGCCCCCTCGCACGGGCCCCATGGTCGCCGCCCTCGCCCTTCTCCTGCTCCTCTCGACCGCGCCCCCCGCCGTCGCGCAGGTCACCCAGGGGGAGTTCGCGGAGCGACGCGCCGCACTCCTCTACGCGACGGAGGCCCGCGTCGGCCTCGCCATCTCGAACCCCACGTCGAGACAGGGACACCTCCCCTTCCAGTACCTCGCCGGCGTGATCGAGACCGACGCCGTGCTCCTCTTCGTGCGGGAGGGTGACGGGGTCACGAGCACGATCTTCGTGCCCGAGGGGCTCGGGCGCGAAAGGGGCGCGCTCCCCCTGGTCGGGGTCGACGGTGCTCCCTTCCGTCCTGGTGACGGGACCCGGGGCCAGGCACCGGAGGTGCGTTCCCTCGAGGAGCTGACCGACACGCTCGGGCCCCTCCTCGATCTGGTCGACCGGGTCGCGCTCGTCGGGGTGAGCGACTTCGCGGCAGGTGGCTCGGCCCGGGGACCCGAGGTGGTCGGAGCCCTCCTCGAGGGCCGCGAGGAGCTCGAGATCGTGCGCGCAAACGGGCAGGTGAATCAGATGCGGGCGATCAAGAGTCCGGCCGAGCTCCAGCTCATTCGCCGCGCGGTCGAGATCACCGAGGCCGCGCACCGCGAGCTCCTGAACCACATTCGGCCCGGGGTCACGGAGGCCGACCTCAAGGTGGTCATCGACTCCGTCTTCCGCGCGATGGGGGCCGATGCCCGCCCCGCCTTCGGGCACATCGTGGCCTCGGCCGAGAACTCCACGATTCTCCACTACCGGGGGGGCGAGCGGGTCCTGAACGACGGGGAGCACGTGAAGATCGACATCGGGGCACAGGTCCACGGCTACGCAGCCGACGTGACCCGGACCTACCCGGTGAACGGACGCTTCTCGCCCGAACTCCGTGACATCTACGAGATCGTCCGGGCCGCGCAGGCCCGTGCCGAGGAACTCGCCGCCGAGGGGGCTCCGAGGGCCGAGCAGTCCCGGGCGGCCGATCTGGTCCTTGGCGAGGGACTCACCCGCCTGGGCCTGATGGAGGGTCCGGGGGCGACGTACGACTGCGCCCAGCGGGGGGGCGGGATGGGCGAGTGCCCCCAGCTCCGCATCCACTACTTCCACTCCCTCGGGCATGGGATCGGGCTGAATGTCCACGACCCGACCCCGGGAACGATGGAGGTGGGCTCGGCGATCAGCATCGAGCCCGGGATCTACCTGCGTCCGGGCTTCCTCGACGACCTCCCGGACACCCCGCGCAACCGGGCGCTCCTCGAGCGTATCGGGGCCGCATACGAAAGATACGAGGGAATCGGGGTGCGCATCGAGGACAACCACATCATGACCCCGGAGGGGCTCGTCTGGATCTCCCGCGCACCGCGCGAGATCGACGAGATCGAGGCGGCAATGGCGGCCGCGGCGCGGGAACGGGCCGGACGATGACGAGAAGCGCGGACCCTCCGGGTGGTGGCCTGCTCCTCGGCCTCCTCCTCCTTTTCCTGGGTCCGGCGAGTCTGAGTGCGCAGGGGGTCGCGTCCCCCCCGCCCCCGACCTCTCCGCCGGGTTCGATCCTCATCGAGGGGGGATGGCTCTTCGATGCGACGGGAAGCGACCGGGTTCCGAACCCGGGGGTGGTCGTGCGGGAGGGGGTGATCGAACGGGTGGGGGTGGAGCCGGGTTGGAGCCCTCCTCCCGGGATGCACACCCTGCGGATCGGGGACGACGACACCCTCCTGCCGGGGTTCTTCGACCTGCACGCGCATTACGCGGTCGACCTGCACGGGGAGGGAAGGGTCGACGACACGGAGGTCTACCCCGCGGTCTTCCTGGGCAACGGGGTGACCTCGACCTTCCCGGCGGGGGAGGTGGACCCGGTCGGGATGCGGGCGCTCCGGCTCCGGATCGAGGGCGGGGAGCAGGTCGGTCCCCGCCTCTACAACTCCGGTCCCTACTACGGGAGCTGGAGGTCGGGTTGGAGCCGGGAGATCACCCCCGACTCGATCCGGGCCGAGGTCGACCACTGGGTGGGGCAGGGGGTGCACGGGTTCAAGGCCAAGGGAATCTCGCCCGAGCACCTGGAGGCGCTGATCGAGGCGGCGCACGCCCATGGCCGGACGGTGACGGGGCACCTTGACTCGGGGTTCCGGAACAGTGTGAACCCCCGCGAGGCGATCGCGATGGGGATCGACCGGATCGAGCACTTCGAGGGGGGCGACGACATGCCCCCCACCCGCTCGGCCTACGCCTCCCTCGTCGAGATGTCGCCCTCGTCCCCGGCCTTCGCGGAGCAGGTCGGGCGGTTCGTCGAGCATGGGGTGCACTACAACGCGACCCTCACCGCGTACGGCTACTTCGGCGCGCAGGACCCGGAGTTCTTCGAGTACTTCTGGCCCGAGATGGAGCTCCTGGCCCCCGAGGTGCGCGTCGAGGTCGAGGGGCGCCTCCCGCGGCGGGTGAACGCCCAGTTCGAGGAGATCTTCCGGGTCAAGAAGGGGCTCCTGCACCGCTTCTGGGAACTCGGGGGCGGGCACCTGATCACCCTCGGAACCGACCACCCGAGCTGGGGGCAGTTCTTCTCGGGCTTCGGGGTGCACCGCGAGATGCACGCGATGGTGGCTGCAGGGATCCCGGAGGCAGACGTGCTGAGGATCGCGACGATCAACGGGGCACGGGCGCTCGGGGTCGACGACCGTCTCGGCACGATCGAGGAAGGGAAGCTCGGCGACATGGTCGTCGTGCGGGGCGACCCCCTCTCCGAGATCCGGGCCACCCGCAACCCTCCCTGGGTCGTCGTCGGGGGGGTGGTGCACGACGCCCCCGCACTCCTCGATGGCGTGCGGGGGCAGCTCGGGCGCCGCTGAGCGGTCAGTCGAGGGGCGGTTCGACGATCACGCCGAGGAAGAGGATCGTCCCGGAGAGGCGCTCGCGGAGCGCGAAGAGGAAGGGGCGATCGAGGCGCACCGGCTCCGGGAGGGAGACGCGGATGATCTCGACCGAGGTGACGGCGGCCGCCTCGGTGCCCTCCTCGTCGACCTGCACGAAGGTCTTCTGCAGGACCTCGCTGATCGCCACGCCCCCTCCCTCGAACATGCGGGAGAAGTCGGCGTCCCCCGTGAAGGCATCGGCCATCCCCATCGCCGCGAGCACCTCGTTCAGACTCCGCTCCCACTCGAGGGTGAAGCGGGGCAGGTGCAGCTCCTGGTTCGGCGCGGCGTCGGAGAGGGTCTCGAGGAAGCCCTCCCACCCCTGGTCGTCGAGCCCGGCCACGAGCTCCTCGAGGGTATGGCCCCCGCGCGGGACGAGGGCGGTGAAGGCAAAGGCATCGCCACCGTAGGGGAGCTCGACCACCCGGGCCTCCGGGGTGTGACCGACGCGAAAACCGCCGGAGCGGGTCATGTAGCGCACCGTCGCCGTGCCCCCGTCACGCAGGTGGAAGGGCCCCTCGGCGGTCTCGCTCGCGTCGAAGCGCCACCGCCAGTTCCCCTTGAAGTGGATCGCATTGAGGAGGTAGGCCACGACGTCGGCGGGGATCGGGTCCGGGACGATCTCCTCGATCCGATCGGCCGTCTTGGCCCGCACCCAGCCATTGATCGTGTCGGCCGCCCCGGGGAGGGTGAAGTCGAGCCCGCGCACCTCCGCATCGAAGCTCGCCGCGACCCGGTCGCGGAAGCTCTCGAGGGGCACGAACCAGGGAAGGTGCCAGACGGAGTTCGCGATCTCGAAGGAGACCTCGGGATCGAGCCCCCGCAGGAGGTCGAGGAGGCTCCGGTACGAGGCGTTGATCTCGTCCTCGCCGAGCCCGGTCCCGAAGCGGAGGGCGGTGCGCATCCCCTCCCAGGTCTCGCCCGCCGCCCCGTTCAGCGTCATCCCGAGCGCCATCGAGGCGCTGAGGGGCGAGATGAAGTGGGTCGAGTCGGGGCTCGCGGCGGCGATCCGCCGCAGGAGGTCGAAGCCGAAGGCGTTGCTCGCCTCGAGCACCGCGACCTCGCCCCCGGTCAGCTCGCGCGGGAGCTCGTCGATGCGGGGCGCATCGGCCGTCGGGTCCGAGCCGAAGGGCCAGAGTGTGTCGCAGCCGGTCCCGGCCACCATCAGGGCGACGGCGGCAAGGAAGATCGATCGTCTCGTCCGGGTGCGGTTCATGGTTCCTGTCCTCGTGCGTTATGAGGGTACACCGCGCGGCGCACGGCATCGCGGATCGCGGCATGTTCGGTTCTACCCTCGAAACCACCGGGGGGGCCCGGATGTGACAGCGCCACGGTACCTTGCGCGCGAACCCGGTGTATCGGATCTTGCCCGATCCACCCGAGACAGTTCCACCCGGAGGACCCAGATGCATCACCGCCCCCCCGCCGGGGTAGCCCCGCGCGCCGCCCTGCTCCTCGCCGCCCTCTGGCTTCTCGCGCCCCTCCTGCCTGCGGTCGGGGCCCCCGCCCTCGCTGCGCAGGAGCTGACCCGCGCCCAGATCGAGGCGATCGACGAGATCTTCGAGCCCTGGTCCGATGCCGGCGCCCCGGGGGCGGCGGTCGCCGTCACGCGCGACGGCCGCACGATCTTCAGCCGGGGGTACGGCTCGGCCCAACTCGAGTACCGGATCCCGGTCACCCCGACGACGCCCTTCCACGTCGCCTCCGTCTCGAAGCAGTTCACCACCTTCGCGGTCGCCCTCCTCGCCCGCGACGGCGCCCTCTCCTGGGACGATGACCTGCGCCTGCATCTCCCCGAGATGCCGGACTTCGGGCACCCCGTCACCCTGAGGCAGCTCGCGAACCACACGAGCGGGGTGCGCGACCAGTGGCAGCTGGTGCAGATGGCGGGCTGGCGCATGGACGACGTCATCACCCACGCCCAGGTCATGGCGCTCATGGAGCGACAGCGGGAGCTCAACTTCGAGCCCGGGGCCGAGTACCTCTACTCGAACATGGGCTATTCCGTCCTTGCCGAGGTCGTCTCGCGCGTCTCCGGCCAGCCCTTCGCGGAGTTCCTCGAGGAGCGCGTCTTCATCCCCCTCGGGATGCTCCATACGCACGTCCACCTCGACCACACCCGCCTCGTCCCGGGGCGCGCCTACTCCTACCGCCCCGCCGGGCAGGGCCGCTGGAGCCACGCCGTTCTGAGCTACGCCAACCAGGGGGCCACGAGCCTCTTCACCACCGTCGAGGACCTCGCCCGCTGGATCGGGGAGTACGAGAACCCGCGCGTGGGTGACCGCGCCCTCTGGGACGAGATGCGCACGCGCGGCGTCCTCAACTCGGGCGACAGCATCAGCTACGGCCTCGGCCTCCAGGTCGGGAGCCACCGGGGGCTGCGCACCGTCGGGCACGGGGGCTCGGACGCGGGCTTCCGCACGAACCTCATGCACTTCCCCGACGAGGGCCTCGGCGTCGTCGTCTTCGGGAACGCAAGCACCTTCAACGCCGCCCAGATGGCCCAGCGGGTCGCCGCCGTCTTCCTCGACGACCGGATGCGTCCCGTTGCCCAGGGCGGTGGGGGCGGTGGGGG
>SLDT01000263.1 GCA_007125125.1 Gemmatimonadota bacterium | reverse complement strand
GGTCCTGCGCACCCCCTCACCGATCGCCGTTCACGGGGGTCGGATTCGGCGGGTCGCCCGGTTAGCCGGTTAGCCGCCGCCGATGAGGCTGTTGATGAAGCGACGCAGGAAGGAGCCGGCCTCGTCGCGGGCCGCGCTCCCCGCCGCATCCCGCATGTGGCTGTAGGTGAGGCTCACGAGGGCAGACCCGGGGGCGCGGCGGGCCACGAAGGCCATTCGCTCCAGGGCATCGAAGTATTCCTCGCGATCGTAGAGTTCGAGTGCCTCGGAGAAGGCCATCGCCGTCTCGGCGTCCTGGATCCGGTGCTCTTCCTGGTGACGGAGGTAGGCCTCGGCCTCGTCCTCGGAGAGGGTAAGCTCGAGTGCCTCGATCAGGGAGCGGGCCAGGTTCTCGTGGATCTCGAAGAACTCCTCCTCGTTCCCCTCGGCTGAGGTGCTCCGGAGGATCTCGGCCGTCTCGGTCCGGATGATCCGGGAGTCGACGCGGATCCGGGGGGAGGAGTCGATGAAGGAGCCCGTCACGATGTACTCCGCGGCGAGAAAGCGGCCGATCTCGATCGCGGTCTCGGGGTCGGCGTGGTCGCTCCGGCTGAACTCGACCTCGTTCATGAGATCCCGCAGCCGGGCGCGCTCCACCAGTCGGAGGTAGGGGACCCCGGAGAGGTCCGTGATGAGCATCTCGGCGATTCCCTTCCCGAGCGCGTCGTAGCGGTCGACCCCCGTCCGGTTGTCGAAGTAGAGAACGGCGACGATGTGTCGGTCGTCCTCGGAGACGAGCTGCGCGGCGAGCGGTGCGGGCGCCGGGACTCGGACGACGACGGACAGGGCAAGAAGGAGGAGGAGGGGGGCGACGATGGAACCACGAACCATGCGAACCTCCGGGAAGGACTGGACCTCCGGCCGGCAGGCACCGGCCGTTCTTCCGGCAAGATAGCCCGGCCGGGAGCGAGCGGCCACCCGCCCTTCCGCTTCGCTACACGGGCAGTGGCACTCCGCACTCCCGCTCGACACGGGCGACGAAGGCCTCGTGGATCTTTCGCGTCACGGGTCCGACCCGGCCGTCGCCGACTGGCTCGCCATTGACCCTCACCGTCGGGCGCACCTCGGTCGTCGTCCCCGTGAAGAAGATCTCGGACACCTCCGGAAGGCGGGCGAGGGGCATGGGCGCCTCGCAACAGGGAATGCCCTCGGCCCGCGCCAGTTCGAGCACGATCCCGCGCGTGATACCCGGAAGGATCTGGTTCGACGCGGGATGCGTGATCAGGGTGTCGCCGAGCACGAAGAAGACGTTGTTGTGCGCGCCCTCGAGCATGAGGCCATCACGGACGAGGAGCGCATCTGTCTCACCGGCCCGCCGGGCGCTCTCCTGCGCAAGCACGAGGGGCAGGAGCTGAACGGTCTTGATGTCGGCACGGGCCCACCGCTGGTCCGGAGCGGTCACAGCCCCCCATCCCTTCGACCAGCGCTCGGGGTCCGGGCGGCTGAAGGTCTTGGCCCAGGCGTAGAGGGTGACGGGAGTGTCCTCGGCAGGGAAGTGGTGCGTGCGGGGTGCGGTGCCCCGGGTGAGCTGGAGGTAGACGATCGCCATCGGAGCCGTCATCAGCCCGTTTCGTTCGAGGAGTTCGGCGTGGAGTTGCTCGAGTCCAGGGGGCACCTGCAGGCCGAGTTCGGTCGCACCCCGCGCGAGCCGGCCCAGGTGCCTGTCAAGGGCGAGCCAGCGTCCACCGTAGGCAGGCGTGACCTCGTAGATCCCGTCACCGAAGAGAAAGCCGCGGTCGTCGGGCGAGATGCGCGCCTCGTGGCGGGGAACCCAGGCGCCATTCAGATACACGATGTCGGACATGGGGTCGGAACCTGGCTCAGTCGGGATTCTGGCGCTGGAGCCGCTCGAACTCCTCGATCAGTTCCGCTTCGTGGATCAGGTCGTTCGCGTCTCCTGTGGCCTCCCGGGTGTCCTCGTCGGCTTCGCCCTCCACTCCCTCCCCGGCCGCATCGCCGGCCGCGAGGCGGGGCCGCTCGTCCGCGCCGGCGGGGAGGAGCCCCATCTCACGCTTCAGCTCGAGAAGACGGCGGTCCGACTCGTCGCCCCGCTCGAGGCGCGCGAATTCATCGCTCAGACTGTCGCCCGTGAGGCTCTCCGAGACCTCGGCGATCGCAAGGGTGCGGCGCTCCGACTCCTCGATCCGCTCGGCCATCCGGTTGAAGGCATCGAAGGCCGACGTGTCCGAGAGCCCCGACATCGTCTCGTGGATCCGCTTCTGGGCCTGGGCCCGCTTCTGCTTGGCGATGAGAAGGTTTCGCTTGCGCTTCGCCTCCTCGATCCGGTCGTTGAGCTGCTTGAGCGAGGCCTTGAGCTTTTCGGTCTCCGCGGCCTGTGCCTTCCAGGTTGCCCCGAGAGCCTCGGCCCGCTCGGCATGCTCCTTCTGGCGCAGAAGCGCCTGCTTCGCGAGGTCGTCACGCCCCTCGCGCACCGCAAGCATCGCTCGGTGCTCCCAGTCGCGCGCCTGCTTTGCCTCGTCCTCGACCTGGGCGCGAAGCTTGCGCTCGTCGGCAATCGCCGAGGCCACCTCGCGCTTCGCCTTGGCGAGCTGGTCCCGCATGTCGAGGATGATCTGATTCAGCATCTTCTCCGGGTCTTCGGCCCGGGCGATCAGATCATTGATGTTCGAGCGAAACAGGGTCGAAATCTTCTGAAAGATGCTCATCGGTCAGTCCTCCACGGGAGCTGCGGCCAGATTGCGAATCTGCTCCATGTGGCTCGAGGCCGCCATCTGCAGGCTCTCGATCGCCGCCTGGACCTCAGCGTAGTCGAGGGACTCCAGCTGGAGGCTCAGCCCCAGGACCAGCTCCTCACCCTCCAGACCGTACGCGCCATGGACGACGTCCGTTGCGTTCAGCTCGAGGAGCGTTCGGTAGAGTTCGGCGAGGGAGGCAGGGTCACCCTCGAGGTCCATTACCTTCAGGCGGAGCACCAGGAGTGGCGGGGAGTGATGCACGACGATCGGCAGTCGCTCGGATCGGCTCCGCACGAGGTACATCCCGTCGTCGATCTCCTCGTACTCCACGTCCATCCGGATCAGGTAGCTTTCCACATCCTCGCGCGTGACCATCGCACCTCCTTGGGTTGGGGCGGCTCGTACCACGCCGTCGTCTCCGGGGCTCGGGGCCGGCTCCCTGCGCGGGGACCGCCCTGCTTCTTCAACACCCTCTTCTAAGGTACTGCATCGCGGTCACCCCCGCAGGGGTGCCCGAAGCTCGAGGAGGGGAGCGAGGTACCGGCCGGTCAGGGAGTCCGGATGGCCTGCCACCTCCTCCGGGGTGCCCTCGGAGAGAAGGCGCCCCCCCCCCGCACCCCCTTCGGGCCCGAGGTCGAGGATCCAGTCTGCCGTCTTTACGACTTCGAGGTTGTGTTCAATCACGACGACCGTGTTTCCGCGCTCCACGAGGGCGTGGAGCACCTGGAGAAGGACTCGTACATCCTCGAAGTGCAACCCGGTCGTGGGCTCGTCGAGGATGTACAGGGTGTTGCCCGTCGCCCGTCGTGCAAGTTCGGTTGCGAGCTTCACACGCTGAGCCTCCCCGCCCGAGAGCGTCGTGGCCGACTGACCGAGGTGGATGTAGCCGAGCCCCACGTCGGAGAGGGTCTGGAGGCGTGAGCGAACCTTTGGCACCGGCTCGAAGAACTCCAGTGCCTCATCGACGGTCATGTCGAGGACATCGGCGATGCTCCGCCCCCGGTAGAGGATGTCGAGGGTCTCGCGGTTGTATCGCCGTCCCCGGCAGAGGTCACAGGGCACGTACACGTCGGGGAGAAAGTGCATCTCGATCTTCACGAGCCCGTCGCCCGAGCAGGCCTCGCAGCGCCCCCCCTTCACATTGAAGGAGAAACGCCCCGGATCATAGCCTCGCATCCGCGCTTCCGGGAGACCCGCGAAGAGCGCCCGGATCGGGGTGAAGACCCCCGTGTAGGTCGCAGGGTTCGAGCGCGGGGTGCGCCCGATCGGGGACTGGTCGATCTCGATCACCTTGTCCACGTTCTCGACCCCCTCGAGCCCGTTGTGGGCGAGGGGAAGGTCGCTCGCACCGTGGAGCCCCCGGGCAAGGGCCCGGTAGAGCGTCTCGTTCACGAGGGTCGACTTCCCCGATCCCGAGACGCCGGTCACGCACACAAAGCATCCCAGGGGGAAGGCAACATCGACCTCGCACAGGTTGTGCCCTCGCGCCCCCCGAACCACGATCTGCCGGTTGGAATCCGGTCGGCGCCGCTCGTTCGGAAGGGGAATGGAGCGCTCACCTCGGAGGTAGGCCCCGGTGAGGGAACGCTCGGCTGCAGCGACGGCTTCGACCGAACCGACGGCCACCACCTCGCCCCCATGGCGACCGGCCCCGGGACCGAGATCCACGACGTAGTCGGCGGCGCGGATCGTATCCTCGTCGTGCTCGACGACGAGGACGGTGTTCCCCAGGTCGCGCAGCGCCCGGAGCGTCCCCAGGAGCCGCTCGTTGTCGCGCTGGTGGAGCCCGATCGAGGGCTCGTCGAGAACGTAGAGAACCCCGACGAGCCGGCTCCCGATCTGGGTTGCAAGCCGGATCCGCTGTCCCTCCCCACCGGAAAGGGTGTTCGCCGATCGCCCGAGCGAGAGGTACTGGAGCCCGACCTCATCGAGGAAGCGGAGCCGCTCGCGCACCTCCTTGAGGATCGGGCCGGCGATCTCGCCCGAGAGAGGCGTGGCGTCGAGCGCCTCCGGCGCTCGCGGGCCTCGGGTCTCGCCCGCCACGGGGAGTCGCTCGAAAAAGTCACGGGCTTCCCCGATCGAGAGCTTCCCGATCTCCCCGATCGAGCGTCCGGCCACGGTGACCGCGAGGGACTCCGGTCGAAGCCGCATCCCGTTGCATGCACTGCACGGGAGGGCCGACATGTACGCCTCGAGCTGGGAGCGAACGTGGTCGCTCGAGGTCTCCCGGTAGCGTCGTGCCACTCCCGCCACCACACCCTCCCAGACCTCGTCATAGCTCGCGTCGCGCCCCTTCCGGCGATGGGGGAAGCGAATCTTCATGCGCCCGGACCCGAAGAGGATCGCCGTGCGCACCTCCTTCGGGAGACGACCCCACGGAAGCGCCGGATCGAACTCGTAGGCCTTCGCGAGCCCCGGGATGATCGAGGAGCGAAGGTGGCCGGAGGGCTCTCCCCAGGGGAGCAGGACCCCCTCGAGGATCGAGAGCCGGTCATCCCCCGTGAGGAGCTCGGGGCTGACCTCGCGGCGAGTCCCGAGACCGTCGCAGGCAGGGCAGGCCCCGTAGGGCGAGTTGAAGGAGAACTGGCGGGGCTCCATCTCCGGGAGTGATGTCCCGCACTTCGTGCAGGCATAGCGCTCGGAGAAGAGGTGCATCGTGGGCTCGTCCCCGTCGGTGTGTTCCGCAACCTCCAGAAGTCCGTCGCCCGTCCGGAGGGCCGTCTCGACGGAATCCGCGAGTCGGGCCCGGTCCCGTTCCCGGACCACGAGGCGGTCGACGACGACCGAGATCTCGTGGTTCTCATAGCGGTTCAGAAGGGGCGGGCTCGTGAGGTCGTGGGTCTTCCCGTCAACCCGTGCCCGCGCGAATCCCTCCCGGGCCAGGCGCTCGAAAAGCTCACGGAATTCGCCCTTCCTGCCGCGCACGAGGGGAGCCAGGATCTCGATTCGTGTCTCCTCGCCGAGGGCCAGGAGCCGGTCCACGATCTGGGTGGCGCTCTGCCGGAGCACGGGACGGGCGCACTCAGGGCAGTGCGGGGTTCCGACCCGTGCCCAGAGAAGCCGGAGGTAGTCATGGACCTCCGTCACCGTCCCGACCGTCGAGCGCGGGTTCCGCGAGATCGTCTTCTGCTCGATCGAGATCGCGGGACTCAACCCCTCGATTGCATCGACATCGGGCTTTTCCATGAGCCCGAGGAACTGCCGCGCATACGCCGAAAGGGACTCGACATAGCGTCGCTGCCCCTCGGCGTAGATCGTGTCGAAGGCGAGCGAAGACTTCCCCGATCCGGAGATCCCGGTGATGACGACGAGCTGCTCTCGGGGAAGCTCCAGCGAGATGTTGCGCAGGTTGTGCTCCCGGGCGCCCCGGACGATCAGGGACTCACCTCGCACGGTGCGCTCCCTCCCTCATCGCAGGGTTCCGTGCAACTCCCGTAGCGCCTCGATCCGCTCCTCCGTCGGGGGGTGCGTCGAGAAGAGCTTCCCGAAGCTCGCCATCGCGCCCCCTGCGCGCAGGGGGTTCACGATCGCAAGACTCGCCCCCGCCTGGTTCACATCCATCGGGATCCGCCCCGCGTAACCCTCGAGCCTGGCAAGCGCGCTCGCGAGCCCGTCGGGCGAGCCGACGATCTCGGCCGCCGTTCGGTCGGCCTGGAACTCGTTCGTGCGGGAGATCGCCATCTGCACGATCATCGCCGCGAGCGGGGCCAGAATCATGAGCAGGATCGCGACGACCATGTTCCGGTCCCGGTCGCCGAAGAAGACTCCCCAGCGGGCGACCATCACGATCGCCCCGGCCATCGCCGCGGCGATCGTCGAGACGAGCATGTGTCGGTGCTTGATGTGCGCGAGCTCGTGCGCGATCACGCCCTCGATCTCGCGCTGGTTCATGAGCTGCATCAGCCCGGCCGTCACGCAGACG
Source organism: Gemmatimonadota bacterium (assembly GCA_007125125.1). Taxonomy (GTDB): domain Bacteria; phylum Gemmatimonadota; class Gemmatimonadetes; order Longimicrobiales; family Gaopeijiaceae; genus SLDT01. The sequence continues at coordinate 21,749 of SLDT01000263.1, read as the reverse complement.
ACCCCGTTCTTCGGGTTGCGCCCCGTCGCGAAGGCGTTCGGCTGCTGCTGCGGGGAGACCGCCACAACGGGCATCGGGAGCCCCGCCTGCTGCCGCAGCCGGTCGACCATCCGGTAGAGGTCCGGGGCGTCCTCGGGGCTCACGATCTTCGCCTTGTACATCCGCAGGACGATCCTGTGGCTGAACCAGTACATCCCGACATTCATCACGAGGGCCATCCCGAAGAAGACAAGTGCCATCTCCTGGCCACCCATCGCGCCCCCGATGAGGACCATGGCCACCATGAGGCCCGTCATCAGGAGAAAAACCTTGGCCTGATTCATCATTATTCGTCGCAGTCTGCTCGTATTCATGTAACGCGGGCCGATCCCTGGATCGGCCCGCTCGTCTTCGTTCGTCCGTGCGAGGAATACACCCGCGCCCCCCGCCTTGTGCCACTCCTGGGACCGGGTCGGGCGCGTCAGTACCCCCACTCCCGGTAGAGCGAGATCCCGAAGACCTTGGACAGGGTCAGGCCGAGTTCCCCGAAGCCCGATGCACCCTCCCTTGCGAAGCGGTCCTCGACGAACCCCTCGATCGTCCAGAGGTCGGTGAAGCGCCACTCGAGTCGAGCCCCGGGAAACTGGTTCTGTGCGCGCGAGCCGAGCCCGGTCAGTGGGCGCAGGACGAGGGCAAGGAAGAGGTTGTCGCTCAGGTACTGCCCAACCTCGATCTGGGTGTCGGCGAAGGTGCCGGAGAGGCCTGCCGCCGCGCCGAGTCCGGGTCCGTCACGCGCCTGTGTGATCGTGAAGTAGTCGAGTCCGATCTGCTGCGCTACCGCCGAGCCGAGCTGGGTCGCGATCGCACCCACCCCCACGCTCACCCCCGCCCCCGCTGCACCCTCGAGGACCGAGGTCTCGCCGGAGGCGAGGGCATAGGAGGGCCGCCCGAAGATCAGGTAGCTGATCAGGTCCGACTGTGCGATCGGGGGCTGGGAGTCGGAGCTGAGGTCGATCTGGAGGTTCTGCAGGGTTCCGCCCACATTCGCCACGATGTCGAGGGGCTCGCCTCCTTCGCGACGCAGCCGGTTCACCGCCACGATGTCGAGGGCCGGGTCGATCCCCGGGGTACCGGGGAACTCGACCGTCCCCTCCTGTACCTGGAAGGTGCGGCCGAAGGCCGAGTAGGAGCCCCGGATCGCCTCAAGCGTCCCAACCAGCACGATCTCCCGACGCGGACGATCGAACTCGACGACCAGGTCCCCGCCCATCTCGACGTTCATCTCCCGGCTTCGGAGCCAGAAGTCCCGCTGCAGGGAGAGGTCCACGTCGACCCGGAGGTTCTGGATGAACGGGTTCTGTGCCGCCTCGAGCTGCGGTCGAACCGCCACGAGCGTGGTGTCGATGATGTCGAAGAGGTCGGGATCCGTGAGGTCGAACACCTCCGCGGTACGAGCGAACTCCTCGACGAAGATCGTCCCCTGCTCGACCCGGATGCTTCCCCCGACCCGGGGCTCCGTGAAGCGCCCACGGAGTGTGACCTCCCCTCCGATCCGCGCGTTCAGGTCTCGCCGGTCCACCGCCTGGAGTCCCGACGCACTCACCCGCAGGTCGAAGCCGGGATCTGCGAAGTCCTCGAGTGAAATCGTGCCCCGAACCCGGGCCGTGCCGCGGGCTCGTGCCTCGAGGTCGACCTCGACGGAGCGATCTTCGCGCAGCAGGAGGTCGCCACCAATCCCCGCAAGCCGCAAGCCCAGCTCCGGCAAAGCGACTGCCCCCCCCGAGAGCCGGATCTCCCCCGAAGGCCGCAGCTCGCTCGGGGTTCCCCTCAGCTCGATTTGCCCGTCAATGCTTCCCTCCACGTCCTCGAGCCCCTCGAGGAAGGCAAGCACGGTCGCGGCGGGGAGAGAATCCACCGAGACCGTCACATCGAGACTTCGCTCCGGGAAGCGCTCCTCGACCGCGGTGAAGGCGAGGTCCATCGGGAAGCGGGCCTCTGCACGGAGGAGCCGGCGCCCTTCGAGGTCGGCGGTCAGATTCCCCGTCCCGCGCCGATTCGCGTAGCTCACATCCCCCTCGACTCGCGAAAGGCGTGTCCCCGCGACTTCGAACTCGGTCAGGTCGAAGGCTCCGTCGATCACCGGTGCCTCGGCGGGCCCTCTCACCGCGAGGGTCAGGTCGAGGAAGCCGGCCGGGGGGGCCTCGAGCTGCAGGACCTCGGCAATCCGCCCGATGTCGACCCCCTCGAGTTCGACACGCGCATCGGAGTCCCCCTCCAGGTCGAGGAGTCCGTCAACCTCCATCCGAACCGTGCCCGCCTCGCGCGTGGGGGGGCGGCTCACCCGCAGCCGCGCCACTTCCACGCTCCTCCCTCGGATCCGCATGGGGGTCGGCTCGTCGAGCCTCCACTCGACTGGATCCACGTCGAGCGCGAGCTCGGTGAGGAGGAGCTCCGCCCCATCCTCCTCCATCGAGTAGTTGAAGGCGAGCCGGTAGGCCTCGTCCTCGTCCCTCTCGATGTCGAATCGCACCCGGCCCTCGCCCCGGTCCCAGCTCCCGTCGAGTTCAACCCGCTCGAAGTGGTACCGCCCGGCCCTCGGCTCCTCGAGGGCGAGGGTGCCCTCGCCCCAGAGCTCCTCGAACCCACGTGCACCGCCCCGGAAACGAAGCCGTCCTGTGGGGATCTCGAAGTCCCGATACGTGGCCTCCTCGAGCTCGGCATACCCGCTCCCCTCGAGGTCGCGGAGGGCCCCCCGCAGGTGAAGCTCACCGAGCGCGCGCCCGCTCGGCAACCCTGTGCCGGCGTCAGGGAGCGCATCCGGATCGACCCCCTGGAACGCGAGGTCGAGCCGCTCCAGCTCGGTGAGCGGACCCGTCGCCGGGAGGGGCTCCTCGTCCAGGACGATCGCCCCGAGGGCCTCGAGTGAAGAGACATCCCAGACGAGAGAGAGCTGCCCGCCTTCGACCCCCTCGCGAAGCGCAAGGTCGCCCTGCCCCTCGGCCTCGAACCAGGGTGCCGCCACCTCGAAGACATCGAGGTGAAGACGCCCCTCCTCGGCACGGAAGGCGGTCCGGAACCGTTCGACCTCCCACCGCTCGATCCGCGCATCGTCGAGCTCGAGCTCTCCCTCCCCCTCGACCTCGTCGAGGGTCAGCCCTCGCCCGTTCAGCGCGAAGCGCCCGCTCAGCACGGTCGGCTCAGGCGCCGCGGCCAGGAGGGTGTGCAGCTCGAAGTCCGAGACACGCCCGCTCGCTCGGTACCCCTGCGCCGGCTCGAGCACGTTCAGCCTTCCCTCGACCTCGACCTCCCCCGCAGGGGTGAGGAGCGCGACCTCGATTCCCAGATCGGCGAGGGCTCCCTCGATGCGTACGGGTCCCTCGACCACACCCTTCGCGGGAAGTTCCTGTCCGAGGCCTCGCCCGATCCCGTCCAGGTCCAGCGGCTCGAGGCGTCCGTCCAGTGCGAGCCGGATTGATCCCGGACCCTCTTCGAGTGGAATCACGACATCCCCGGCCACCGCGATCCGCGTAGCCGCCTCCCCCTCGGCCGGCTCGTGCAGGAGGAGGGCTTCGAGGGTGATGCCTTCATCCGGGGAACCCGAGGCCGCCAGCTCGAGCCGCCCCGTCCCGGTCATCCCGAACTCCGGTGCAAAGGCTCGGAGCGTCCGGTAGTCGAGCGGATCGACCCCGAGCAAGAGGTCGCGCACTCCGGGCGATTCCCCGCCCTCGACGACTCCGGTCACCCGGAGGTTCGAGGGCGGAATCTCCCGTTCCGGATCGTCGAACTGGAGCACTCCATCGACCCGGAGTGCGGCGAGCGGACCCTCGATCGAGGCTCGACCATTCACCCGCCCCTGCACCGGGAGCGGCCCCTCCAGTTCGAGCCAGGGCTCGAGCTGGACGAGACGCAACTCGCGCGCATCGATCTCCGTCTCCTCGAAGCGAAACCCGCCTTCGAGACTGAAGCCCACCCGCCCCGAGAGCCGGGTCTCGCCCACCTCGAGCTCGGCATCCGTGATCCGCCACCGCGAGGAGGCCACCGGTCCCGTGACCGCGAGGTCGAGGCGTCCCGTTCCCACTGGCAGACGAGGTTCGAGCCAGGCGAGGTCCTCGAACACGAGGAGGTCGGCCGCAAGTGCCACGTCAAGAACGAGCCCCGCGTCGGGGTCGCTCCAGTCGAGCCCAACGCGACCCGCCATCTCGGTGGAGGGCAGCCAGAGCCGCTCCAGGTCGGCCTCGAGCCCCTGCGGCGTGACCTCGACCACACCGCGGAGGTCCTCGATCACGAAGGGCTCCTCGAAGACCTGCCCCACCAGGGCGAGTTCCCCGAAGGCGAGGCGCTGTCCCCCGGTCTCCCGGACCATGAGGTCGGCCTCCTCGATCGAGGCCTCGATCGAGGAGAAGAAGAAGCGCTGGTGCAGCCCCTCGACCCCGGGCACCGTCTCGACGACCGCACGCGGGGGAGGCTCGTCTCCCTCGACGGGGAGCCGCACGAGGAGCTCGCCATCACGAATCCTCACTCCTTGCAGGAGGAGCGTCAGGGTCGAGGGCTCTCGATCGTCCTCGACCTCGGGAACTGCAGGCTCGTCGGCGGGCGCGGGCTCCTCGGGAGGCTCGGGCGGCCCGAAGATCCGTGCCACGTTCATGACCTCGTCCCCGTGGAGCTGCTCGAGGACGATACGAGGAGACACGAGCTCGACCGGAACGAGGACGATCTCGCCTCGCATGAGCCCGCGCCAGGCGTATCGCACGGTGAGCGATCGGGCTTCCAGGAAGGGGCGTCCCCTCCGGTCCTCGATCCGGACCCCCTCGAGGGTGAACCCCCGGAGAAGTCCGTCGCTTCGGATCCCCCTCACCTCGACCTCCCCCTGCACGAAGCGGGGAGCCTGTGCCAGAACGGAGCGAAGCACGAAGTCATGCCCCGGGCGGGTCTCCAGGACGACGAAGAGGAGCACGGCGGCGAACAGGACAAAGAGAAGCCCCCCGCCTGCGACCCAGGCCATCACCCTCATGAGCCGGCGCGCCATCGTCAGAACGCCTGTCCGATCGAGAAGTGGAGCTGGACACGCTGCCAGGAGAACCCGCTCGGGTCCTCGAGGGGGATCCGGGGTCCGAGGAGCGCGAGGTCCTCGAGCCGGACCCAGTCCAGCTCGGCACCTTCGGGGCCGCGGATCCGGTCATCCGGCGCGTCCCGTCCGGGGTCGAAGGGCCTCAGGGTCGAGGTCACGATCGGCGCCAGCTCCCGCCGGGCCGGCCGGTAGGCGACATCGAAGCGCACCGGCCCCACCGGGGTGCTGTAGCGCACGCCCAGACCGGGAGTCCACACGAGGTCATCGAGGCCGTTGCCCACCCCGTCGCCCCACACCTGCCCGAAGTCGACGAAGGCGGCCCCGCGCAGGAGGGAGCCCCAGATCGGGAACCGAAGCTCGACGTTCCCCTCGAGGAGGTTGCTCCCTCCGGCCGGCCTGGGCACGAAGCGACCCGCCCCCAGCGGGGTGGCGTCACACTCGAGCCCTGCCACTTCCTCGGGGCTGCAGACGGCCTCATCCCTTCCTCCCACTGGGAAGAGGAGTTCCTCGAGCTCGATCGAGACGATCCGGGGACCGAGCTGGTTCTGTGCATAGCCTCGTACCGAGTTCGCCCCACCGGCGAAGAAGCGCTTCTGCGGATGCGCGATCCGGGGCCGCTCCTCGCCGGGCGCACGGTCCTGCAGCCCCCGGAACTCCCCCGCATTCAGGAGACCCCCGCGCAAACGTGTCGCGAGGACGATGTCGCCGGGGAGGGCCTGGAACCAGGAGGCCTCGGCGACGAGCCGCTCGTAGTCGAAGTTCGAGGCGGTGAGGGGCGAGGCGTGTTCGACCTCGGCGACGAGGGAGTACCCCCCGGTGGGCGAGATCGCGCGGTTCGTCTGGTCACGCGAGAAGCCGATTCCGACCGGGGCAAGGCGGTTGAAGGCCTGAAGGACGTCGATGTCCTGGGGGTCGCAGACGAGGAAGGTCGTGCAGAAGAAGACCTCGGCAGCGTCGAGACGGGCGAGCTGCGGCCGGTAGAAGACGCTCACCGGTGTCGTGCGTCCGACGCTCCTGGTGAGGGTCAGGTTCAGCCCCACCCCTTCGCGCACGAAGACGTCCTGCAGGGACTGCCGCTCCGCGAAGGCCGAGGCGGTGAAGCGGTTCCGGGGCGAGAAGATGAAGGGCTGGTTGAAATCCGCCGAGAGGACCCAGTTGAGGTCCCCGTAGACGCCCGTCCCGGCCCCGGAGCAGATCGACTCCTCGAGCTGAGGCGTCCCGAGGTTCGAGACGCGCCCCCTGAGCACGAGGCGGCGTGCTCCCCCCTGGAAGTTTCGCGACGACCAGCGGCTCTCGAGGGTGAAGCACTCGGCTGTGCTCCAGCCCGCACCGGTCCGCACCCGGTGGGTGTTCCCCTCGTTCACCTGGACCTGCAGGGGGACGATGCTGTCGGGGTCGTGCTCCAGGTCCTGGGCAATCGCCGCGTGTCGGAAGATCTCGAGGTTGTAGAGATTGCGCTGGGCCTCGAAGAGGAGCTCCCGGCTGTAGCGGGACCCCTCCGCGAAGGGAAGCATTCTCCGAATGACACGCTCCTCGACCTCCTCGTTCCCGATCACTTCGATCGGGCCGAATCGGCTGAGCGGCCCCGTGAATACATCGAAGTCGACCTCGGCCTCGAGCGGGGCATCGGCCGGGATGAAGGTGCCCCGGAAGACCTCGGCATGCGCGAACCCTTCGTTCCTGAGGCGTCGGGCCAGGGTGTCTTCCATGGCCCGGAGTGCTGTCAGATCCAGGCGATCTCCGACCTCGAGAGGGAGGTTCCGGGTAAGGCGCTCCTCGTCGAGTTCGTCGAGTCCCCGGACCGAGAGCTCCCGCACCCGCACCGGGTCCCCCTCGACGATCCGGAAGGTCACGGCGATGCGGGTCTCCGCGCGCCGGTCGATCACCGTGTCGACCTGGACCTGCCGGAATCCCGCGCCCCGGTAGAACCCGATGACCCGGGCGTAGTCGAGGTTGAAGACGCGGGGGGTGAGGAAGGCCCGGTCCAGGGCGAAGTCGCGCCCCGCCCAGCAGAAGGGCTGCAGGACGAAGAAGGTGCAGGAGGTCTGCCGGGTCACGATCGCGTTTCGGAGCGCCTGGTCCGGGAAGGACTCGTTCCCCTCGAAGGAGAGCTCCACGACCTCCGGACGGGTCGGGGTCTGCGCGCCCACCTCCTCGACCCCCGGCCCCGCGCCCCAGACGAGGGCGCAGGCGACGAACCAGAATCCTGCGAAGTACTGCCGCAACCGCCCCTCCGTCATGGTCTCCCGCCCTCCCCGGCTCCGACAACGGCCCCTGCCTCCCGTCCGAACCAGCGACGGGGGGCCCGCGGATACACGTGCCGCGAAAAGGGTGCGAAGCCCCCCGCCTCATCGAAGAGCATGTGGTGCACGATCTCGATTTCCCCGGCGCCGACACGAATCACATTGAAGGAACACTTCGCCCGCTCCCGGGCCCGCCCCCGCCGGGAGGTCGTCGTCCCGCTCTGCACGATCACGATCCCGCGGTCCCGGTCCTCCCCCGGGTAGACGTCGAGAGAGTTCCCGATGTAGGCCCGGTGCAGGTGTCCCCCGAGGACCATGTCGACCCCCATCGACTCGAAGGCATCGAGCGCCTCGCGCGCGCCGGGCAAGGGGGAGTCCCCCTCGTAGTCGGGAGCGGGCGCCAGGTGGTGGTGGGCCACGAGCACCCTGAGGTCGCCCCCGGGCGCCTCGGCGAAGTGCCGCCTCGCGAAGGCCACCTGGTCACGGTCGATCCGGCCATTCACGATCGCCCGCCGGGGGGCCGCCGTGTTCAGCGCGACCGCCGTCACCCCGGGCACCCGCGTCACCGTGTCGAGGGCCTCCCCGAAGACCGCGCGATAGTTGCGGAAGGGATCGAGGATGCGCTCGATGACTCGGTAGAGGGGCACGTCGTGGTTTCCAGGCGTGACCACCCTGGGCACCGGTGGAAGCCGCTCGAGGAAGGCTGCCGCCGCCTCGAACTCCCTCACCTTGGCCCGCTGCGTGAAGTCGCCCGAGAGCACGATGAGCGCCGGATCCTCCCCGCGGACCGCCTCGACGAAGGCCTCGGCCGCCTCGGGATCATGGGGCTTGCCGAAGTGCAGGTCGGAACCATGCACGATCGTCGTCATGCTGCCCTCACGAGCCCCGGAAACGGGAGGGATGCGTCGGCCACGGACCCCTCGTCCGCCGCGTCCCATCCCTCCCTCAGGCGATGGAGCGCCACCCGGGCGACCATGGCACCATTGTCGAGGGAGAGCCGGGGGGAGGCATGCAGGAGCTCACCTCCCTTCGGGAGCACCTCGCCGAGCGCCTCGCGCAGGCGGGCATTCGCCGCCACCCCGCCCCCGATCAGGACGCGCGGGGTCTCCGTCGCCTCGATCGCCCGGCGCACCTTCGCCGCGAGGACCTCGACGACCGCCTCCTGGAAGCCCGCCGCCAGGTGCGCACGCTCGGCCTCGAGCTGCCCCTTCTCCTCGACCTCCCGCACCCGCTCCGCCACCGCCGTCTTCAGCCCCGAGAAGGAGACGTCGAAGTAGTCCGCATCGCCGGGGCGCGCATTGCGCCGGAGCATCGGACGGGGGAAGGGATGCCGGGCCGGATCCCCCTCCCTCGCGATCCGCTCGATCACGGGTCCGCCCGGGTAGGGGAGGCCAACCAGCTTCGCGACCTTGTCGTAGGCTTCCCCCGCCGCGTCGTCCCGGGTCTCCCCGAGCAGGTGGTATCGCCCCCACGCCTCGGCATGCAGGAGAAGGGTGTGCCCCCCGGAGACGAGGAGCGCCACGAAGGGTGGGTCGGCGCGCGGGTTTTCGAGGGAGGGCGCGAAGAGGTGCGCCTCCATGTGGTGCACGGGAATCAGGGGGATCCCGAGGCCGAAGGCTGCCCCCCGCGCCCAGGAGACCCCCACGAGGAGCCCTCCGATCAGGCCGGGTCCGGCCGTCACCCCGATCGCGTCCAGATCCCCGAGGCTCGCTCCGCCCTCCTCGAGGGCTCCCCGCACGACCTCCCCGATCACGCCGAGGTGGGCCCGCGCGGCGAGCTCCGGGACCACCCCGCCGTAGAGACGGTGGACGTCCTGGGAAAGGATCACATGCCCGAGGATCCGGTTCCCCCGCAGGAGTGCAGCCGAGGTCTCGTCGCAGGACGACTCGATTCCCAATACGAGCGGTTCACTCAAGACCAGGCTCCTCCCGGCGGCGCACCGTTACCTCGCCCGGTTCGAGCTCGGCCGAGACGAAGTCGGGAACTCCCTCGAGGACGAGCGCAAAGGTGGCCGTCTCCCCCGGCTCGGCCGGGAGATCGTCCGCATCGAGGTCGAGAGTGAGGCGGAGCGCCGCCTCCTCGAGCCCCTCGATCAGGCTCAGTGCCCCGGAGAGGCGGAGCGCCGCCTGCTCCACGTCGACCTCCCAGAGCTCCTCCCAGCCATCGATCCCGAGCTGGATCTCCAGCGCTTCGAACCGGCGCTCTCCGCGAGCCTCGAGCCGCAGGTCGAGCTCGACCCGGTTAGGGATCACCTGGAGCCGCCGCGACGCACTCGTGTCGACCTGGACCTGGAGTGGCGCCGCTTCGCGGATCCCCGAGAGGTCGACCGTCGCCAGGCGCACGGAGTCGAGGGCGAGAACCCGGCTCTCGGGCCCCGAGACCCGCACCTCGTCCGGGACGACGCGCGGGGGCCCGGACCGTGCCCACCGCTCGGGAAGCTCACCCTCGAGCCGCACCGCGATGGGCAGGTCATGCCGGACGATCGGCTCGAGCTGGAGCCGGACCGTCGGGGGCTGGATGTCCTCGACCGTCATTCCGGGCCGGTCCTGCACCCGCACCCACTGCGGCCGCAGGATCACCACGGTGTCACCCGTCGTGACCTGGCTCATCGGGATCACGAGGTTGGGCCGGTCCGTCCCGAGGCGCACGATCTCCCGGAATGGTCCGGCAAACCGGACCGTGACGGAGGTCGGAGCCGGGTCTTCGAGAATCGCCCACTGGGGGTCCCCAAGGTCGATCTGAACCGGAACCGAGTAGTCCTGACGGCTCGACTGCGTCTCGACCTGGACCGCGAACCAGAGCAGGAGCGCGACCCCGAAGGCCGAGAGCTTGAGGAACCAGTTGCGGGTCAGGAACCCCGGGAGACCCTTCAAAGCCTCACCCCTCTTCGTTGCGGATCAGCCGCTGGATGTACTGCACGTAGCTCGGGTGGTCCCACTCCGTGGCCCCGGAGACCTTCCGGTAGATGCGCCCGTCCCGGCCGATCAGGAAGGATTCGGGCACGCCCACCGTCCGATAACTGCGCATGATCCGCCCCTCGGGGTCGTGCAGGATCGTGAAGGTCAGTCCGAGCGAATCCGCGAAGGCCTGCGGGTCCCCGGCGAGGCGGCCGAGGGGTCCCGACTCTCCGGCCCGGCGGCCGTCAACGCTCACGGCCACGATCTCGAAGGGCTCCCCCTCGAGCATCTCGTAGAGGCGCTGCATCGAGGGCATCTCATAGATGCAGGGAGGGCACCAGGTCGCCCAGACGTTCAGGAGCACGACCTTGTCCTCGAAGTCGTCGAGGCCGACGCTCTCACCCGCGAGGTCGACGAACTCGAAGTGGGGTGCCGGTCCGCCGGGCCCGGGGGCCTGGAAGCGTTCCCGCCCCGTCCACGCCGTCACGATGATGACGAGCGCGACGATCGAGGTGATCAGGTAGGGGAGGTTCGAGGGGCCCTTCCCCGGTGCGTCCTTCGTCATCGGTTCCTCCAGTCCTCGGCGCCCCCGAGGCCGGGACCGCGCGCCCCGACCACGAGATGCACCTCTCCTCCACGCGGGACCTCCTCCCCGGCGGCCGGAAGCTGCTCGAGCACCTCGCCCCGGTTGAACCCGAAGCGCTGGCGCACCTGCACCTCCCCCACCTCGAGGCCGAGCGATTCCAGGAGGGCACGTGCCTCCTCCTCCTGCAACCCGACGAGGTCCGGGAGTTCCACCAGGGGCGGACCGAGGCTCACCGAGATCCGGACCAGCGCCGGGATCTCGATCATCTCGCCCGCGGGAGGGTCGGTCTCCACGACCCGTCCGGCCGGGAGGTCGGCATCGATCGAGTCCACCTCCACCTCGAACCCGGTCGTTCCGAGCACGAGCGCCGCGCGCTGGGCAATGAGGCGGGTCACGTCGGGGACGGGCCGCCGCTCGGCGCCGAGGCTGAGTGCGAACTCGACCTCCTCGTCGGCGAGGGCGAGCTGCCCCGGCAGGGGGGTCTGCCCGACGATCCGCCCCGCCTCGACGCGGGGATGGCGAATGGAATCGACCCGGCCCGCGCGCAGCCCCGCCTCCCGCAGGGCCTCGGCCGCTGCGCCCGGCTCCATTCCGCGCAGATCGGGGACGGTCCGGAACTCCTCGACCTGCCCCTCGGGCGCCGCATAGACCACCTGCGTCGCGACGAAGTAGCCCGAGCCGAGGCCCAGGACGCCGACACCGAGGGCGACGAGCAGGCCACGCCGCTCACCGGCGCTCCACTGGCGCCGGCCGGACGCGGCAGAACCCTTTGCCCCGGACGAGCCCCCGCGGCCCCGCCGGCGGCGCATCGAACTTCCCAGTCTCATCCCTCGCTCTCTTCCTTGCGGTCAGGGGGGTCGTCCGGTCGTCCCGAGCGGCCCCGTTCCTTGCATTTCCTATCTCCGGCGCAGCCGGACCGCGAAGGATCCGTCCGTCCCCGAGCGGTGCGGCAGGACCCGGAGGAAGGCGCCATCGCGCACCTCGCCCGGAACCGGCTCGACCCCGTCGCCCTCCTCCATCCCCTCCACGATAAACTCGGGATGTCTCTGCAGGAACGCCTCGACGCGATCCTCGTTCTCTTCCGGCTCGAGGGTGCAGGTCGCGTAGACCAGGAGCCCCCCCGGCCCGACGCACCGAGCGGCTCCCTCGAGGATCCTGCCCTGGACCCCCGCGAGCCGTTCTATCTCCCCCTCCCGCAGGCGCCATCGTGCATCGGGATGGCGTGCGAGCGTGCCCGTGCCCGAGCAGGGCGCGTCCACAAGGACGATCTCCGCCGGAGCGAAGGCCGGTGCCTCACCCCGGCAGGCGACCACGGGCACGTGGAATCCGAGCCGCCGCGCACTCTCCCGGACCAGCCCGAGCCGGACCGTGGAGACGTCAGCCGCGACGACGCGTCCCCCCAGGGCCGCGATCCCCATTGATTTACCTCCCGGAGCGGCGCAGAGGTCCATCACCCTGCGCCCCTCGACCTCGCCGCACCAGGCCACGACCCATCCCGCCGCGGGGTCCTGGACGATCGCGGGCGTGTGGGCGAAGGCCTCGAGCGGCGATGTCCCCGGTGGGAGCCGTACCGTCCCGCTCCCCGCCGGCCCCGGTGTCGCCTCGATCCCCGCGGCGAGGAGAGTTCGAAGCCCCTCCTCGACACCACCTTCCCCGACGGGCCGGAGCCAGGTCGGGGGAACCCGATTCCCCGCCTCGGTGAGCGCCTGCGCCCCGGCCACCCCGTAGCGGGCGATCCACCGTTCCACGAGCCAGCGGGGGTGCGACCCCCAGCTCGCCAGGTGCCCGGCCGGGTCGGCCTCGATCGAGGGGAAGCGCCCCCGCCCCCCACCCTCGCGGGCAAGGGAGCGGAGCACCCCGTTCACGACCCCCGAGAGCCCGCCGAGCCCGATCGAGCGCGCGAGCTCGACCGCCTGCGAGATCGCGGCATAGGCGGGGGTCCCCTCCATCCGGAGAAGCTCGTAGGCCCCCATCCGCAGGACCCAGACGAGGCGGCGGGGGAGGCTCGCGAGCCCCCGCTTCAGGTGCAGGTCCAGGAGGTGGTCGATCCGGCCCCGGAGGCGCACGGTGCCATGGGTCAGCTCCTGGACCCGGGGGCGCTCCGCGGCAGGGAGCAGGCCCGCCACCTCCTCGAAGGCGAGGTCGAGGCGCCGCCCACGGCCCGTCATCTCGAGAATCTCGAGGGCGGCCCGCCGGTCTTCGGTTGGCCCGTTCGTGCCGGAGCGCCTCAGCCCAGCATCCCCCGCGTCGGGGACGAGGGCACCGCGATCTCCCGCTTCGGCATACGCCCCGCGAGGAAGGCAAGCCGTCCCGCGACCACCCCGTGCCGCATCGCCGTTGCCATCGCCACCGGATCGTCCGCCACCGCGATCGCCGTGTTCATGAGGACCCCGTCGACCCCCTGCTCCATCGTGGCGCAGGCGTCCGAGGCGGTCCCGACCCCCGCGTCGACGATCACCGGGACCTCGAGCCGGCTCTTGATCTCACGGATGTAGTAGGGGTTCACGAGGCCGAGCCCGCTCCCGATCGGGCTCGCCAGGGGCATGACCGAGACACACCCCGCATCCTCGAGGCGGAGCGCGGTGATGAGGTCCTCGTTCGTGTAGGCCATGACCTTGAAGCCCTCTTCCACGAGGATGCGTGCGGCCTCGAGGGTCGCGTGCACGTCGGGCAGGAGGGTGCGCTCGTCGCCGATGACCTCGAGCTTGACCCATTCGTTGAAGCCCGCCGCGCGCGCGAGGCGGGCGTAGCGCACGGCCTCTTCGGCCGTGTAGCACCCGGCCGTGTTCGCCAGGAGAAAGAACTCGTCCGGGCTCAGGTGGTGGAGAATCGAGTCCTCGTTCGCACGGTCGAGGTCGACCCGCCGCACCGCGACCGTCACCATCTCGGTCCCGCTCGCGCGGATCGCGCGCACCATCGTCTCGTTGTCGGGATACTTTCCCGTGCCGAGGATGAGACGGGAGTCGAAGCGCCGCCCTCCGATCTCGAGGGGGGTGTCGATCCCGGTTGCTGGCGCGCGCTCCGGGGTGGTCGGGCTGGAAGCGTCTTTGGAGTCCATGGGTCCTGTCGTTCGGTCAGAGTCGAATCAGAGTCAGGGCGAGCGTCCGGGGCGGCCTTTGCCCCCGGGATCGGATTTGCCCTCTCGCGCCGGAGGTCATCCTCCCCCGACGAAGTGCACGAGTTCGAGGCGATCGCCCTCCGCGAGCGGGACCTCGCCGAGGCGCGCGCGCTCGAGAATGGCCCGGTTGTGCTCCACGACGACCATCCCCGGCGCGAGCCCGAGCTCGTCGAGGAGCCCGGCCACAGTCGTCCCCCGGGCGACCTCGCGCTCCTTCCCGTTCACGATGATCCGGAGCGAGTCCCGCTCGGGCGGTCCGCCCATCTCCTCGGGCGGCCGGCCTCCCGTGCCCTCAGCCACGGGTCCCCCCTCCGGCCTGAGCGCCGCTCGTGGCCGGGAGGCACCCCTCGATCCGCGTGAGGAAGGCTTCGAGGGCCGCAACCGGCTCCGGCGCCGTCCAGACTCCGCCGAGCACCGCGACACCGTGCGCCCCCGCCGCCATCACTCCCTCGACCCGGTCGGGGGTGATCCCGCCGATCGCGACAAGGGGAAGCCCGGGAGCGGCCTCTGCAATCCGGGCGAGGTGCGCGGGCCCCCGCCCCCGGCGTCCGGGGTGCGAGGGGGTCGGATGGATGGTGCCGACGAGGGCGAAGTCGGGCCGCTCCGCCCCGCGGAGGCGAGCCGCCTCGGAGGGCTCGTGCACGGAACGTCCGACCCGGGCCGCGGGCCCGATGAGCTCGCGCGCGACCGAGACGGGAAGCCCGTGCCCGGGGAGCTGCACCGTCTCGATCCCGGCGAGGAGGGCGACGTCGACCCGGTCGTTCAGCGCGAGGGTAGCCCCGGCCCGGCGGGCGGGCGCCGCGAGGGCACGGGCCCGCTCGAGGAGGAGCCCTCCTCCCGAACCGGGGGCGCGGAGGTGGAGGGCGAGGCGCGGACCGCCCCGCTCGAGGAGGGCGCGGGCCCCGGCCTCGAAGCCCTCGTCCGCAAGGATCGCCTCGGACGTCACGAGGTGGAGGCGGGGGATCACTGGAAGCGCCTCCCCGCGGGGTTCTCGCGGCTCCGGAGCCAGGCGTCGACCGGCATCCGGCGGCGCCCGGGGGGCTGGATCTCGGCGACGCGCACGGCGCCCTTCCCTCCGGTGGCGACGAGGAGCCCGGCTGGGTCGGCCTCGAGGATCGTTCCGGGGGACGCGTGTCCGGCTCCGGGAGACGGGTCCCGGTCGGCTCCGGTGCGGGCGCCCCGGTCGGAATCGCCCTCGGGCAAGGGGCGGAAGAGCTTGCAGGACTCCCCTTCGAGGATGGACCAGGCCCCGGGGAGGGCGTCCATCCCGCGAATCCGGTCGGCCACCTCCCGCGCGGGCTCGGTCCAGTCGATCCGTGCCCCCTCGCGGTCGACCTTCGGCGCGTAGGTGGCGCGTGCATGGTCCTGCTCCTCCGGCTCGACGAGCCCGGCCTCGAGCATTCCGAGTGCCTCGACGATCGCCTCGGCCCCGAGCTCGGCGAGGCGGAGGGCGAGGCCGCTCGAGGTGTCCTCGGGCTCGATCGGGATCTCCCGCTGCATGACGATCGGGCCGGCGTCGAGCCCCTCGGTCATCTGCATGATCGTGATCCCGGTGCGGTCGTGGCCCCGGAGGATCGCATGATGGATCGGGGCCGCGCCGCGCAGCTCGGGGAGGAGCGAGGCATGGATGTTCCAGGAGCCGTGCTCCGGGAGCTCGAGGACCGGCAGAGAGAGGATGTGCCCGTAGGCCACGACGACGGAGATCTCCGGTTCGAGGGCGCGGAGCTCTTCCTCGAAGGCCTCGCCGCGGGGGCGCTTCGGGGTGAGAACGGGGACCCCCTCGGACTCGGCCGCCTCCCGCACGGGCGAGGGCCG
Source organism: Gemmatimonadota bacterium (assembly GCA_007125125.1). Classification (GTDB taxonomy): domain Bacteria; phylum Gemmatimonadota; class Gemmatimonadetes; order Longimicrobiales; family Gaopeijiaceae; genus SLDT01. The sequence continues at coordinate 6,043 of SLDT01000263.1, read as the reverse complement.
CAGCTTGCGCCCCCGGCCGGCGGGACGATCGGGTTGCGTGACGACGGCGACCACGTGGTGCCCTTCTTCCAGGAGGGCGCGCAGCGCGGGGACCGCGAAGTCCGGAGTGCCCCAGAAGAGGATCCTCATCCGGCCGGGTCCTCCTCGGCCTCACGCAACTTCCGGTACTTGCGCAGGAGGAGGTTGCGCTTGAGGGGCGAGAGGTAGTCGATGAAGAGGACCCCGTCGAGGTGGTCGACCTCGTGCTGGAGAGCTCGGGCGTAGAGCCCTTCGGCCTCGACCCGGAGTGGCTCGCCCGAGGGGTCGAAGCCCTCGACGACGACGCCCACCGGGCGGCGGACCGACTCCTTCACCCCCGGGATGCTGAGGCACCCCTCGACGTCGCGCGCCTCGCGCTCGCTCCGTTCGGTGATGACCGGGTTCACGAGCGCCACGCGCGCATGGTCCCCCTCGGAGTGGCGCACGTCGACGACGAGGATCCGGCGGGAGACCCCGATCTGGGGCGCGGCGAGGCCGGCTCCGTCGGCGACGGCCATCGTCGCGAACATTTCATCGACGAGAGTGCGAAGCGCATCGTCGAAGGCCTCGACCTCGCGGGCCCGCTCCCGGAGCACGGGGTCCCCGAGGAGCACGATCGGGCGCGCGCGCACCCCGGGGGTCATTCCACCCCCGCGTCTGCGTCGACCCGCCGTCCGACCTTCGAGCGCTCCACCACGACGCGCGTGTTGTCGCCCGTCTTCAGGGTGAGCCGGTCGGGGGCCACATGGACGATCGTCCCGATGAGCCCACCCGCCATGACGACCTCGTCGCCCTTCTTGAGGGCATCGACCATCTGCTGGTGCTTTTCCCGCTCCTTGCGCTGCGGTCGGATCAGGAACCAGTAGAAGATGAGGAAGATGAGGACGAGGTTCAGGAGCAGGACCATCCCGCCCCCGCCACCCTCGGCGGGTGGGGCGAGAAGAAATGCATCGAAGGCTTGGATCACCAGCTTCTCCAGGTCGGATGAGGTTCCGGCGGACAGTCGTCAGAGGTGTCGGCGGGTGCCGCCACCCCTTCAACTTGGCTCCGCCCCCTTCCGAGGTCCAGTGGGTGGAAGGGCGTCCGCCTTCCCCGCCCCACCGGGCGATGCGCCCCTCAGCCCTCTCCCTGGTGCTGGCCCGGGCGCCGGCCCGGGTGCTGGCCCTGCTACCGAGCCTGGCGCTGGCCCTGATTCTGGCCCTCGCCCCGTTCGCGGGTCCCGAAGCGCTCGAGCCACTCCAGGCGCCACCCCTCGAAGCTCCCCTCCGCGATCCGTCGGCGGCTCTCCTCGGCCAGCCGGATGAGGAAGCGCACGTTGTGGATCGAGAGGAGCCGGTGGGCATAGGCCTCCCCCGCGACGACGAGGTGTCGGAGGTAGGCCCGGTCGTACTCGGTGCAGCAGGGCGCGTCGCACCCCTCGTCGAGGGGGCGCCGGTCGAGGCGGAAGCGGGCGGCCTTCACATTGACCTGCCCGTCGCGGGTCCAGGCGGTCCCGTGGCGGGCGTTGCGGGTCGGGGCCACGCAGTCGAAGAGGTCGCACCCGCGCGCGATCGCCTCGAGGAGGTCGTCCGGGTAGCCGACCCCCATGAGGTAGCGGGGCCGCTCCCGGGGCATGACGGGGTCGAGGACCTCGAGGGTCTCCCACATCTTCGGACGGGGTTCGCCGACCGAGAGGCCGCCGATCGCGAGCCCGTCCCACTCGCCCATCGCCGTCACGTCCCGCACCTGGTCGCGGCGGAGGTCGGGGAAGACGTTCCCCTGGAGCACGGGAAAGAGGGTCTGGGGCGGGGGCTCAAGGGGGGTGCCGGGGCCGGGCTCCCCTTCCCCGTCGAGGGACCAGGCCGGGGCCGGGATGCCTCGTTCCGTGAGCCGGTCGAAGTGGGTACGGCAGCGTTCGAGCCAGTGGAGGGTGCGCCGGTTCGCCTCCTCGGCGGTGGCGCGGTCGCATCCGCCCGGGGGGCACTCGTCGAAGGCCATGATGACATCGGCCCCGAGGGTGCGCTGGATCTCGATGACGGACTCGGGCGTGAACCAGTGGCGCGAGCCGTCGATGTGGCTCTGGAACTCGGCGCCCTCGTCCGTGATCCGGTTCATGTGGGCGAGGGAGAAGACCTGGAAGCCGCCGGAGTCGGTGAGGATGGGGCCCTTCCAGCGCATGAAGTCGTGCAGGCCCCCGAGGGCGCGGACCTCACGGTGGCCGGGACGGAGGTAGAGGTGGTAGGTGTTCGCCAGGATCATGGACGATCCGATGGCGCGGACCTCCGCGGGCGAGAGGGTCTTCACGGCGCCGAGGGTCCCGACCGGCATGAAGGCGGGGGTGGGGACGCTCCCGCGCGGTGTGTGGAAGGTGCCCGCGCGGGCGGACCCCTCGGTGGCGTGGAGCTCGAAGTCGAAGGACACGGGTGAGGACGAACGCGGGTGGAGGTGGGTGGGGCCTGTCCGTCGGAATTCAAGCGATCCGCTCCCCCGAGTCAAGGTGGGTGGGCGGATGGCTCGGGACGGCATCGACCGGCCAGAGAGTCGCCGAAAGGAGCCAGGTCAGCGGCGTCCTCCCCCGGCGCTGCCAGGTCCACCCCGGTCGGGAAGACAGAGGACCCGCACGTGAGCGGTCCCCTCGAAAAAAATCCCGTCGAGGGTTCGGCCGGCCATGGATGCCTCGGTGTCACCGCAGGCGAACCCGGCTTGCACGGTCGAAAAATGAAGGACCATGTCAGGTCGCCCGTCACCGTTCACGTCGGAGACCTTGCCCGCGGCCCGGTGTGGTGCGGCCTCTCCCGGTCCGAATCGAACCGTGGCAGGATCGACCCGGGTCGCATCGAAGTCGTCGGTCGTGAGGAGCGAGACGGGGATGACCCCCTGGCTGCGGGGGTTGATGGCCCCCTGCTCGACCTGCACGACAATCCCGGCTGCCCCGGGCTCCTCCTCGAGGGATGCCGTGCCGAACCAGATCTCGTCGAAGAGAAGGCCCAAGCCGGATGGCGGAGTAAAGGTCAGCCGTGAGATGGACTCTCCCGAGATGATGCCGTGGAAGAGGCCGGTCAACTCACCCACCGGCGCATCAAAGCTCTGCAGGAGATCGCCTTCTGTCCCCCATGCCTCGACCAGCACGTTCCCCGGACCACCTACGGGAGCGACCAGGGTGAACCCCACGGCGTTCACCGTCGAGGCCCCGAAACCAATCTCGGCCTGAGCGCCGAAGAAGTCCGGTCCCACTGCGGTGCCCGCAAGCCCCTCCAGGAACCCTCCTCGAAGGACCGCCAGATTGGTCACCGTGGGAGGGTCGATCCAGATACCCTCCACAATGGCACCGGGAGCGAAGCACGCGTTGTCCGTGGTGCTGTCTAATGGCCCCGGACACGCAGCCGCGCTCTCCGGATCCACCCGCGTCCCCTCGAAGTCCTCGACCACCACCCCCGGAGCGGCAGCGAGGAACGCTCCGAGCTCGGTGTAGATTGCCGAGCTCCCGACCTCCATCACGACGCGGGTGGGCCCCTCTTCGGGTCCGAGGGGCGCAAGGTTCGCTTCGCACCCGGCCATGCCGAGGGCGAGAGCGAGAATGACACTGCGACGGATACCGAACAGCATGCTTCGTCTCCCGATGTGCAGGGGCATCCGTGGGACCTCCTGCCCCCCGAACACCCCTCCTGTGGATACACCTGCCCCGACCCAGGAAAGCTGCAGGGGGCGTGCCGACACACGGCTTGCACCGGAGTCCGGACCAGGACCCGTGCAGGACGGCGCCTTCACTCATCGCCTCCGACCCGAGTGACTCGCTGCTCCTGGAAAAGGCGTCGGCCGGAAACCCGGTCAAAATGCAAGATGCCGGCAGAACGCAAGTGTGCCCGAGCACCCGTGCCCCTGCCGCCTCGCACGAGCCCTGGTTCGCTTCCGTTCCCGGCGGGCATGGCCGAAACGCGGCCCTGCACACCACCGCGCCAGTGGCCGAACCACGGAGGGGCTTCTACATTCCTGTCCCCACCCTTCGAACGAGGAAACCCTCTTGCCCTTCGCATCATGCCATCCGGCCCCATCGCCGGAGCCCCGCCCCGAGACCCCGGTCCCGGCGGGGTGGGGATCCTGATGGAGCTGGGGCTCTTCTCCTTCGCAGAGACGCCCGTGGACCCATCGACCGGGCGCCAGGTCGATGGCGGACGCCGGATCCGGAACCTGGTCGAGGAGATCGAGCTGGCCGACGCGGTGGGCCTCGATGTCTTCGGGGTGGGGGAGCACCACAGGCCGGACTATGCCGTGTCGGCCCCCGCGATCGTCCTTGCCGCAGCAGCGGCGCGCACGAGGCGCATCCGGCTGACGAGCGCCGTCTCGGTTCTGAGCTCCGACGATCCGGTGAGAGTCTTCCAGGACTTCGCGACCCTCGACCAGCTCTCACAGGGGAGGGCCGAGATCATGGCGGGCCGGGGCTCCTTCACGGAGTCGTTTCCGCTCTTCGGACTCGACCTCTCGGACTACGACGCGCTCTTCTCGGAGAAGCTGGAGCTCCTGCTCCGACTTCGCTCCGAGGAGCGCATCACCTGGGACGGCACGCTGAGGCCCTCGATCAGGGACCGGGGCGTGTACCCGAGGCCCTTCCAGGACCCGCTCCCGGTCTGGGTGGCCGTCGGGGGCTCACCCCGATCGGTCGTGCGGGTCGCAAGGCTCGGTCTCCCGATGGCGCTCGCGATCATCGGGGGACAGCCGGAGCGGTTCCGCCCCATGGTGGAGCTCTACCGGGAGGTCGCCGCGGAGGCCGGGCACGATCCCGCGCGCCTTCCGGTCAGCATCAACTCGCACGGGTTCGTCGCCGATACCACGGAGGCCGCCGCGGAGATCGCCTTTGCGCCCTTCACGGAGACGATGACGAGAATCGGTCGGGAGCGGGGCTGGCCACCCTATTCCCGGAGTCAGTTCGAGTTCGAGCGTAGTGCCAGGGGTGCTCTCGTCCTCGGAAGCCCGCAGGAGGTGATCGACAAGATCCTGGCCCAGCACGAACTCTTCGGGCACGAGCGGTTCCTCCTGCAGCTCACGGTCGGCCCGATCGAGCACCGGCAGGTCCTGCGTGCGATCGAGCTCTTCGGGACCGAGGTAGCGCCGGTCGTGCGACGCGAGGTCGGGGAAGCCCCGGCCGGGACGAGGTCCGGAGCGGAATCCTGAGCACCCCCGCCGGCGGGCGAGCGGGCCCCGCGTGGCGGGGGGGGCCGCTTCGGCCCACACCATCAACCGGACCCTATCCGGGCACGATCGCCATCGCATCCCCATACGAGTAGAACCGGTACCCCTCCGCCACCGCCACCCGATACGCCTCCATCGTCGCCTCGTGCCCCGCGAAGGCCGCGACGAGCATCAGGAGCGTCGATCGCGGCAGGTGAAAGTTCGTCACGAGCCCGTCGACCACCCGGAACCGGTACCCCGGCGAGATGAAGAGCCTCGTCGTGCCCCCTCCGGCCCGCACCCTCCCCTCGGAGTCCGCGGCGCTCTCGAGCGTGCGCACAACGGTCGTCCCCACCGCCCAGATGCGTCCACCCCGGGCCCGGGTCCGCTCGATCGCCTCGGCCGCCTCCGGGGGAACCTCCCAGGCCTCCTCGTGCATCTCGTGCTCCTCGATGCGCTCGGCCTCGACCGGACGGAAGGTGCCCGGCCCGACATGGAGGGTCACGCGCGCGACCTCGACCCCGCCCCCCTCGATTTGCCCGAGGAGCTCCGGAGTGAAGTGGAGCCCGGCGGTCGGCGCGGCCACGGACCCCGGGACCCGCGCATAGACGGTCTGGTAGCGCTCCCGGTCGAGCGCCTCCGCATCCCGCTCCAGATACGGAGGAAGGGGGACCTGCCCATGCAGCTCGAGGGCGCGACCCACCTCGAGGGGCGTCTCCAGGCGCACGACGCGCCCCCCTCCGGGCGCCCCCCCCTCGATGACGACCTCGAGCTCCGGGGCCACGACGACCCGCCGGCCCGGCTTGAGCTTCGAGCCGGGGCGGACGAGCGCCTCCCAGCGATGGGGGGTGGCGGGGCCCGGGGTGGCATGGCAGGGGGT
>SLDT01000273.1 GCA_007125125.1 Gemmatimonadota bacterium | reverse complement strand
CCGAGCGCCGCGCGCGCCTCGGCCTCCCGACCAGCACGGCGATGCGCTGCGGCCTCCCCGGCCCGGGCGCTGAGCTCCCGGAGGCGTGTCGAGGCGGGATCGATCCGCAGGAGGTCGCGCGCGAGGGCGTCGGCGCCACCCTCGCTCCAGGCGAGGCGGGCCGATTCCGAGAGCACCTGCCGGAGCGCCGCATGGAGGGAGTCGGCCGGCGAGCGAACCGGAGGGCGACGGTCGGCGACGGCGTCGGAACGCTCTCCGGTGAGGCGTCGTGCAGGGTCGAGCTCCTCGCGCTGGCTGAAGGCGCGCAGGATGTAGCGACGGGCCGAAAAGGCGCGCTGGATAAAGACGAGCGCGGTCTCGCCGGCACGCAGCGCCTCCTCGGCATTCGCGGCCGAGAACAACTGGTCGGCATGGCTCATCGACTGGATCGCGCGCACGAGCTCGGCCCGCCCCTGGTGGGCAAGACGCCCCTCGAGGGCATCGGCATCGGCGCGGGCATGCGCTTCCTCGTGGAGTTGCGAGAAGCCCTCCTCGTCGAAGTGGTCGTGATCGTGGTCCAGCTCTCCCCCGAGCATGAAGACGAACTCGGCCCGCACCCGGCGCTGAGCTGCGGCCACGGTCGACAGCTGGGCCATGAACTCCTCTTCCGAGATCGAGTCCCGCCGTGCGATGAGCTGCTCGGTCAGCACGTTCACCATCTGCTGGCTGATCGCGTACCGACTCGTCTCGTCTTCTCCGGCGAACCCCCCCGACACCGCGGCGCGCCCCTGGCTGATCTCGAGGGTCCAGGTCTCGGACTCTCCCGCGGGGGCCTCCGGGTGGTGGTCGGCGGCCTTCGCACGGTACACCACGATGTCGCCCTCCTCGAGCTCCAGGGGGCGCAGGTCCCACAGGGCGCGGCCCCGCCAGTGGCGGTCGCCGAGCCGCTCGACCTCGAGGGAGACCTCGCCGTCGTCGAAGTCGTAGAACTCTCCGAACCCGCTCACCCGCGTGAAGACGAAGCTGAGTGAAGCAAGGCCGAAGTCGTCCCTGGCCTCGACCTCGACCTCGACCGTCCGATCCCCGTCGGGGAGCCAGAGGTCCTCGCCCGGGAGTCGGACCGTGACCTGCGGGCGCTCGTCCGGGATCGGGACGAGCCCGAGGATCCTTCCTCCCCCGGACGAAGGCCTGAGCGCGAGGAAGCCCTCCCCGGCCAGCTCGAGCGACCCGGCGAAGCCCCCCTCCGGCGCGGGCTCGAGCGAGCGCTCCTCCACGAGGGTCTCGAGGACCATCGCCTCGTCCGGGCTCTCGACCCGGAGCTCGAGGCGGCTCCCGGCGAGGGCGCGCACCTCGTCGGGATCGCGGAGGGTGTCGGCGGGGAGGCCGCTGTATGCCGGCGGGACCACGGTGATCGTAAGGGCGGTGATCCCCTCGGCCGGGGGACCGGCGACTTCGTCGGGCGCGAGGGCCGGGGAAGCGGGAGGAAGGGCGAGGAGCACACCCCAGCCGACGAGGGCGGCGGCGAGGGTGAGGAGGGGGCGCCGCGCGGGGAGGAACCGCGCGGGGTCGGTGCCGCGGGCGAGCTCACCCGCCTCGCGGAAAATGCGCTCGGTGACGGGGGCCGGGGGCGCCTCGGGGGCGTCGAGGAGCTCGGCCCCGGTGAGGAGGAGGTTCCGGCTCCCCGGGGTGCCCCGCTCGAGGAGGAGGGCGGGATCGGGGGCGCGCCGCTCGAGGGCGACAGCGGCGAGGAGCCCCACCGCGAGTCCGGCGGCGGCGAGGGCGAACTCGCCCGTCAGGACCCCGAGTGGGAGGGCCAAGAGGAGCCCGAGGGCAGCGCCCCGGACCAGGGCGAGGAGGCGCCGTCGGCGACGGGTCTGCCGGAGCGCCTTCCTGAGGGCCTCGCGCCCGTCGGCGGCGGTCATCGGGCCCTCCGTCGGACGAGTCCCTCGAGGAGGAGCAGGAGCAGGACGCCTCCCCAGAGCCAGCGCGCGAAGCCGGCCTCGAGGGGCGCGGGGGCGGCGGCGGCGGGGTCGGGGGCTCGGCTCCAGGCGCGGAGGGTCTCCGCGTCGACCTGGCGGGGGTCCATCTCGTGCGGCGGGGGGAGCGGATCGGTCGCGCGGCCGAGGGCGTCAAGGAGGGCGGCCTCCCAGGCGGGGGGGCCGTCGGCGGCGAGGACGAGGTGCTCGATACCGTCGAGGGGGGCCTGGCCGGCGCTCGCGACGAGGGCACGGGTGGCCGCGGGGTCGATGGCCCGGAGAAGGGGGTCCCCGGCCAGGGCAAGGATGACCGTGCCCATCCAGGGGTGGTCGGGCGGGGTCATCCGGTCGAGGAGGGCGTCCCGCTCCGGGTAGCCGGGCAGGACGAGGGCGATCGGGCGCTCCGGATGGGGGAGGGACGCGGCGAGCGCCTCTTCCGCGGCGCGGCGTGCGCGGGCGAGGGTGCCTTCTTCCGGGGAGGCGAGGACCCGGAGGGGGTCCGCGCGCTCGGCCGGGGTTCGGGTCCACTCGACGAGGATCCGGTTGGCGGGGGGGTCGGCGTCCGGGGTCTCCGCGGCCGGTGCCTCCATGGGAAGGGTGAGCTCGACGCGGGTCGTGCTCCGGGTGTGGAGGATCTCCCGGTG
>SLDT01000162.1 GCA_007125125.1 Gemmatimonadota bacterium | reverse complement strand
TTTAGAGGTCAGCCCGCGTCGTTTGAGTAGGGCGAGCTCGGGCTTTCTCGAGCTGACGCTCGCCGGACTGGACCGTGTGGGCGCCGAGGAGATGGCGATGCGCGCACGGGCCGCCATCCGCGGTCCGGCGGCATGAGGGGCGCGACGGGGCGTCAGGATGTGGATTCGCGGGCACGGGGACCCGTAAAGTTGTAAGTGTATGTAGCACATTTGGTTGCGCTGTGCTCTCCACGTGCCCCCCTGTGGCCTGCTTGGAGCTCTCGAGGGGAGCGTGCCGGCGGAAAGCCGTTGTGTCGTCAGCTCTGTCCGGTCCGGAGCCTGTCGGCTGATGCCGTGCAGGCTGGTTCCATATCTTGGAACTCACTGCCTCCGGGGGACTTGCGCGTTGGCTAGATGGGTAGGAACGTGATAAGTACGAATGCCTCCGAGTGGGGTTCGTGCGCGCGCGACGTGCCGCGGGCCGGACTGGCATTCGGGCAGGGGCCCGGGTCGTAAGGTCCCGGTCATGCAAGAGGAGTTCGGCATGCCAGCCTCCGAAACCGTGAACATGCCTGGAGCATTAAGGCGGAGCGGCGGTGCGACCGCCCGAAAGGCGAAGAGCGCCCGCGTCGCGCGAATCGTTTGTGCGGACGAACGGGTGTCGGCGATCCGCCGCTTGTTGATCGCAGGCATGGCGGTGGGTTGCTCTGCGGACCCGCCTCAGGACGTGCAGCCCGGACCACAGTCCGGTCTAGTTCCGGTTTTGATGGAGATACGGATCATGGCGGCACTCAGGCTTGAACCGCGGGTGAATCCGAAGCCCTGTCCTCGCACGAGCGAGTCAGGCACGAGTCGCTGGATCCCGCGCAGCAGAACCACGCTGCGCGGGATGCTCGTGGCGCTTCTCCTCGCGGTCGGCATGTCGCCGACCTCAGGGTTCGCGCAGGCCACGTTCGAGGTGACGATCCAGGTGACTTCGACGAGCGGCGAGGCAGTCGCGACCGCATATGTCGGGCTCCTCGACCCGGATGAGCGGATCGTGGCCGGGGCCTCGACGGATGCGGCGGGCCGCGCAGTGCTCCGGGTACCCCGGGAGGGCGTGTACCAGATTCAGGTGGAGCGCCTGGGCTACGACACCTGGCTCTCGGAAGAGCGGGAGTTCCAGCGCGACGGGCCCGGTGTGATCCCGGTAGTCGTAGAAGCCCGTGCCCTCGCCGTGGAGGGGGTCACGGCCTTCGGTGAAGGACGCTGCAACACCCCGGTGGAGGATGGACCGGCAATCGTGCGTCTGGTCGAGTTGAGCCGGGAGCTGCTGGGGAGAGTGATCGAGACCGAGGCGAGGATCCCGAGCTATCACGCGCGCATCATCATCGAGGAACCGGAACGCCCGCAGGCCCGTTTCCAGGTGTTCGACACGATGATGGTCGACGTAACGCGAGGCCAGGGGGCTCCGGCACCCGATCAACTCGTGCGCAGGGGGTTCATCGTGCCGGCGCCGCTGGAGCCCTGGTGGGCAGAGCCGGAATATCACGCGGTGACCCCCGAGGTGGCGGTCTCGACAGCGTTCCTCGAAAGTCGCTGCCTCGGGGTGGCCGACCATCCTGACTCGGCATGGACCGGCCTTACCTATCGGCCGTTGCCGGACTCCGAGGTCTACGATGTGCGTGGCACGATCTGGCTCGACACGATCCAGATGCGTCCGGCCCGTATCGAAAGCCACTGGGTGGGCGTGCGGGACTTTCTGTGGGATCATGAGAGGGCGAGGCTGCGTCGAATGATGGCCGGCTTCCGCGATGAGACAGGCAACCCCGACCTGCCCTGGGGGCAGACGATGGCTGAGCGAAGGATGTTGGGGAGGGCGATGCGGAGGCAGATCGGTCCCCACCGACAGGGAGCAGGCCTCTCCGCATACAATATGGGAAGCGCGAACGATCGGGACTTCGGGAGCATGGTGGAGTTCTCGGCGATCTTTGGCGGCTGGGTGACCTCCCGCGCCAAGATCAGATTCCCCCAGCTCTCAGGTGAGCACTGGCAGGTCTTTGCCCGGGGATGGGGGCTACACCCTGACCGGTTTACGTCCCAGCAGGTTTATCAGCGGGCAATCACCGTCGAATGGACAGGACTCGCACGGCCCCGTTCGCGCGCTCCCACCTATGACTGTCTGCGGTGCGCCCTCCTCCGCGAGCTCCCCGACGCGGCCCGCTCCCCCGTGCAGCGGCTCGACCGGGAGCCGGTGACACGGAGGTTCCGGTGAGGGCGTGGCCGATGAATACGGCGGGATGTCGTGGTCTTCTTGTCATGGGGGTTCTCGCTGCCCTGTGCCCGGGGGCTTTGTGTGCTCAGGCGCCACCGGTGTTCGAACTGGTCGAGGATCTGCGGATCGGGGCGATCGACGAACCCGACTACAACCTGGAGTCTCCCGGACACCTGATTGTCGGGCCCGACGGGACCATCTACGTGACGGAGCCCAACCGAGGGGAGGTTCTCGTCTACGATGCAGGTGGCCGCTTCGTGCGCCGCATCGGCGGCCGGGGGGAGGGGCCCGGCGAGTTCCGGAGTACCGCGGGCGGGATCGGGTGGTCCGGGAACGAACTGTGGGTCGTGGATCCGTTCCTCGTCCGGATCACCTTCTTCTC
>SLDT01000220.1 GCA_007125125.1 Gemmatimonadota bacterium | reverse complement strand
GGTCAGCCCCTGAGTATAGACATCCCTGAAGTCCAGGCGCAGTCGTCTCGGCACCAGATCGAGGCTGACCAGCCCCAGCAGGCGGCCTGCTCCGGGATCGACCTCGCGCAGACTTCCGTCCATCACGTCGATGCGAACCCGCCCCTGCAGGCTTGCGAGGTCCGGCGCGTACAGCGCACCGGGCCAGGAAAGCTCGACGACACCCGTACCGTCACCCTGTTCCAGCGCGGCCGATATGCCCATGGAACCCAGGCCCTGCCCCCAGTCCCTGCCGCTGACTTCTGCAACCAGTTGCGATTCCGTGCTCCCGTCGGGGTTGACCAGCCAATGCCCGCTCCCTTCCAGTGCCACGCCCGCCTTCGGGGAGCCCGCGCGCAGCCGGCTGACTTCAAGACCCTGCTCCACGGAGCGCAGATCGAGCTCCAGACCGGAGAGCTTAAGCCGCGCAAGCCGAAGGTCGGCCACGCGAAGATCGACCGCAGGCCAGGTTCTCGGATCGTTGAGTGCCGGATCCAGCCCCGGCTCGGTCCGGTCGGCCGGGCCCGTCCAGTCATCCACCTGCAGCCGATCCAGATGCACATGCCATAGCGGCTGCGTCGCATCGTCCAGGAACTCAGGCCGCACGGACCACGCCCGGCCCTGCAGCCACTCGGAATCCACTTCTAAAAGCTGGCCCTGGCCGGTCGGTTCGAGGCGGACCCGCAGGCCCGGGAAGGACTGCCTGCGCCAGCGCAGGCCGTCAACGATGTCCAGTTCCGCTCTGACCAGTTGCAGACCATCCGCGGTACCTACCTGCACATCGGCCGGCGCCCATGCCTGCAGCAACCGCTGCCAGGCTTCGACATCGGGTGACTCGAGCTTGGCCCGCAGATCGATTCCCTGCTCCGGCAGCGGCGGTACCACGGGGCGATACCGCCCCAGCGCGACGGCCACAGCCCGCACCGCTACCGGCTCGTTCACCCGACCGGGAGCCAGCCGCACACTGCCCACGGCCACGTCGTCGTAATCGATCCGGACGATCGACTCACGGGCCTGATCCAGCGGCCAGACGATGCGCAGCGGACGCCGCGTTCCCCGGGTCTTGGCAAGGGGTGCCGGCCAATCCAACTGCACGCCTTCGAGATCGGAAAACAACTCCAGCCGGGCATCGCCTGCTGCATCGACGAAGATGTCGACTTCCCAGTAAGGCTCGCCCCGCACGCTTTCAAGTAGCATCGAACGCTCGCCAACCCAGGGCGCCAGGGGTTGCCGCCCGCGCGCGTGGATCAGGGTGCTGTGTCCCGCGGCATCGCGGCGGACGTCGATCACCACCCGTTCATCGTGCACCTGTGCGGTGATGTCCTGACCACGAACGCCCGTGTCTGGATCAAACCGCAGTTCGCCCTCGATCCCGGCCAACCGGATGCCCGACTCCGGGAGCGCCAGCCCCCCCTCGCTGACCTGCAGCCGACCGGCCACCCGCACCCCCTCGGCTGCGCCGCGCCGCAGCGGGATCTTCAGCGCCAGGTCGAGTTCGCTGGCACCGCCGGGCTGCACGCCGGTGACCAAAGGGCCGAAACCACCCCCAATTCCGGCCTGCTCCAGGTATGCCCTGAGGTCATCGGGGGTTCCTTGCGCCTGCCCGCGGATCTCAAGCTCCGGCTGCTGCAGCATGTTCGCGACCACGACCTCTGTGTCACGGACAACCGTATCCAGGATCCGGCCCGCAGCATTTTCGGCACGGAACCCGGCGTTGTGAAAGACCAGCCTTCCGGAAAGCCCGTGTGCCTCCGGCCAGCCGGCGCGGTAATCCAGCCGCCCGCCCTCGATCGAAGCCCAGAGATGGAACAGGCCCTGGTCGTCCTCGAAGGGGAACTCCGCGGGGTTGCCGCGGAACACCATGCTGCCGCCGGTCACCGTGCCACCCCGGATACTCTCTACCAACCAGCGGTAGGTGTTCGCGGGCAGCTTGTGCACGGGCAAGTAGCGCGCGACCTCGCTGCCGTCGGCCCGCAGAATGCCAAGCGTCAGATCAAGCTGCAGCTCCGTGCGAAGCCCGATGAGCCCGTGCCCCTCGACTGCCGCATCGGCGTTCGCCAGCCGGAACTCCCGAACGTCGACATCCCAGCCGTCGCCCGCCGGTTCCACGCCGACCCGCGCATGCAGCAGGTCCGCCCACAACGGGTCGGCGAACAGCGACGGCATGTCCAGATCGAGGCCGTTGCTGTCGAGCACCAGTTCGCCCCGGTCGTCGCGCCACTGCAGGGAGAAATCGAGTCCTTTGACGGCGGGCAGTTCCCCGGCCGCATCAACGGCCAGGTCCCGCACGGTGGCGTCCGCGGCGCCGATACGCCATCCCTGTTCCGCGCGCTCCAGATCCAGGTAGAGGTCATCCAGCTGGCCCGCAGGATCATGCTCCGCCAGCCGGTCAAGTGCCCGGGACGTGCGCAGCCGCAACCCGGCGGCTGGGCGCAGGAGCGTGCTCAAATCCATTCCGGCAGCGGCGACGGTGATCCTGTCCGGCGGCCGCCCGGGGGCACTGCCGTGGTATTCGAGGCGCAGGTCGCCGGCTCCCGGGGTGGTGGCAGACCAGTGGGATTCGCTGCGCCCGTCGCGCCGTTGCCAACGGAACCGGTGCCCGACAT
>SLDT01000012.1 GCA_007125125.1 Gemmatimonadota bacterium | reverse complement strand
CGGCCATGAAGAGGAGGATCACGCCGGCGACCGCGACCCGGAGCGCGTTCGCCCGCTCGGGGAAGCGCTCTGCAAAGACGTCGGTCAGCGTCACGCAGTCGCGGGCCCCCGCGAAGCGCCGTAGGCGGGGGGCAAACCAGAAGAAGAGGAAGAACTCGACGATCGTGTATCCCGCCACCGCCCAGAGCGCCGAGACCCCCATGCTCCACGCCATCCCCGTCACCCCGAGGAGAAGCCACGCGCTCCGGCCCGAGACCACCGCCGAGAGGGCGACGACCCACCGGTTCATCTTCCGGCCGCCGACGAAGAAGTTCCCGATCCCGCGGGACGAGAAGCGAGCCGAGAGGGCGCCGATGGCGATGAGCAGGACCAGGTAGCCGACGAAGGCAGCCACGGCCCAGCCATCCGTGTCGATCACGGGCGCGAGGGATTCCTCCATCAAGCGGTCAGATCCGCCCCTCGGCGCGCCAGCGATCGATGGGCAGGGGGATGTCTTCGATTCGGCCCGTGTCCAGGCAGAAGACCCAGCCATGGAGGCGAAGAACCCGGGTCGGATGGCGGATTCCCTCCTGCACGACCTCCAGCTCGAGCGCTCTCTCGAGCTGATGGACCACGTTCAGGCGGGACAGCTCGTCCGGATCCTCCGTGCCCGTCTCGAGGACCAGCTCCCGGATCGGAGTCACCCAGTCCAGCACGGAAGGCGGGCCCTTGCCCCGAAGGGCGGCCGTGACACCACCGCACCCCGTGTGCCCGCACACGATGAGATGTCTGGCACCGAGCACGCCGAGCCCGAAGTCGAGGGAGGCCCGGATCGCGGGGTCGTCCGGACGAATCTGGTTTGCCACGTTCCGGTGAAGAAAGAGGTGCCCGGGGCTCGCCGACGTCATGAGGTCCATCGGCATCCGGGCGTCGCAGCACCCCACGAGGGCAAAGGGGGGCCGATGCCGCCGCGCGAGCTCCGGGAAAGTCCCCGGGTCGTCCCGCTCGACCGCCTCGACCCAACGTCGATTCCCCTCCAGGAGGGAACGGATCTCTTCTTCGGGAGGCGGGGCGCTCTCGGGATCGGGCGGGGCCGGAAAGGGTGTCATCGGAACAGAGTGCAGGAATCGAGGTGCGGAAGTCGAAGCCGGGTGGTCATGCCCCTTCGTTCGTGGAACTTCGGAGCCTACCGGCGATAATGGGATGGGCGACGTCAATGCCATCGGGCAACGTCACCGCGCTCCGCGAGGCTGTCGTTCCTCGGCAGCCTCGCGGAGCGGGAATCTTACCCCATTCCGATCCGTGACGCCATGCACATCTCGGCACATCGCCCAGTCTCCCTGTTCCTCCTCGTTCTGTCTGCCGCCGCGGGCTGTTCGAGCGGAACCACAGCACCCGCGGAAGACGCGGTTCTCACGACGCTCGAGATCATCTCGGGCGGGGCTCAGGAGGCTGTCGTGGGCGCCCCCTTTCCGGAGGGAGTCAGGGTCCGAGCGCTCGACCAGTTCGGGAATCCCGTCGCAGGGCAGGCTCTCGAGGCACGGGTGACCGAGGGATCGGGGTGGGTCGTCGATCCAAGCCCGGAAACGGGCGCGAATGGCGAGGTCACCTTAGCCTGGTACGCGGGGCGGACCCCCGGCACGGCCTCGACCCTCCGGCTGCGCGCGGGGCAGGTCACGGCGACTGCCTCCGGGAATGCCCTCCCCGCGACCCCCGGCACATCCCACCGCGGACACCGCAACTTCGTGGAGTACATCCCGGGCACACTACCGATCGTGATCACCGCGCCGCATGGCGGCCGTGAGACCCCCTCGGACATCCCCGATCGCACCTGGGGCACGACTGTGATGGACACGAACACGGACGAACTCGCCTACCTCCTCGCCGACGCTTTCGAGGCCCGGACCGGAGAGCGCCCCCACCTCGTCGTTCTCCACCTCCGTCGCACGAAGCTCGACGCGAATCGGGCAATCCAGGAGGCGGCACAGGGGAACCCCACCGCCGAGCGCGCCTGGCGCGAGTTCCACCACTGGACCGAGACCGCGCTCGAGCGGGTCGAGGCCGACCATGGCGAGGGGATCTACATCGACCTCCATGGACATGGCCACGAGTTCCAGGCCCTCGAACTCGGATACATGATCACGACCGCCGACCTGAACCGCTCCGACGCCGAACTCGACGAGAGCTGGGCGGTCGAGAAGAGCGCGCTCCGGAGCTGGGTCGCCCGCACCGGGCGTTCCCACTCCGAGCTGATCCGGGGCGAGACGTCCCTCGGCGCCCTCTTCGAGGCCGAGGGCTACCCTTCCGTCCCCTCGCCTCTCAACCCCACGCCTCCCGGCGCCTTCTTCTCCGGGGGCTACAACACCGGCCGGCACAGCTGCCGGGGGGGAGAGCCGATATGCGGCTTCCAGCTCGAGGTGAACCAGGACGTCCGCTTCAACCGCCCCTGGGGCACGGCAGCCGAGAACATGGCGGCCTTTGCCGAGGCGCATGCCCGGGTCATCGAAGCCTTCCTCCAGCTGCAGCTCGGGATCGCCCTCGGGGGAGACTGAACGATCGTTCAGGGCAGGAGCGCACCGGACTGAACGAACGTTCAGTCGCTCTCGGCCCGCTCCCGCAGAGCCTCCAGCCAGGCGGTCCGCGAGACTCGCAGGGTGCGCAGGAGGGTACGACGCAGGAAGCGGGGGGCGAGGCCGT
>SLDT01000085.1 GCA_007125125.1 Gemmatimonadota bacterium | reverse complement strand
TCGGGGTCCTCGAACTTCACGGCGGCGGGGCTTACCTCGAACCTCGAGCTGAACCTCGGGAACTACCAGCCGTCCGCCTGGCGGAGCGTGAAGGATTGGTTCGAGGCGCTCTGGGATGAGGCAGAGGAATACGACCTGTCGGAGATCTACAAGGACCGGTTCACAGCGTACCCTCCCTACCTGATCTACTTGAAGGCGCTCTGGCAACGCTACGGTAAGGAGTTGGAGGACGAGGCCGAAATCACGGGTGGGAGGATCCAGCTTACGGGCTTCCAGAAAGACGGAGTGCTTCGGGCCCGTCGGATCCTGGATGAGCTGAATGGTGTGATCGTCGCGGACTCCGTCGGTCTCGGGAAAAGCTTCATCGCGGCTGAGATCTTCATGGAGGTGATCGAACGCCGAAGACAGCGTGCACTGCTCATCGCGCCCGCGCAGCTCCGTGACGGGATGTGGGCCAGGTTCGCGCAGAAGTACCAAAGTGGCATCGAGGTGATCTCGATCGACCAACTCGCAACGGAAGCGCAACTCGGCGAGGGGGACGGGTCGTACCTTTCCGCGGACATCAAGGACTACTCTCTGATCGTGGTGGACGAGGCACATGCCTTCAGGAATCCAGACACGAAGCGGGCCCGCGCGCTTCGCCGGCTCCTTCGCGGGGACCCGCCCAAGAAGGTCGTACTCCTCACAGCGACGCCCGTGAACAACTCGCTGTGGGATCTCTACGACCTTCTCACCTTCTTCGTGCACCATGATGCGGTGTTTGCCGAGCAGGGCATTCCGAGCCTTCGAGCGAGGTTCCAGGAGGCGAGCCGGATCGACCCCTACACGCTTTCGCCAGAGCTGCTCTTCGACGTCATCGACGAGACGACCGTCCGACGAACCCGCAGCCATGTCATGCGGCACTACCCCGGCGACCACTTCAAGGACGGGGATGGGAACGAAATCGCCATCCGGTTCCCTGAGCCCAAAGTACGCTCTGCCACCTACGACCTGTCGTCGATACTTCCGTCGTACTTCGAGCGGTTTGCCCACCTCCTGGACCCGGAGAACCCGGAGGGTCTGAAGCTCGCAAGGTATCAGCCTGGGCTATATCTTCCCGAGGGTCCGGATGGCAACGAGATCACGATGGCCGGGCTGATCCGGTCGGGCCTACTCAAGCGTTTCGAGTCCTCCGTGCATGCCTTCCGCACCACCTTTCGCCGGATGATCCTGGGTCACGAAGAGTTCTTGAGGGCCCTCGATCACGGGTACATCCCCACGTCCCGTGACCTCGAAGTCTTGCGAGATACGGACACAGACGAGGCGTGGGAGGAGGTATTCGAGGACCACGACATTGAGCGAGCGCCGGCCAACACGGAACGTTTGAAGGCGGCTGTGGAGGCGGATCTCCGCATCCTCAAGGAGCTGCTCGAGACCGCGGCTCCCATTGAGGCACGCCAGGATCCGAAACTGAAACTCCTAGAGCGGGAGCTTGTTCGGATCGCCAAAGAGGCTCATCGGGACCGGCTATCGGACAACGATGAGCGGCAGCGCAGGAAGGTGCTTGTCTTCTCCTACTTTGCGGACACCATCGGGTGGGTCCGGGACCACCTCGAGCAGGCCTTGGCGACGAACCATGAGCTCGCGAGCTACCGTGGGCGCATAGCGGTGGTCGCCGGAGCCGAGGCTGAGAAGGGCGAGCGCTCGAGGGCAGTCTTCGGCTTTGCCCCAATTTCGACCGAGGCGCCACCCAGCCAGAGCGAGGATCGATTCGACATCTTGCTCACGACCGATGTGCTCGCTGAGGGGATGAACCTCCAGCAAGCGGGCCGAATCATCAACTACGATCTGCCCTGGAATCCGATGCGCCTCGTGCAGCGGCATGGCCGCATCGATCGTATCGGCTCGCCCCACGAGCAGGTTGAACTCACATGTATCTTCCCTGACCGCGAGCTCGACGAACTCCTCACACTGGAAGAGCGCATCCGGACGAAGTTGGCTCAGGCCGCCGCGTCGATCGGGCTCGACCAGATCGTCATCCCCGGAGCTCAGATCACGGACCACGTTTACGCCGACGATCGGGAGGAGATCGACAGGTTGAGACGGGAGGACCCATCCCTCTTCGCGGCTGGGGGCGAAGTGGGGGCCCAGTCCGGTGAGGAGTTCCGACAGGAGCTTCGGCAGGCCATCAGCAAGCAGTACGGGGACCGAATCAAGGATCTGCCGTGGGGCGTGGGCGCCGTCATGCGCCGGCAGGATCGGCGCAACCGGACTGGTGACCCGGAGGGCTTCACCTTCTGCGCTGACGTTTACGGGCGCACGTTCTACCGGTTCGTGTCAAAGGCTCGTGCATTGGACGAGATTCCCGAGGATCCGGCGGCCGGAATCGAGAGGGAAACCCTGCGGTGTTTGTCCCTGATGGCCTGCGCGGAGGACTGCCAAGGACTGGAGGTTGGCGACGACGTCCTCGATCTCGCCTATCGTGCTTGGAAGGTCGCCCGCGATGACATCTTCGCAGAATGGGAGAAGTCAACAGATCCGGCGAACCTGAGCCCGCGTATCCGTCCACTCTTCCGGTCTGCCGCGCACCAGGTGCGACTTCATCCCCCTCCGAATCTGAGTCTTCCGGAAATCGACGAGGTGGCCGCAGCCTTGGAGGCACCGCTTCCCATAAAGATCGAGCGCGACCTCCGGCGCTT
>SLDT01000080.1 GCA_007125125.1 Gemmatimonadota bacterium | reverse complement strand
CTGAACCCCGAACCCCGCGCACCGCCCACATGACCCCCGAGCCGACCCGCGAGCCAACCCCCGACGCGACCCCCGACGGGACCTCCGTGCCCACGCCCCGCCACGTCCCCTGGGACGACCTCCCCTGGGAGCGCGTCACCGACACGATCCGCCGCCGCATCGTCAATGGCGACGCGATGATGATCGCCCAGGTCTTCCTCGACAAGGGCGCCGTCGTCCCAAAGCACGCCCACCACAACGAGCAGCTCACCCACATCGTGAGCGGTGCCCTCCACTTCCGGCTTGGCGAAGAGCTCGACCGCGAGGTCACCGTCCGCGCCGGGGAGGTCCTCCACATCCCGGCGCACGTCCCCCACGAGGCCACCGCCCTCGAGGACACCCTCGACGTCGACATCTTCTCGCCCCCGCGCGCCGACTGGCTTGACGGGAGCGACAGCTACTTCCACGCCGGGGACCCCGACTCTTGAGCGGCCGCATCGGGGAGTCCGAGTGGATCTGGCATGACGGCACCCTCGTGCCCTGGGCCGATGCCCGCATCCACCTCCTGAGCACCGCCGTGCAATTCGGCACCTCGGTCTTCGAGGGAATCCGCTGCTACGCCACCCCCCGCGGCCCCGCGATCTTCCGCCTCCCCGAGCACCTGCGCCGCCTCCTCGACTCCGCCACGATCTACCGGATGCGCCCCGCCCACACCGCGGCCGAGCTGACCGGGGCGTGCATCACCGTCATCCGCGAGAACGGCCTCGACGCCTGCTACCTCCGCCCGATGGTGCTCCGCGGCTACGGCGCCGCCGGACTCTTCGCCGAGGCCTCCCCGATCGAGACCTGGATCGCCGCCTGGCCCTGGGGCACCTACCTCGGCGCGGGCGCACTGGAAGAAGGCATCGACGCCTGCACATCGTCCTGGGCGCGCGCCGCCCCCAACACCTTCCCCGTCGCCGCGAAGGCGGCCGGACACTACAACGCCGCCCAGCTCATGAAGGCGCAGGCCGTCGCCGACGGCTACAGCGAGGCCATCGCCCTCGGACCCGGCGGACTCGTGAGCGAGGGCTCGGGGCAAAACCTCTTCCTCGTGCGCGACGGGGTCCTCGTCACCCCCTTCCTCGACGGCACCTCCCTCGCCGGGATCACCCGCGACGCCGTCCTCGCCCTCGCACGCGACCGCGGGATCCCGGTGCGCGAGCAGCACGTCCCGCGCGAGTCCCTCTACATCGCCGACGAGCTCTTCTTCACCGGCACCGCCTCCGAGATCACGCCCATCCGAAGCGTCGACCGCATCCCGTTGGGGGAAGGGCGGCCGGGCCCCATCACCCGCACCCTCCAGGCCGACTACCTGGCGATCGCCACCGGCGAGGTCGAGGACCGGCACGGGTGGCTGACCCACGTCGGGGAGCCCGCCTGACGATGCCCGCGCCCCTCCTCCTCGTCGCGACCGGGACGGAGCTCCTCGTGGTCGACCCCGCCTCGGGCCGGGTCGAGCCGGGCGAGGGGCTCGGTGGGCGGAGGCCGAGCTGCGTGGCCCTCGACCCGCACCGCCCGGGGCGCGCCTGGGCGGGGACGACCGCCGACGGCGTGCTCCGCTCCGACGACGGCGGCCGTTCGTGGGCGCCCTCGGGGCTCGAGGGACGCGCGATCCTCTCGATCGCGGCGAGCCCGGCCGCCCCGGACCTCGTCTGGGCCGGCTGCGAGCCGAGTGCCCTCTTCGTCTCCCGCGACGGAGGGGTGGAGTGGCTGGCGACGGCGGAGCTGACCGAGCTGCCTTCCTCTCCGGAGTGGGCCTTCCCCCCGAAGCCCGAGACGCATCATGTGCGCTGGATCGGATGCCATCCGACGGACCCCGACCGGCTCTGGCTGGCGATCGAGGCCGGGGCGCTCGTGCGCACGCGCGACGGGGGTCGGAGCTGGAGCGACCGGGTCCCGGGCGGCCCCTTCGACACGCACGAGCTGGCGGTGCACCCGGAGCGGCCCGAGTTCCTGCGGGTGGCGGCGGGCGACGGCTACTTCGAGAGCCCCGACGGGGGGGACCGGTGGGAGCGGCCCCGCGAGGGGTTCGGGATCGGATACCTGCGAAGCATCGCGATCGACCCGGGAGCCCCGGGGGTGGTCGTGGTCTCGGGAGCGAGCCGGCCGCGCTCGACCTATGTGGCCGGGCGCGCCGATGGCCGGGTCTACCGGCGGGAGGGCGACGGCCCCTGGACGCGGGTGCGCGAGGGGTGGCCCGAACCCCCGGTCACGATCGCGCCCCTCCTGCGGGCGGGAACCGCCCCCGGTGAGCTGTGGGCCGCGGACGAGCGCGGCGTGCACCGGAGCGACGATGGCGGGATGGGTTGGAGCCGCGTGGCGCCCTTCCTCACGCGGCCCTCGAACCTGCGGGGGTTCGCGGTCGGAGGGTCCGTCGCATGAGGCTCTGGATCGATGCCGACGCGGCCCCGCGCGATGTGAAGGAGATCGTCTTTCGGGCGGCGAAGCGCCTCTAGCTCGAGGCCCTCCTGGTCTCGAACCAGCGCCTCTACGTGCCCCCGGGGAACCCCTTCGTCTCGGCGGTGCGCGTCGAGGGAGGGCCGGATGTGGCGGACCGGCACATCGTGGAGAACGCGGAGCCGGGCGATCTCGCGATCACCGCGGACATCCCGCTCGCCGCGGCGCTGGTCGAGGGCGGGGTGCTCGTGATCGACCACCGCGGCGACGAGCTCACGCCGGAGAACGTGGGCGAGCGGCTCTCCATCCGGAACTTCATGCAGGGGCTGCGTGACACCGGGGTGGAGACGGGTGGCCCGTCGGCCTTCGGGGCCCGGGAGAAGCGGGCCTTCGCCGGGGCGCTCGACCGGGTTCTGACCCGGCGGCTGCGGGGGTGAGGAGGCGATAGCACCTCCTCGGTGCGGGCGAACCCTCCTGACCCGAATCGCCGCCGGGGCCGAGGCCGCATGAGGCGGGGCCGGGCAGCACCCATGGGGGGGTGTCCGGGACACTCGCGCCGCTGGGGCCGCCGGCTCCCGGGGCGTGGCTTCGTCGCTCGCTCCCAGAAGCTCGGTCCCGGACACCCCCCCATGGGCGCTCCCGTGCAATCGCCGCGGTCTCTCGCGACGGAAATGTCTGCGTCCGTGTGTGACCCGACATCGAAGACAGACGTTTGAGGCGGAAAACGACGCAAACGTCTGTGTACACCGTTCCTCGCAACATCGAACGCAGACGTTTCCGGCGAATTCCGACGGAAATGTCTGTGTCCGTTCACTCGATCTGCACGGACGCAGACGAATGCTGCACGCTCTGGCGCGGGACGCGCTCGCTCCTGCGCGACTCATGCACATCGTCCGAGCTCGGAGTCAGGGATGTATGGGTGCGGCGCACAGCGCCGCTCCACATCCTTCGGGAGGCGGGATGCACGGCCCACGCGACCTCAACCCTTCAGCGAGTGCAGCACGACGATGATCGTGAAGGGTTGGGATCGGAAAGCGAACCACAAGTCTTCACGCTCGTCCGAGACCGAAACGATGGTGAAGGATTCGTGTCGGAATCCGGGGTGCAAGTCTTCACGCTCCCGAAATCCTGCGGTCGGTGAAGACTTGTGGTCGCTCGGCAGTCGAGGAGGCCCGCAGAGTGGGTGGTGTGTCACGGGTACCGCGCCCCGACCGCCCGGCTCGAGAGGAAGTGGTCGAGGAGGCCCGCACCCCCTCATCGATTGCCCTTCCCCGGGAAGCCTTGTTGGGGGTATCCTTGTGGGTTGAATTGAACGGAGGGTGAGGATGAGTCCAGAGCGAAGGGAATCCCGAAGCGTACGCGAGGCCGCCGCGGGCTACGGCGTGACGGAGGTGTCGGCGAGCGACCTGAAGAATGCCTGGCACGAGTGGCTGCAGCGGGTTGCCGAAGGGGGCCAGACCCTCGTCGTCACCCGCTACGGAAGGCCGATCGCCACTCTGTCGCCCGTCGAGGAGAACCCCCCGCCACTACGGATCTTCGGAGCTCTCGCCGGCCGCGTGGCCCTGCAGAGCGACGTGGTGACTCCCACGGGCGAAGCCTGGGATACCGAACGATGAGCGCCGAGCGCTCCGGGCCCGGCAGGGGGGACCGGGTCTTCCGGGAACCGATGCTGCGCGGGCGCGGTAGGATCCCTCAAGTTTCACCTGCCCGCGGGGGGCGTGGCTCGCGGTTGGCGCGGCTCGCCTCGGGCAGTGTCGTCGGCCGTTCGGGCCGGGCCCGGCAGCGCCCTTGCGGCGTGTGAGCGCCCGGCATCCCTTCCTCCGAGGAGACTCTCATGGCTCGATGGTCCGGCCTCCGGCGGCTCGTGCTGGGGGGAGTGGCGCTCGTGGCGGGTCTCGGCCTGCCTCCCGCGGGCGAGCTCTCGGCCTGCCGGATGCTGTCGCCCTGGGACCCCTCACTCCTGACGCGGTCCGTTCACTTTCTTGGGGTCGGCACCTCCGATTCGATCGCCGCACCGGTGGCTCCCGGGGTGATGCTGCGGGACTATCGCACGCCGCCCGGTGCGGAGGGCCTCGAGGTACGGGGCCAGGTGGTCGATCTCATCGAGTCCCTCCGGAGGGGCGACGGAGGGCCGGGCGACCTCCTCGCGGAGCATGAGCGGGCCATCGTCGTCTGGTGGGGTTACGGCCCCTCCTGCCAACCGATTCTATGGGCGGACGCCTCGATCCTGCATGCCGAGCCCGGGGTCGAGAACCTCTTCGAGGGTCGTCTCCTCGCACCCGAGCACTGGGTGGAAGGCATCCCGGTCATCCACGCCCACCGGCCGTATCAGAGCCCCTTCCCCGGAGTCGAGCACCGCCGGGTGCAACGCGCGGTCGAGGCCGGGCGCTCCGCGGAGGAGGTCGAGCGCGACCACCTCTCGGCGCGTGAGCTCTTCAGGTTCATGGCACTTGTCTCCACGGCGGTTCGCAGCGATCCACTCGACGGCCCACCACCTGGATTGATCTACGACGCGATGCTCGAGTGGGCAGGGGAGCATCCGGATCGCTGGAACGCCCATCCCGTCGCCGCGATGGTGCGCAATGCCCGACATCGGGTGCACCTGTCCACGCCGCCCCGTGAGCACCCGGCTGCCGGCACCTACCGGCTCGAGGTCCAGGTCGGCGGTGAGGCCGGGGAGGTCTGCCTGCGGTTGGTGCCTTCCGCCTTCGATGGGCTTCCGAGTGACTACGAGGAGTATGCCCCGCCCCCCTGGAACGACCGGACTCCGGTGGTCGCGGCCCTTCGGATCGAGGGGGCTCCGGCCTGCGATGCACCGGCCGAGGCGTGGCAGGGGTTTCCGCCGGTCGGCCAGGACTTCAGCCGCGAGGCGCAGGTCTGGATCCGCCTGACGGCCGAAGAGGGAACTTCCCCGGGCGAGGTGCGCGCCTGGCGAGGAGCGTTCAGCACACGGATCCTGAGGCAGGTGCTCCTGGACACGGGAGTGGTCACACCCGACCTCACCCACCAGTCGGTGCTCTGGTCGGCGGTCCGGCGCGAGCCGGAGCCCCCCCTCGATCCCGCGGTGTGGCGGGCGGGGACGGCGACCCTCACGACGGCCCGCTTCGTGCTGCACGACGACGGGCGCATGACGGTGTCGGATGAGCGAGGTGGCGGACACGCGCTCTTCCGGCTGACGGGTGAGCGGGTGCAGCGATGAAGGGCGGTTCGGGAGGGGGCGGCAGAGATCCAGGGCCGGAGAGCCCGGCGGGCGGGGTGATCAGCCGGTGGGCGCCCGGATGGTGGGTAGCCTGACCAATGCCACTTTGACTCATGAGGACACTCACATCATACTCAGTACATGAGCAAGCGCCTTCAAGTGATCCTCGATGAGGACGAGTATCGGGAGATCGAGCGGATCGCCCGTAGCCATGGCATGACCGTATCCGCCTGGGTACGTCGATCGCTCAGGGCGGCCCGACGCTCCGAACCGACCGAAGAAGCGGGCCGCAAGCTCGAGGCGGTCAGGTCCGCGCTCGGGCACGAGTTCCCGACCGCGGACATCGATCAGATGCTTCGAGAGATCGAAAGCGGTTACATCGGCGCCGATCAGTGACCACGCCATGATCTTCCTCGACTCGAACGTGCCCATGTACCTGGTGGGAGAACCCCACCCACACAAGGTGGATGCACGTCGGCTTCTCGAAGGGGCGATCGGCGAGAGTGAGCGCCTCCTGACCAGCGCCGAGGTGCTGCAGGAGATCCTGCATCGGTACGTCGCGATCGGGCGTCCGGATGCGATTCAGCCGGCACTCGACGCGTTGCTGGGCGTGGTGGACGAGGTGCTGCCGATCGAACAGGTCGATGTCGAAGGCGCCAAGAGAGTCATCGACGGAATCCCCGGAATGTCGGCGCGAGACGCTCTCCATGTGGCTGTGATGAAGCGACGCGACGTCCAGAGGATTCTGAGCTTCGACAAGGCCTTCGACAGGGTCCCCGGAATCGTCCGTATCGGGGCTTAGAAGGCTGTTGAAGAAGTACAGCGGCCCCCGCGAAGGGGTCTTGCGGTCCTGGTCAAGGCGGAGCGCCGACAGCGATGCCGTAGCATCGGTGAGGCGCTCCAACGCCGATCCGGGGCCGCAACCCCCCTTCGCCCTCCGGGTTCTCCTGCGCAATGCTCGGAGGTCTCGCGGAACGATGACTCGAAGCGCTTGCGCGCCTATCACCCGGGCCGCTCGGTTGGGGCGGAACGGGGCCACCTCGGTCGTTGGTTCGCCTCGACGTAGCCACGGCTATGTCTTCGCCGAACCGCCTCCGATCCGGCCCCGTTGCGCTCCCAACGGGGGCCGCTGTACTTCTTCAACAGCCTTCTAGGCGCAGGTCGTCCTTCCGCCCAGCCGTCGGCCCGATGACTTCGAAGGCGCGCACGCAGGGGGTCGCAGGGCGTTCGATTCAGGGGTCGTCGAACCCCTCGAGCTCGATCCGGAAGGCCTCGATCTCGACGATGCCCAACTCCGTGTGGTGGATTCGGAAGAAGGTCCCGTCCATCGACATGTGGGCGTAGCGGGGCACGGAGGTGCGGGCGATGACGCGCCCGCAACCGCGTCCGTCAAACGTACTCTCTCTCCGCAAGTCCCGGGCCGCGCTGAAGCCAGAGCTTGCGACTCATGGCGGCGCGCGGCGAAACGCGGGACTGGCTCCGGGGTGGGACTGGGTGGGGCGGACCGGGCCGCCCGCAATCCCTTCTTCCCGCAGGAGGTCATGGATGCGCGTTCTCGTCGTCGGAGCCAACGGACACACGGGCCGGAGGATCGTGGACCTCCTCCGGCAGGGCCCGCACGAGCCCGTGGCGATGGTGCGGGACCCAGCGCAGGTCGAGCACTTCACCCGGATGGAGGTCGCAACGGTGGTGGCGGATCTGGAAGACCCGCTCGACCGGGCGCTCGAGGCGTCGGCGGCCGAAGCCCTCCTCTTTGCCGCGGGCTCCGGCTCGAAGACCGGACCCGAGAAGACCCTGTCCGTGGATCGGGACGGGGCGATCCGATGCATTGCCGCGATGGAGGCCGCCGGTCTTCGCCGCTACATCATGCTGAGCGCGCTGCGGGCCGACCCCGAGAGCCAGGGATCACCGATCTCCCACTACCTGAGGGCCAAGGGGATCGCCGACGAGCACCTCCGCCGGAGCGAGCTGGACCATACGATCGTGCGGCCGGGCCGACTCACCTTCGAGGAGGGGACGGGAAGGGTCGATGTGACCCCCGACCCGGCGTCGGGAGGGTCGATTCCGAGGGACGATGTGGCGGCGGTGATGGTGGCATGTCTGGATGAGGAGGCGACCGTCGGACGGAGCATCGACCTCCTGGCGGGGACGACCCCGATCGCCGAGGCCCTGGCCGGGCCCTGAGGGCGCCCCGGGCTCCCGGGGCCTCCTCGGGAGGAGAGACGTCCGGCCGGTTGGGCACGCCGGGAGCGACCGGGCTTTCCCTGGTTTCACTCGCCGCGGGCGGGGAGGGTGTTGACAGACCGTAGAGTGTTCAGTAAATACTATACATGACACGCGAAGCCCGGACACTCGGCAGCTTTCTGCGGGAACACAGGGAGGCGCTGCGCGAGGACGATTCGTCCTACTCGCTCCGGCAGGTGGCGGAGCGGGTCGGGATCCAGCCCTCCTACCTGAGCCAGGTGGAGCGGGATGTGGCGCCCTCGCTCCCGGCCGAGGAGACGCTCGTGCGCCTGGCCCACGAGCTGGAGCTGGACCCCGACCTCGTCCTGGCGATGGCCGGGAAGGTCTCGAGCGACCTGCGCGAGGTGATCCTCCAGCGTCCGCAGCTCTTTGCCGAGCTCCTTCGCGACCTGAGAACCCTGCCGGACCACGCACTCATGCGACTCGTGCGCGAGGTGCGAGACGGCGACTGGTAACCCCCTCGGAGACCGAGAACGATGACCGAAGAACGCTCCCCCGACACCCTGGTGACCCTCCGCCGGGACACCCTCGAGTTCCGCTTCCCCGGGGTGCACCCGAGGGCCCGCGTGAGCATCAGCTTCATCCGCACCCTCCGCGTGCCGGACGACGGGCGCAAGTACCCGCTTCCGGCGGGGTTCGGAGCCTTTCCCCTGCGGCATGTCGAGGACTTCGCGGACCGGCTCCCAGCCACGATCGTGGAACGGGGCGGCGTGATCCTGCCCATGTACCAGGCCGAGGCGCTCTGGATGAGCTTCCGGACCGCCTGGCCCTCGGCGATCCAGGTCGGCACGGGGAAGATCTGTGCAGTGACGGGCGAGGCGTGGCGCGGCAAGCTCGCGAAGAAGCCCGAACAGAACTACCTCATCGCCCCCCAGCAGCCCTGGCTCGACGGATACGCGATGGATAAGGGGGAGGTGCGCCAGTTCGTGGCGATGCCCCTCGGGCGCGGGTACACGGTCGAGGAGCAGAAGACCGGTACCGCGAAGTGGAATGGCATCCAGCTCCAGTGCTTTCCCCTCCGCCGCGCCCAGTGGGAAGAGGAGCAGCGGGCGCGCGAGGAGCGGGTCGACTTCTCGCAGGTGCTGATGCTCGAGGATGCCGCCGACGCATACTCGGTCCGTGAGCCCTCCGCCGTTCCCCTGGGCATCGCCCCCGGAGGCACGATCGAGCAGGAGATCTACGAGGACGACCGCCCCCTCGAACACTGGGATCGTGCCTACCCGGCCCGGGTCTACGTCCACCTCCTGAACTCGCACGACTGGATGCGGGTGACGGGTGAGACGCCCCCGGAGACCCCGATCACGATCGAGGCCTACCGGCGCGCCGGCATCCCCTGGTTCGACCACTACCGGGACGACCTCGAGTCCCGCCCCGGGGGCGAGGGATTCGAGGGCGTGAAGTCGATCGGAGCGATGGGAGCGGTCGAGGACCCTCCCGCCCCGGGCGGTGAGGGCGCAGCCCCGGTCTCGGGGCCCGTCATCGACACCGGCCCGAGCAGCCGCCCGCGCAGGGTCCGCTCGGCAGAGTTCTGAGCGGACCCCGCGCGACCCGGTCCGGCGTGCATCGGGCGCCCGCCCCCGTTATGATGTGAGGAGTGACCGTTCCTCCGATCAAGGGAGCAAAGCATGACCTTTCGCGGATTTCTCTACTGGCTCGCACGCCTCCTCGGCGACGTGAACGCGGTGAAGCGGGGCCGCGTCGGACGCCGGGTCGGGCGTCGCGTGGCCGGTCGCACCACGGGCCGGATCCTGCGGAACCTCTTCAAGTGAGCCGGGCGCCGGGCAGGGCAAGGGACCAGCCGGTCTCCGCCCGAGTTCGTCGACGAAGGCGTTGAGGCCCCAATCGCATCGACCTTCTCACCTCGATCGATGGTCTGGCCTTCGAAGAGGCCTGGCATGCGAGGGAGGTCATCGAGGTATCCGGGGTGTCCGTTCCGGTCCTCGCGCTTCCCGACCTGATTCGGAACAAGGAAGCCGTCGGACGCCCGAGGGACCTGGCGGATGCGGCGGAGCTGCGGGAGTTCCACGAGGGCCGAACACCGTAGTGGGAGCCATGCACGAACGGGGTCCAGCAACCACAACCGCTCAAGCGCAGACCGGTAGGCCAGGACGCTGTCTCGACTGGGCTTCGATCCCTCTCCCGCACAATGGTGTAGTCGACATCTGGACCACATTCCAGTCGACATCCAGACCACCTGCAAGTCGACACCAGGACCGCGGGATCGAGTCACGAACTCCCCGATGTGGGGCATCCCTGCGTTCCCCCTACCACCCCAGCGCCACCAGGAGCAGGAGCGCGAGCCCGAAGAGGATCCCGCCGAGCACGGGCCCGCGCATGAGGGCGAGGTCCTGCCTCGAGACCCGGTCGACCGCGTCGCCCGCCCCCCGCCCGACGCGCACAAGCAACCCTGCGGCGCCGCGCACCACCCCCCCCTCGGCCCGCGCTCCCCGCCCCCGGAGCCGTCGGACCAGGGCCTCGAGCGGCACGACGAGGTCTCCGGGAGGAAGGCGCCGCCGCGCGAGCACCCCGAGCCGCTCGGG
>SLDT01000108.1 GCA_007125125.1 Gemmatimonadota bacterium | reverse complement strand
GATGCCCTTCTCGCCCGCTCGCCCGAGGCTCCGCTGCGGATTCGGCTGCCGGAGAGCTGTCCGGCGCCCCCCCCCACCCCCCCGGGGGCGGCTCCGGGGGCGGGCCCGGTGGCGCTCTCGTCCGCGCGCTCGGGGCTGGCCGAGGCCGAGGAGGCCCGGGTGGCGGCGGCTCGGCTCCCCACGGTGCTCCCCCAGCTCGGCTGGCGGCGGGAGGCTGGAGTGAGCGCGCTGGTGGCGGGCTTCGACCTTCCCCTTCCGCTCCTGGACAGGCGCAGCGCGGGGCTCGACGAGGCCCGCTCCCTTCGGGTGGCCGCCCAGCAGGACGAGGCGGCGGTGCGCCAGGAGACGGCCCGGCGCCTGGCCGCGCTCGACGAGGCGCTGGCCTCGCTCCTGGAGGCGGGGGCGGTCTTCGACGCGGCCTGGCTCGAGGCCCTGGAGCAGGGTGTGGCTGCCGAGGAGGCGGCCCTCCGCGAGGGAGAAGGCTCCCTTGAGTCGCTGGTCCTCGCCCGCCGCGCACGGATCGAGGCCTTCGAGGCCCGCGCGGACTGGCGCGAGTCCGTGGTCCGCCACCGCCTGGCACGCCTCACGCTCGAGGGGGCCGAACCCTCGGGCCCGGTGCTCTGCGCCGCCCTCCTCTTCTGACGGGCTCCGCCCCGTTCCTGCGCACGCAACCCCTGACCCTGCTTCGGACCTCCATGTCCCCTCGAACGCACCCCCGCCGCACCCCCCTCGGCTGCCTCCTCGACGGACGCGGCCTCCTTGCCTCCCTCCTCCTCGTGGCCACCCTGGTCGGCTGCGAGGCCGAGGAGCCACCGCCCCCCGAGGTCGAGACGGAGCCCGGGGTGGTGCTGCTCACGGTCGAGCAGCTCACGAATGCCGGAATCACGAGCATCGTGGTGGAGCCGGAAGAGGGCATGGCCCGGCTTCGCGTTCCGGGCACGGTGATGCCCCCGGACACGGCGCAGGTGGTGGCCGGAAGCTTCGTCGAGGGGCGCGTGACGCGCGTGCTCGTCATGGAGGGAGACCGGGTGCGGGCCGGCGCTCCCCTGGTCCGGATCCACTCCCATGAGCTGGCCGATGCCGAGCGGGAGGCGAGCGCCGCAGAGGCGCAGGTGGCCCAGAGCCGGAGCGCGGCCGACCGCGGGCGCCGGCTGCACGCGTCCGGGGCGCTCTCGACCGAGGAGCTGGAGCGACGCGAGGTGGCGCTCGCCGTGGCCGAGGCCGAGCTGCGGCGCGCCCGCGAGATTCTCGAGCACCTGAGCCCCGAGGGTGGTGACGTCGTGATCCGGGCCCCGCGCGACGGGGTGGTGTTCGGCCTCGAGGTGGCCCAGGGCCAGGCGGTTCTACCAGGTGACCCCCTGGTCGAGCTTGGAACGGACGACGTGCTCTGGGTGGTGGGTGGCGTGCCCGAGACCGCGGCCGGCGAGATCCGGCTGGGTGGCGCCGCCTGGGTGAGCTTCCCCGCCCGCCCGGGGGTCGAGGCCACGGGCGAGGTGGTGGGGCTCGGAGCCCGGGTCGATCCCCGCCTGCGCACGACGGCGCTCCGGGTCCAGCTCGCCGAGATCCCCCCGGGGATTCGGCCCGGGATGCTCGCGACGGTCGAGGTCGAGGCCGGTCCGCCGATCGAGGGCACGCGGGTCCCGGTCGACGCCCTGCAGCAGGTTGAAGGCGAGCCGGCAGTCTTCCTCGACGAGGGCGAAGGCCGGTTCCGCCTCCTGGCCGTGCGACCCCTGGCTCGCATCGGGAGCGAGCAACTGGTGGAAGGCATCCCCGCCGGAAGCCGCGTCGTCGCAACCGGAGGCTACACCCTCCGGGCCGTGCTCGAGGGCTTCCTCGGGGCGGAGGACCCGGAATGATCGAGTCCATCATCCGCTTCTCGCTCCGCTTCCGCGTCCTCGTGGCGGCGGGGGTCGCGGCGCTCATCGGCGTGGGCGTGTATTCGTTCGTGAACCTCCCGGTCGAGGCCTTCCCCGACCTCACCGCGAACCAGGTGCTGGTGATCACGGAGGCACCGGGACTCCCCGCCGAGGAGGTGGAGCAGCTCGTGACCTTCCCGGTCGAGCGAGCCCTCCTCGGGCTCCCGGGCACGGAGGAGGTCCGGTCGTTCAGCCGGTTCGGGCTCTCCGTGGCGCAGGTGATCTTCCACGACCGGGTCGACACCTACTTCGCCCGCCAGCTCGTGACGGAGCGCCTGACCCAGATCGGGGGCGAGCTTCCTCCGGGAATCGCGCCGGTCCTCGGACCGGTCGCCACGGCAATGGGCGAGGTCTATCAGTACATTCTGATCTCGACGAACGAGGAGTGGGACCTCCCGCGCCTGCGAACCCTGCACGACGTGGCGATTGCCCCGCAGCTCCGGGTCGTGCCGGGGGTGGCCGAGGTGAATGCGTGGGGCGGCTGGGTCGAGCAGGTGCATGTGGTGGTGTCGCCCGAGCGCATGGCGGCCGACGGGGTGACGCTGGCCCAGATCGAGGCGGCGCTCGCCGAGGCCGACGTGGCCTTCGGGGGCGGCTACGTGGAGTCGGGCCCGGAGCGCCTCCTCGTGCGGGGGCTGGGCAGGCTTCCGGACCTGGCAGCACTCGAAGAGGTGCCGGTGGCCCGCAATGGTGACGCCGTGCTCCGGCTGGGGGACGTGGCCAGGGTCACGATGGGCGCCCTCCCGCGCGAGGGGGCGGTCACGTACAACGGCACGGGCGAGGTCGTCT
>SLDT01000039.1 GCA_007125125.1 Gemmatimonadota bacterium | reverse complement strand
GGGCCGCCTCGGTCGTTGGTTCGCCTCGACGTAGCCACGGCTATGTCTTCGACGAACCGCCTACGATTCGGCCCCGTTGCGCTCCCAACGGGGGCCGCTGTACTTCTTCAACAGCCTTCTAGGCCGTATGCTCGATCGCCTCGCGGTCCATCGCATCGCGCAGGCGAGGGTGCGCCTTCCAGAGGTACCCCGCCATGACGAGAACGCCCACCAGGTTGCCGATCGCGATGTTCCACCAGGCCAGGGGCCCGAAGAGGAACTCGGCCACGACCGCGACCACGCCGAGGAAGAATGCCTGGAAGGCCACGAAGAT
The DNA here is from genome assembly GCA_007125125.1 of Gemmatimonadota bacterium. Lineage (GTDB taxonomy): Bacteria > Gemmatimonadota > Gemmatimonadetes > Longimicrobiales > Gaopeijiaceae > SLDT01. The sequence goes on along the minus strand of SLDT01000039.1, from coordinate 10,156 downwards.
GAGGAAAGCCCCGATCAGGATCGGAGGCTGTTCCTCGGCCTGCCGGGCGATTGCGGCCGCGACGATTCCTACGGAGACGAAGACAAGGTAGTGTATCGGCGTGTACGCCGCCGTAATCCAGAGCGACACGTCGACCTCGGAGAGATCCGTCGCTCCCAGGAAGAGTACGGAACCCAGTGCCGAGGGGGTGAAGAACGCCCTTCCCTGAATGGTGTCGACGAGGAGGAACCAGCTCGCGACGACGAAGCCACCGACGATCCCCGCAATGAGCCCCTCCCGGAGCACTCGGTTGTCACTCAGGGCCTCCCACCAGGCGACACGCGCTACGGTCCCCGTCATGTGCAGGAACCCGATCATCGCGATCCCGGCCACCATGTTCCCCGTGAGCACCTCGACCCAGCCCAGCTCGGCAACCACATCGATCCCGGTGACCGCCACGCTCCCGAAGAAAACACCGTCGAACAGGATGAAGCCGAGGATGATCCCGAAGAGGAAGTTCGGTGCCACCTCGATCTGGCGGAGTGCCCAGGTGGCCGCAATCCCCACGAGGGCGAAGGCGACGAAGTGGACGACCGTGAAGAGGACGATGGATCCGGTGGTGATTCGGGGCTCCTCCATCCCGAGAAGGGCGCCCCCGATCATTGCGGGCGTGCGGAAGGGCGCCCCCTGTGCAAGGTCCACGACGAAGAACCAGACGGCGAGAACGGCGGCTCCGACGAGTCCCGCTCCCAGTCCGCGAATCCAGACGGTGTCCGAACGACCCACGTGCACTCTCCCTCTCGAAGTGAACGTTACCTGAAACATGAGCCGGCTGGGGATCGAACCCAGGACCTACGGATTAAAAGTCCGTTGCTCTACCAGCTGAGCTACCGGCTCTTCCTTCGCTCGGGACCCTGTCCCACTTGAAAGCCCCTCTCCTGCTTCACCCCCGTGTGCGTCGTAAGTGCCACGCCGCCCCTTGCGTCAGCCCCCGAGCCCGAGGTCGAGCTGGACGCCAGCGAAACTCAGACGGTGATGGGGCGAGGGGCCGAATCGACGCAGCGCCTCGAGGTGCTCCGCCGTGCCATAGCCCGCGTTTCGCGCCCACCCGTAGGCAGGGTAGCGGGACGCGAGTTGGCGCATCAGGCGATCCCGGCACACCTTGGCTATGATCGAGGCGCACCCGATGCAGTGCACGAGTCCATCGCCTCCGGTGACCGCCTCGTGGTCCCATCCGAGCCCCCGAACCGGCCGCCCGTCGACGACCACGAGCTCCGGGGGCGGATCGAGGGCAGCGAGGGCCCGCCGCATCGCCAGCGTGGTCGCTTCGAGGATGTTGAGGGCGTCGATCTCGCGCACCGACGCCGCACCCACCCCAACGCTCCGCGCCACATGGCGGATCTCCCGGGCCAGGGCCTCGCGCCGATGGGTCGGGATTCGCTTCGAATCCCCGGCTCCCTCGACGATCGCCCCCGGCTCGAGCACGACCGCTGCGGCAACGACCGGACCAGCCAAGGGCCCGCGTCCCGCCTCGTCGACCCCCGCCACATGAAAGAGCCCACGCCCCCAGGCCTCCCTCTCCCAGGAGAGGGGGTCCCGGAGGCGCGGGCCATGTGCCTCGGAAGGCATGCGCCCCTCAGCGAGTCCGCTTCTCCCGGATCCTCGCTGCCTTCCCGCGCAGACCGCGCAGGTAGTAGAGCTTCGCCCTGCGCACGCGCCCCTTCCGCACCACCTCGATTCCCTTGATGAAGGGCGAGTGCAGGGGAAAGACGCGCTCCACGCCGATCCCGGACGAGATCTTGCGAACCATGAAGGTCTCGCCCATCCCGGAGCCGCGCCGCGCGATGCACACCCCCTCGAATGCCTGGATCCGCTCCTTTTCTCCTTCCCGGACCCGGTACAGGACCCGGACAGTGTCCCCTGGATCGAAGTCGGGGAGATCGTCCCTCACCACTTCCTTGTCGAGTTCCTGAAGCAGGTCGGCCATGGTTGCCTCGTCATTCGGATGCGCCCCCCGTCGGGGAGCGGGCGCCCCCATCTGGTGGCGCCGGGCTTTCGAGTTGTCTCGCGGCTTCACGGCCGCAATGTGCAGACTCAAAAACTAACGAAAGGCGTCCACGGGAGGAAGGGCTCCTGGCCACCTCTCCCCTTCGCCCCTGGTCTCACATGGCCTCGGGCGCGGGGCCGGCGTCGGGATCGACGAGCCCCCGGGCGACCGCACGTTCCCAGAGTTCGGGGCGTCGCGCTCGCGTGATCCGGCGCGCCTCCGAGTCGCGAAAGGCCCGGATTCGCGCATGGTCCCCGCTCCGCAGGACCTCGGGCACCGCCATCCCCCGGTACTCGGGCGGCCGCGTCCATGATGGCGGACTCAGGAGGGGCCCCTCGTAGAAGGAGTCGGACGACGCCGACTCGTGGTCTCCCAGGGCTCCCGGCAGAAGCCGCACGACCGCGTCCACCACGGCGAGCGCCGCCGGCTCTCCGCCAGAGAGGACGAAGTCGCCAAGGGACAGTTCCTCGGTCGCGAGCCCCTCGGCCACCCGCTGGTCCACGTCCTTGTAGTGCCCGCAAAGGAGGGTCAGCTCTTCTTCCAGGCTGTAGCGGACCGCGTCCTCGTGCGAGAAGATCCTCCCGCGGGGCGAGAGGAGCACGATGGGACCCCGCGGGGAGAGCGCTTCCACGGCCTCGAAGAAGGGCTCCGGCTTCATCACCATTCCCGCCCCCCCACCATAGGGAAGGTCGTCGACCGTGCGATGCCGGTCATGTGTGAAATCGCGAAGGTCCGTCACGCGATAGTCCGCGAGCCCGGCGGCCCGCGCACGGGCGGGGATGCTCAAGCCGAGAGGGCCCTCGAAGAAGCCCGGAAAGATGGTGACGAGATTGATCCGCAGGGGCCGGCGCTCCCTCTGGCTGGCTGGATCCGGCCCCGAATCGCCGTTGCGAACTCCGCTCACAGCTCGAGAAAGCCGGGGGGCGGGTCGATGAGGATCCGCCCCGTCTCGCGCTCCACCCCCCGCACGAGTCGATGGCTGAAGGGAACGAATCGCTCCCGCTCCCCATCCGACACGAGGAGCAGATCGGCTGGATCCATCGCGTGCACCTCCCTCACTCGCCCCAGGACATTGCCCTCGACTGTGCACACCTCCATCCCGACCAGTTCGTGGTGGAAGTACTCCCCCTCCTCCGTCGGCTCGGCCTCCGCAAACGGAATCAGCAGGTATCGCTGGTGCAGGAAGGCCGCAGCCGCGCGGTCGTCGAGCCCTTCGACTCGCAGGAGCAGCCCCGTGCGATGCGGCCGGACTTCCGATATCCTCAGGCGAGGAAGGCGCTCGTCCGGCGCTTCGCCCTCGTCTCCGGCGACCCGAAGCTCGCGGCCGGGCCGGAAGACGTCGTCGGTCCGATCCGAGAGAGACTGCACGTAGAGTTCGCCACGCACACCGTGGAGCTTGACGACCTGTCCGACGACAATGAAGTCTGGATCCCCTGGCTCAGCCATCGGACCACTCCCGGACGAACCTCGCCCCGTGAAGGGGGAGGAGCGACCGGATCAACCCCCGGCAGGTGTCGCGTCCTCGCCCTCGCCCTCGTCGGCCGCTGGCGATGCCTCGGCCTCGACGGCGGCAGCGGCTTCGGCCTTCGCGGCTGCTTCAGCCTCGGCCTTCGCCGCGGCAGCGGCCTCCTCTTCGGCACGGCGACGAGCCGCGAGTTCCTCGGCCTGACGAGACTTCTGGAGCTCGGCATCGACCTCCCCCACGGCCATCGTCTCGTCGCCACCCTTGCGGGCCTTCGCCACCAGCGACCGGACGGTCTCCGAGGGCTGTGCTCCCTCGCCGAGCCAGTAGTCGACCCGATCCAGGTCAAGAACCAGACGGGCCGGCTCCGCGACGGGACGGTAGTACCCCAGGTTCTCGACGATTCGGCCATCGCGAGGCTTCGCGCTGTCGGCCACAACGACGCGATAATGGGGGTTCTTCTTCCGGCCCATGCGCCGGAGTCGGATGCGTACAGCCATGTCTTTCTCTCGTTCTGCCTTCGTGTGGGTCCGTCCCCGCGACGGACCCTCGGGTCCGTGCGCATGAATGCGCGTGGGGGGAGGCGGGATCAGCGCGGCATGAGCCCGCGCATCCCCCGCATCTGCTTCATCATTTTGTTCATCTCCTTGAACTGCTTGAGGAGACGGTTCACTTCGGCGACCGAACGGCCGCTCCCCTTCGCGACCCGGATCTTCCGTGAACGGTTCAGGATCTCGGGTCGTGCTCGTTCCTCCGGTGTCATCGAGAGAATCATCGCCTCGATGTGCTTCATCCTCTTCGGATCGACGTTCCCAACCGGGAGCTTCTTGCCGAGCCCCGGGATGAGCTTCACGAGCTGCTCGATGGGGCCCATCTTCTGTACCTGCCGCATGGCGAGGAGGAAGTCTTCCAAGGTGAACTTCCCCTTCCCCATCATCTTCTTCTCGAGGGTGGCCGAAGCCTCCTGGTCCACCGCTCGCTCCGCACGCTCGACCAGCCCGACGATGTCTCCCTTCTGGAGGATTCGTCCGGCCAGTCGCTCCGGGTCAGCAGCGTCGAGGGCGTCGAGTCCTTCACCCACACCGATGAACTTGATCGGTCGCCCGACGACGCCTCGGATCGAGAGCGCAGCGCCCCCGCGGGCGTCACCGTCCATCTTCGTGAGCACGACGCCCGTCACGCCGAGGGCATCGTTGAATCCCTCCGCGATTCGAACTGCCTCCTGCCCCGTCATCGCGTCAGCCACGAAGAGGATCTCGTGGGGCGAGACGGCGTCCCGGATCTCTCCGAGTTCCTGCATCAGCGGCTCGTCGATCTGCAGGCGACCAGCCGTGTCGACGATCAGGACGGAGCGCTTCAGCTCGCGCGCCTTCGCGAGCGCCTCGCGCGCCGCCGCAACCGGATCCCCGTTCGGCTCCCCGGCGTGGATCGGAACCCCGACCCGTTCGGCGAGGGTCGAGAGCTGCTCGATCGCCGCGGGCCGGACCAGGTCGCAGGCCGCAAGCATCGGCTCCCGGCCCTCCCTGAGCAGGCGCCGCGCGAGCTTTGCCGCCGTCGTCGTCTTTCCGGATCCCTGGAGTCCGACGACGAGAATGACCGTCGGGGGCGAGGACGCGAAGTCGAGCGTGGCCCGTCCCTCTCCCAGGAGCGACGCCAGCTCGTCGTGCACGATCTTGACGAGTTGCTGGCCCGGGGAGACCGCCTTCAGGACCTGTTCGCCCAGCGCCTTTTCCTGCACCCGCTCGAGAAACTCCCGGGTCACCCGGTAGTTCACGTCGGCTTCGAGAAGGACCCTGCGAATCTCTCGCAGCCCCTCCCGGATCATGGATTCGTTGAGCACCCCGCGCTGGCGCAGGCGCCCCAGCACGGAATCCAGCTTCTCACTCAACTCGTCGAACATGCAGCTCGCAGGCCCCTCGGGTTCCCTGGTGGCGAAGGCCGACCCTCGGCCTTTCGCGTGGAGCTTAACAAGCTAACCGCACCCCGCCCCCCTGTGAAGATCCCTCCGGTGCGTATCTCTCACTCCACGTGGATGATCTGGCTTCGCTTCGTCCCGACCGAGACCATCCTGACCGGTGCTCCGGCCAGTTCCTCGACCCGATCCAGGTACCGTCGCGCGTTCGGGGGGAGATCGTCGAGGGAGCGGGCTGCTCCGGTCGAGGACTCCCACCCCGGAAGCGTCTCCAGGACCGGCTCCACCCGGTCGAGCCCGAAGGTGTCAGCCGGGAACTCGGTCATCTCTCCCTGCGGGGTGCGGTAGGCGGTGGCCACGGAGACCTCCGCAAGGGTGTCGAGCACGTCAAGCTTGGTGACGGCAATGCCCGTGAGGCCGTTCACCCGTGCCGCATGTCGGGCCAGGACCGCGTCGAACCATCCGCAACGCCGGGGGCGCCCCGTGGTGGCACCAAACTCTCCGCCGAGTGCCCGCATCCGTTCGTCCATCTCCGGGTCGAATGCCGTCGGGAGGGGTCCATTGCCCACCCGGGTCGTATAGGCCTTCACCACACCGAGCACCTCGCTGATGCGGGTGGGGCCCACGCCGATGCCCGTCGCCGCAGCCGCCGCCGTCGTGTTCGAGGAGGTCACGTATGGATACGTGCCGTGGTCAAGGTCGAGGGCGGTTCCCTGAGCACCCTCGAGCAGCACGCCCTCCCCCCGATCCAGGGCCGACTCGACCTCGACGCCAGTGTCGACTGCCAGGGGCAGGAGTCGCTCCCGAAGCGCCACCGCCTCGGCCATGGCCCGCTCCAGGGCAGCCTCCGCCTCCGCGCCCAGTCCCCCTGCCCGGGCCCGCGCCCGATCCATGCCTCGCTCGACCAGCTCACCGAAGCGCCTCTCGTCCGTCAGGTCGGCGACTCGGATGCCGCGTCGGCCGGCCTTGTCCTCGTAGGCGGGCCCGATTCCCCGCCCCGTGGTCCCGATCTTCTCTTCGGCAGCCTCCTCGGCCACGCGATCGAGGACGCGGTGGTAGGGGAGCAGCAGGTGGGCGCGCCGGCTCACCCCGACCCGCCCCTCGAGGTCGACCCCGCGTGCCTGCAGCGCGTCGACTTCCTCGAAGAACTGAACGAGGTCGAGAACCACGCCATTCCCGAGGAGGCAGCGCTTTCCGGGGTGCAGGATCCCGGAGGGGATCTGGTGAAGGATGAACTCCTTCTCACCGACATGGACTGTGTGCCCGGCGTTCGCGCCGCCCTGGTAACGGGCCACCACATCGACCTCCTCGGCCAGGACGTCGACGATCTTCCCCTTCCCCTCATCTCCCCACTGGCATCCGACGATCACGGTGCACCCGCGGGTCCTCGCTCTGCCTGCCACCTTCGATTCGCTCCTGCTCATGGACAAGAAAAAAGCCCGCTCCGGGGGGAGGGGCTTGTCGGTCTGCCCGGATGCATTCGGTTGCAGAATCCTCGCGGAACCTACCCTCGAGGACAGGGACATGTCAAGTTGCTCCCGCCGCCCCGAGAAGAGCCTGCACACGGGAGCGAGCCTTCTTCGAAAGGGGGCGGAGGGGAGACCGGGGATTCCCGCCCGCGAGCCCCAGATGATCGAGCGCCGCCTTCACCCCCGGAACACCCAGTGCCGTCACAATCCCGTCGTGCAGCGGAGCCACCTCCTCCTGGACTCGCCCCGCCTCGGCCATTCGCTCCTGCCCGAAGGCCCGCGCGATCTCGGCACAGTGTGCGGGCACGAGGTTCGCCACACCCAGGATGCCCCCGACGGCACCCACCTCGAGCGCTCCATAGAAGCGGGAACCGCTCCCGACGAGGACCTGGAACCCCGGACTGCAGGCCTCGACCAGATCGGCCAGGAGAGAGAGGTCGCCGCGGGAGTCCTTGATCCCGATGATCGCAGGGTGACGCGAGAGTTCGGCGACGAGCCCGGTGGGAAACTCGAGCGTGCTCATCCGGAGCGGCACCTGGTAGAGAATGACCGGGAGGGGCGAAGCGTCGGCCACCTTCTCGTAGTGCTCCCGAAGCGCTTCCGGGGTCATCGCCCCCCGGTAGAAGGCAGGCGGCTGGACGAGAACCGCGTCGGCGCCCACGGAGGCTGCATCGTTGATGAGCCGGAGGGTACCCCGGGTCGACTCGGCCCCCGCTCCGGCCACGAGGAGGCGGTCTTCCGCCACGACCTCTCGGGCCACCCGAAGAAGCGCAACCCGCTCCTCCCGCTCGAGGAAGACAGCCTCTCCCGTCGATCCTCCGACGACGATCCCGCGAACCGGGTCCGCGACGAAGCGCTCCAGGTTCCCTCGGAACCCACCGAGGTCCAGCTCGCCACTTCCCTGAGCGAAGGGGGTCACGCAGGGGATGAGCACGCCGGACAGATCGAGTCGCGGTGCCATTCAAACCTCCCGCGAGAAGGTCGAGGGGTCGGCATGGAATCCCGGGCCACCTGGACCCGCGCTGCTCCCTTCCTGGGAGAGGAAGTTCAACTTCAAGTCGAAGTCGGAAGGGTTCGTCGCCGCAGCCTTCGCGACCTCGAACTCAACGAGACCGGAGCGAACGAGCTCCATCAGGTGCTGGTCGAACGTCTGGGAGCCGTAGTGCTCGTGCCCCTCCTCGATGAGGTCGAGGATCTCCGGCACGCGCTCCGGGTCCCGGATGCAGTCTCGGATCGTTCCGGTCACAAGCATGACCTCGCAGGCCACGACCCGCCCCTTCCGGTCGACGCGGGGAAGCAGGCGTTGCGAGATCACCGCCTGCAGGGTCTCGGAGAGGCGGATCCTGACCATCTCCTGCTCGGACCGGTCGAACACGGCGATGAGACGCGAAATCGTCTGGACGGCGTCCTGCGTGTGGACCGTGGAAATCACGAGGTGTCCCGTCTCCGCCGCCTTCAGGGCAATGTCGATCGTCTCGGTGTCCCGCATCTCCCCGATCAGGATCACGTCGGGGTCCTGGCGCAGCGCAGCGCGGAGCCCCTCGTTGAAGGAGAGGGTGTCCGTGCCCACGTCGCGCTGGGTGACGGACGATTGCCGATCACGATGCAGGAACTCGATCGGATTCTCGAGGGTGACGACGTGCTTCGCGGCCGTTGCGTTGATCTCGTGAACCATCGCCGCCATGGTCGAACTCTTCCCGGACCCGGTGACCCCCGTCACGAGGATGAGTCCGCGCTCGTGCGCGGAGATGCGCTTCAGCACGGGAGGGAGGCGAAGTTCCTCGAAGGTGGGTACATCGAAGGGGATGATCCGCATCACGATCATGAGGGTCCCCCGCTGTCGGAGGATGTTCACCCGGAAGCGCCCGAGGCCCGACAGCCCCCATGAGCAGTCGTAGTCCGTGAGGTCGTCGATGCGCTCGCGGTCCGCCTCGCGCGGAATCAACTTGAGCGCGAGGCCCCGGAGCTGGTCGTGCGCAACCCGCTGCTGGGTCAGGGGAACGAGCCGACCGTGGATCCGGGCGCGCACCACATCGCCCGACTTCATGTGGATGTCGCTCGCGCCCCGCTGGATCGCGGCTTTGAGGATCTCGATCATCGTGGTCTTCCCCTGGGGGTCGTGAGAGCGGGTCGGAAAGGGGCGCGACCCATCAGCGAACTCGGGCGGCAGTCAGCATCGAGCGCCAGTGCATCCCCATTCGCTCGCGAACCTCGCCGAGCGTCTCCCGGGCCTCGGCACGGGCCCGCTCCGCTCCCGCCTCGAGGATTTCGAGCACCCGCCCCGGACGGGCCTGGAGCTCCCTCGCGCGCTCGCGGACATCGGCAAAGTGCTCCGCCACCGAATCGGCCAGGATTGCCTTGCAGTCGACGCACCCGCGGGTCGCTGCCCGGCACTGCCCGGCGATGTCCGGAAGCCGATCCCGGTCGGTGAAGTGCTCGTGCAGGGCGTAGACGTTGCAGACCTCCGGCCGCCCGGGGTCGCTCTTCCGAACCCGCTGGGGGTCGGTCACCGCCGTTCGGACCCGCGCATGGACCTCCTCGGGGTCGGCGAGGATCCCGACCGTGTTGTCCATGGACTTGCTCATCTTCGCGTTCCCATCGAGCCCCACGATTCGGCCCGCCCGACTGAGGATCGGCGCCGGCTCCGGGAAGAGCTCCCCGAACCGGTGGTTCCACCGACGCGCGATTTCGCGCGAGAGCTCGAGGTGCTGGATCTGGTCCTCTCCGACGGGCACGAGCGCTGCCCGGTACAGCAGGATGTCCGCAGCCTGGAGAATCGGGTAGTTCAGGAGCCCCGCGGGGATCGACTCGAGCCGGGCCGACTTGTCCTTGTACTGGGTCATCCGCTCGAGTTCGCCGACCGGGGTCACGGCATTGAAGAGCCAGGCGAGCTCGGTGTGCCCTGGCACGTCGGACTGGACGAAGATCGTGCTACGCTCCGGATCGAGCCCGACCGCCATAAAGCTGATCGCAAGGTCGAAGACGCGGCGCGGGAGATCGGCCGGGCCGAAGTCACCCGTGATCGCATGCTGGTCCACGATGCAGAAGAAGCACTCGTGGTCGTCCTGGAGCTGCACCCACTGTCGGAGCGCCCCCAGGTAGTTCCCGAGGTGCGCCTCACCCGAGGGTTGCATCCCGCTGAAGACCCGCCCTCCCGTCGTGCCCTGCTTCTCGGCCTCGGCCATCGTCTCCCCGTCTTGGTCGTGAAGTTCGATCGGGGCTAACTTAGCCTCCCGGGGGCGGGCGCGGAATGCCCCGAGGCCGCCGTGCCCCTCGCCCCCCCACCG
>SLDT01000133.1 GCA_007125125.1 Gemmatimonadota bacterium | reverse complement strand
GCCGCGCCACCCTGAGCAGGTCGGCGGCTGCGAGGTCGGCGACCTCCGGGTCGCGCAGTACCGCGCGCCGATAGAGTTCGCCGGCGTCATCGATCCGGCCGAGCCTGGCGAAGGTGTGGGCCGCTCGCGTGAGACTCTCGACGTCGTCGCGCCCCTGTCGGATCACGAGCCGATACTCCGCAAGAGCCTCCTGGTAGTCGCCTCGCGCGAAGGCCTCGTCGCCCCGCAGCATGGCGGTTTCCTCGGAGCCCGCTGCCGTGCAGCCGGCAACCACGAGAGCGGAGAGCCCCAGGACAAGGGCACGTCCACGCATCCGGATCAAAGTCATGGCCAAGTATAAACCCGTCGCGCGAAAAAGATCAGCGACCCGGACGACCGCTTCAGAGGACGCGGGCCCTGGCCCCGCTCGACGCCACCACCGCCCGGAAGTAGGGAATCGTCCGCTCCAGCCCCTCGCTGAGCGTGACACCGGGCTCCCACCCCAACAGCTCCCGCGCACGGGTGATGTCCGGGCGTCGCACCTTGGGGTCGTCCTCCGGGAGGGGTCGCGTGGTCACGCCCGCCGTGCTTCCCGTCAGGCGAAGGACCTCGTCGGCGAGCTCTCGTATCGTGAACTCGACAGGGTTGCCGACGTTCACCGGGTCGTTCGTCTCGCTGTGGAACAGGCGATAGAGGCCCTCGACCTCGTCGTCCACGTAGCAGAAGGAGCGGGTCTGGGAGCCATCCCCGTAAAGGGAGAGTGGCTCCCCGTGCAGCGCCTGGACGATGAAGTTCGAGATCACCCGCCCGTCGCCGGGGCGCATGCGTGGGCCGTACGTGTTGAAGATGCGCGCGATCCGGGTCTCCAGACCGTGGTGGCGGTGGTAGGCCATCGTGATCGCCTCGGCGAAGCGCTTGGCTTCGTCGTAGACGCCGCGCGGTCCGAGCGGGTTCACGTTCCCCCAGTAGCTCTCCGGCTGGGGGTGAACCTCGGGGTCCCCGTAGATCTCCGAAGTCGAGGCGAGGAGGAAGCGTGCTCCCTTCTCGAGCGCGAGCCCCAGCATGTTGTGGGTCCCGAGGCTCCCCACCTTCAGGGTCTGGATGGGGAGTTCGAGGTAGTCCACCGGGCTCGCGGGCGAAGCGAAGTGCAGGACGCCGTCGACGGGGCCCTGGACAAAGAGCGGGGTGCTCACGTCATGGTGCCGAAAGGAGAAGCCTTCACGCTCCTGCAGCCAGGCAAGGTTGTCCCGGGACCCGGTGACCAGGTTGTCGACCCCGACCACCTCGTGGCCGTCGTCGAGGAAACGGGCGCTCAGGTGGGACCCGAGGAAGCCGGCCGCGCCAGTGAGTACGATTCTCATCAGACCTTCTCTCCGGCCGGGACGGCGCCGACGGGCCGACGCCCGATGGAGTGGTATTCGAAGTCGAGTTCGGCCATCCGGTCAAAGGGCAGCACGTTTCTCCCGTCGACCACGAGCCTTCCGCGCATGAGTGCTCGCATCCGCTCGAGGTCGGGACGGCGATAGGGGTGCCACTCGGTGTGGAGCACGAGAGCATCGGCCCCCTCGAGCGCGTCGTAGTTCGAGGCCGCGTAGACGACTCGCTCCCCGAAGTGGTGGTGCTTCGCCTCGTCCATGGCCACAGGGTCGTGCACCACGACCTCCCCGCCCCGCTTGAGGACCCCCTCCACCGTGACGAGGCTGGGGGCCTCCCGCATGTCATCCGTATTCGGCTTGAAGGCGAGCCCCCACACGGCGACACGCCGACCGGAGAAGTCCTTGCCCCAGGCGCGCTCGAGGATCCGGAGGGGGCGCCGCTTCTGCTCCTCGTTCATCGCCTCGACCGCCTCGAGGATGCCGGTGTCCACGCCGGACTCGCGAAGGGTCCGGACGAGCGCCTTCACATCCTTCGGGAAGCAGGACCCCCCGTAGCCGATCCCCGGGAAGAGGAAGGAGGGGCCGATCCGGTCGTCGCTTCCAACCCCGAGGCGCACCATCGTCGCATCGGCACCGGTCGTCTCGCAGAGCCCGGCGATCATGTTCATGAAGGAGATCCGGGTCGCGAGCATGGCGTTCGCCGCGTACTTCGTGATCTCCGCGGAGGCGATGTCCATGAGGAGGATCTGGTTCCCGGTTCGCACGAAGGGCTCGAAGAGGGAGCGCAGCTCTTCGCCGACCGCGGGGTTGTCGACCCCGAGAACCACCCGATCCGGTTTCATGAAGTCGTTGACCGCATCCCCCTCCTTGAGAAACTCCGGGTTCGAACAGACGTGGACCGGATGGTCGGTCTCGGCCCGGATCGCCTCCCTGACCATTGCAGCCGTCCCGACCGGCACGGTGCTCTTCGTGATCACGATCCTCTCACCGTCCATGTTCCGTCCGATCGCCCGCGCAACGGCGAGGACGTGCTGGAGGTCGGCCGAGCCGTCCTCCCCCGGAGGGGTCCCGACCGCGATGAAGAGGATCCGTGACGCCCGCACCGTCGATCCCACGTCCGTCGTGAAGCGGAGGCGACCCGCCTCGACATTCTCCTGGACGAGCTCCTCGAGCCCGGGCTCGTAGATCGGGATCTCGCCCAGATTGAGTCGACGGATCTTCTCCTCGTCGATGTCGGCGCAGACGACATCGTTGCCGGTGTGGGCAAGCCCCGCGCCGACGACGAGCCCGACATAGCCGGTCCCGATGACTCCTACCTTCATGACTTTGCTCCCTGTTCCGTGGAGACTCGCTGGATTCAACGCTTTGCTAGCACGTCGCGTGCCAGGGGAGGTGCGACAGGACACCTCGCAGGAGGCCCCCCGGACCGGCCTCCGCGACCCCGCCGCACCCGATCAGAATCGCGATGCCATGGCCGAAGGGCAACTCCCCGGGTCAGCCTCGTGACGGTCCCGCGACAGGTCGACCCCCTCGCGGCCGGACGCACCTTGCGCTTCGGCCCCCGATCCCGTCTGTTCCAGGCTTCTCCATGCCTCCGCTCCCCCGGACCACTCCGGACACGCCTCCCGAAGAGGGAAGGTGTCCCCGGCGGCGGGCTGCACTCCTCCCGCAAGGACTCCAGACCGTGAGACCCACCCGACCCAGCGCCCCATGCGAGCCCCACGGTTCGGGACGCACCCCGTCGCGAACCCGGCCTGCTCCCAACCCCAAGGGCCTTCCACACCTCCGCGGCGGTCAGGTTTGCCTGCGAGCGGCCCTTCGCCACGTTCGCCGTGCCATCGGCCTCTCGGGGCCCGGACGCCGCACCGCGGGGAGTCGCCGCCTGCCCCTGAGTGCGGCGCTCCTCCCGGCCCTCCTGCTCTGGACCCTCGGGGCCGGCCCTGCCGCGGCCCAGGCCGGAGGGTCGGGTGCCCTCCTCACGAGCGCCGAAGCCTCCGGGTGGACGGAGCTGACCCCGCACGAGGAGCTGCTCGACTTCTACCGGGAGCTCGGGGCCCGCTCGCCCGAGGTCCGGCTGCGGGAGTTCGGCCGGAGCCCGGAGGGACGTGCCCTGATCGAGGTGACGATCGCGCGCCCGGCGGTGGCCGATCCATGGGAGGCGCACGCCTCGGGGCGTCCGATCGTGCTCATCAACGCGCAGGTGCATGGCGACGAGCCCGCGGGGAAGGAGGCGCTCATGCTCTTCGCGCGCGAGCTCGCCCTCGGAGGGCTCGGGGGGCTCCTCGACGAGGTGGTCTTTGTGCTCTCGCCCCAGCTCAACCCGGATGGCGCGGAGGCGGGGACCTGGGGCACCCGCAACAACACCCTCGGGCACAATGTGAACCGGGACTACCTGCGCCTCGGAAACCCCGAGACCCGTGCCTTCGTCACCGAGGTCATCGCCGCCTGGCGCCCGCACGTGGTGATCGATGCGCACGAACTCGTGGGGCCTCCGCGGATCTATGACTTCTACACCTCCTTTCCGCGCAACATCGAGGGACCGACGCTGATCCACGAGTGGACCCGGAGCGGGCTGATCCCCGCGATCGTCGAGGCGCTCGAGGAGGAAGGCTTCACGCACACCCCCTACCACCGGGTTCCCTCGGGGCTTGCGGCGAATCCGGCGCAGGGGGTCTCGGCGGGGTCGTACGGGGCGCGTGCGCTCTCTTCCTACGGGGGGGCGCAGGCGGCGGTTACGGTGCTCTACGAGAGCATGCGGCCGAGGGATGCGCGGGAGAACCTGGAGAGCCGTGTGCGGCGGCACGAGGTGGCCTTCCGGGCCATGGCCTCGCATGTGGCGGAGCATGCCGACGAGGTGGTGCGGGTGGTGCGGGCCGAGCGCGACGAGCTGGTCCGCAGGGGACGCGTGCTCGACCCGGCCGACACGGTTGCGATCGCGCTCGAGCAGCTCTCGAGCCGGACGCTCGACTACCGGATGGTCCAGGGCGGGGACACGATCGAACTCGAGGTGCCTCTCCTCGACAGCACGCGGGTCGAGTTCGGCCGGGTGCGGCCCGTGGCCTACCTGATCGAGCCGCAGCGGGTCGAGGTGGCGCGGCACCTGGCACTCCACGGGGTGCAGGTCGAGCGCCTCGAGGCACCGGCGCGGGTGCGGGCCGAGAGCTACCGGGTGCAGGAGGTGAGCCGCGCCTCGACACCCTACGAGGGCTACCTGCAGCGGCGCTTCGTGACGGAGGCCGTGCCGGGCGAGGTCGAGGCGCCGGCGGGGTCCTACCTCGTCCGGATGGACCAGCCGGTGGCCCGGATCATCGGGCACCTCCTCGAGCCGGAAGACGAGAACTCCCTTGCCTCGATGGGATGGCTCGCGACGGCCGAACGGCCGAATGCGCGCCTCGGGATCCACCGGCTCCTCGAGCTCCCGGGGGTCGCGACGGAGCTCGTGACGAGCACTGATGCACGGGGCGCGCCCCGGTGGAGCGAGGCGGCGCCGGGTGGGGCGGGAGGGGCGCCGCTGGAGGCTGCGGGCGCGGGATACCTTCCTCCCGCTGCGACGGGGCCGCTCGAGGCGCTGACCCCGCACGAGGAGGTGGTGCGCTTCTTCCGTTCGCTCACGGCGCGCTCGCCCGATGTCGCGATGCGGGAGATCGGCCGGACGCGGGAGGGGCGGCCCCTGCACCTGGTGACGCTCGCCCGCCCGGCGGTGCGGACCCCGGCCGAGGCGCACGCGTCGGGGAAGCCGGTGCTCTTCATCGGTGCGCAGGTGCATGGCGACGAGCCGGCGGGGAAGGAGGGGCTGATCCGCTTCGCGCACCAGCTCGTGGGCGGGCCGCTCGAGGAGCTCCTCGACGAGGTGATCTTCCTCTTCGTGCCCCAGATGAACCCGGACGGGGCCGAGGCGGGAACATGGGGGACGCGGAACAACCCGGCCGGCTTCAACCTGAACCGGGACTACCTGCGCCTCGACAACCCGGAGACGCGGGCGATCGTGCGGGAGGTCCTCGTGCCCTGGCGGCCGCATGTGGTCGTGGATGCGCACGAGCTGGGGGGGCCGCCGCGGATCTATGACTTCTACACCTGGCACCCGACGAACCCGCATGGGCCGGGGAGTACGATGCGGCTCGCCGGGGACCGGCTGATCCCGGCGATCGTCGAGGCGCTGGAGGGGGCGGGGCACTCCCATGTGATCTACCACACGCCGGGAGGACTGGCGCAGCTCGCGGAGAACCCGGAGGTCGGGATCCATGTCCCGGTCTACGGGCGCACCCTGAACGACTACGCGGGCTCGCAGGGGATGGCGACGATTCTCTTCGAGAGCCTCAGGGCCTCGGATGCACGGATCGGGATCGAGGAGCGGGCGGAGCGGCAGCGGATCGCGATGGAGGCGCTCGCCCGTTCGATCGCGGAAGATCCGGATGCGGTCACCGGGGCCTTCCGGGAGGGCCGCCGGGAGATGGTCGAGCGGGGCCGGAGGTGGGATGCGGCCGACTCCATCGCGATCCTGCGGGAGCCGGTGCCGAGCCGCACGATCGAGTACCGGGTGGCGGAGCGCGAGCGGGTGGAGACGGCGCAGGGAGCCACCTGGCGCTACACCGGAGGCTCGGTGACGGTCGAGACCCCGCTCTATGACAGCGCTGCGGTCACCCTCGGGCGGATCCGGCCGGTGGGGTACCTGATCGACCCGCAGCGGGGAGACCTGGTCGAGGCGCTCCTCGAGCACGGGGTGATCGTGGAGCGGGTGCTGGGGGCGGCGAGATGGGAGGTCGAGTCCTTCCGGGTCGACTCCCTCGCGATCGCCTCCTCGGTCTACGAGGGGTACGTGCCGCAGCGCTTCCGAACCACGCCCGAGGCGGTTGGGATGGATGTCCCCGCGGGCGCCTGGTTCGTGCGGGCCTCCCAGCCGGGGGCGGCGCTCGTCTTCCACCTTCTGGAACCGGAAGACGAGAACTCCCTCGCGATCACGGGTGCCTTTTTCACGGAGGCTCGGGTGGGGCGGACGCTACCGGTGCACCGGGTGATGGAGATCCCGACGGTGCCGATGATGCGGGTGACGGGAGCGCGGTAGGGGGCTGACGAGGAGGTACGGTGGCCCCGGGTGGGAGCGCGACGGGGGCGGGGCGGGCCGCCGGCCCGGTTCCGGCTCAGGAGCCCTCGAGCTCCTCCACGATCCGGAGCGCGGCCTTCCCATCCCAGCCCTCGGGGACGCGCGCTGCCCGGCGACGGCCGGTCTGGCGGGCGGTGCGGGCCGCGGCGAGGATCCCTTCCTCCGTGAGGGGCCAGGGGGCCATGCGGTTCGTGCCCTCGGTGAGGGTGATCGGGCGCTCGGTCTGCTCGCGGAGGGTGACGCAGGGGATGCCGAGGGCGGTGGTCTCTTCCTGGAGGCCTCCCGAGTCGGTGAGCACGAGGGCGGCTCCCTCGAGGAGGGAGACCATGGCCCTGTAGCCGAGGGGGGGAAGGGTCACGAGGCCCTCGAGATGTCCTTCGAAGCCGAAGCGCTCGACCTGCTTCGCGGTCCGGGGGTGGAGGGGTAGGACGAGGGGAAGGTCGGCGGCGACGGCGCGGAGCCCGGCGAGGGCCGCTTCCAGGGCCTCGGGGGTGTCGACGTTCGAGGGACGGTGGAGGGTCGCGACGGCGTAGCCCTCCCGCTCGAGCCCGAGGCGCCCGGGCTCGTCCAGGACGCGGGCGCGGGGGAGCTGGTGGAGGAGGGTGTCGATCATGACGTTGCCCACGAAGCGGACCCGGTCGCCGGGGATGCCCTCGGCGGCGAGGTTGGGATGGGCGTCGCGGGAGGGGGTCAGGAGGAGGTCCGAAACGCGGTCGGTGAGGACGCGGTTGATCTCCTCGGGCATGCGCCAGTCGCCGCTCCGGAGGCCCGCCTCGACATGGGCGATCCGGACGCCGAGGGCGGTCTTGAGCTTCACCGTGACGAGGGCGCAGGCGAGGGTCGAGTTCACGTCCCCGACCACGACGACCCAGTCGGGGCGCGTCTCGGCGAGGACGGGTTCGAAGGCGAGCATGACGCGGGCGGTCTGGTCCGCGTGGCTGCCGGAGCCCACCCCGAGGTGGTGGTCGGGGGCGGGCAGGTCGAGGTCGCGGAAGAAGCTGTCCGACATCCGGTCATCGTAGTGCTGGCCGGTGTGGACGAGGATCGGTTCGTGGCCGCGCGCACGAGCGGCGCGGATCACGGGGGCGACCTTCATGAAGTTGGGGCGCGCCCCGGCTACGATGGAGAGCTTCAGCGAAGCCACCGTTCAGGTGCCCGGCTCCGCGCCGCCCTTGACGATCCAGCGCTGGGGGTGGCCGGCGCCTCGACGGCGGGCGATCTCACCGGTCGCATTCCGGGAATCGACGAGAATCGCAGCGCGATCGAAGATGCGCTCGAGGTCGAAGGCGGCGTGATCGGTGACGAGCACCACGCAGTCCGCGGCATCGAGTTCCTCGTCCGTGAGTTCCACGGAGTGCCACTCGTGCCCGTCTTCGGCGATCGAAGGGATGTATGGGTCGTGGTAGCGCACGTCTGCCGAGAGGCGGGCGAGGTCGTTCAGGATCTCGATGGCGGGGGACTCCCGGACATCATCGATGTTCGGCTTGTAGGCGGCACCGAGGACGAGGATGCGCGAGCCGTTCACGGCCTTGCGCTCGGAGTTCAGCGCCTCCTGCACCTTGCCGACCACGAAGCGGGGCATCTCCGCGTTCACCTCCGAAGCGAGCTCGATGAAGCGCGTGCGATAGTCGAGGGTGCGCATCTTCCAGGAGAGGTAGTGCGGGTCGATCGGGATGCAGTGGCCCCCGAGCCCCGGCCCCGGCGTGAATTTCATGAAGCCGAAGGGCTTGGTCGCAGCGGCCTCGATGACCTCCCAGATGTCGACCTCGAGCCGGTCGGCCACCTGCGCGGTCTCGTTCACCAGGGCGATGTTCACGGCACGGAAGGTGTTTTCGAGGAGCTTCGTGAGCTCGGCTGCCTCCGGCGACGAGACGGGGACCATGGTGTCGATGAACCGGGAGTACACCGCCACCCCAATCTCGAGGCAGGCCGGTGTGATGCCGCCGATAACCTTGGGAGTGTTGCGGGTGTGCCACGTCTCGTTGCCCGGGTCGACGCGCTCGGGCGAGAAGCAGAGAAAGAAGTCCCTGCCCACCTCGAGCCCGGTGGCATCGAGGAGGGGAAGAAGCACATCGCGCGTGGTCCCGGGATAGGTGGTCGACTCGAGGATCACGAGTTGTCCGGGGCGGAGAGCGGCCGCCACGGCCTTCCCACTCTCCAGGACGAAGGAAATGTCGGGGTCGCGGGTCTTCGAGAGCGGGGTCGGGACGCAGACGGAGATCACATCACACTCGGCCAGGCGCCCCATTTCGAGCGTGGCCTCGAGGCGCCCCTCCGTGCGCAGCCGGGCGACGCTGGCAGACGGGACGTCCTGGATGTGGCTCAGGCCCGCGTTCACACCCTCGACCACGCTTCGCTGGACATCGAATCCGATGACCTCGATGCCCGCCGCCGCCACTTCAATGGCGAGGGGCAGCCCGACGTATCCGAGCCCGACGACGCCGAATCGGATCGAGCCATTCTGGAAGCGCTCGAGAACGTCACGGCTCGCTTCGCTCATGAGGCGGCCCGTCCAGCCTGCGAGGGGACCGGTTCCGAGTGCCTGGCGGTTGCACCGGCTGCACCCTGTCTCTCTGGCCGGTCAGCCTCGCTCATCAGACTCTGCAGAATCTCTCGAGCTACCGGCTCGACCTCGATCCAGGTGGGGTCGCCACCCCGCGCCCTAGCGAGACGTGTAGCCGCGATCGCCACGGACATGGCAAGTCCCCGGGATGGCTCCGGGATCCGCCTCGGGACGAACTCTCCGTCGCCATTGAGAAGGCGGCTGTGAGACATCCCCACCTCGGACAGAAGCCGGTTCACGTTGGGAAACCGGTCGGTGCCTCCATCCTCGCGGAAGTCCTGGCTTCGCATGTGGGCATCGAAGTGCCACGCCACCGCGAGGGCGTCCCCCGAAGCCAGTCCGAGACGACCCTCGAGAAGGGGTGGCTTGCGATTCCGAGCCAGCCGGAAGCGGGCTTCCCGCTCCAGCTCGGCTCGCTGGAACTCGAGGAGTTGCCGACGCTCCCGACGGAGGAGCGAGAAGACCGGAAAGCCCGCGTGAGCCGTTCCCTGCTCGGACCAGCGAAGGTCATCACGCATGAGGTGTGTCATGACCTCCAGGTGAGCCGCAAAGAGCTCGCCTGGATCCTTGATTGCGACCGGCTGTTCCTCTTGATTCGCGATGATCATTGTGGTCCCCTGGTTCTTCCCTGCTTCTCGGTAGCGTCGGAGTGCCGCACTTGCTCGGCCCTCTTCGATCCCTGTGCGATCGCTGCAGCCAGGCCGCGGAAGGTGGCCTCCGCGGACTCGATGTCAACTGGGTACCCATGTTCTCGTGCCACTGCCGCGGTCACTGGGCCGATGACCGCCGACCGCACGCCGGAGGGCCATCGGCTCGATCCCAGGGCAGGATGCAGCGCTCTGAGTGCCGACCCGGACGTGAAGCTCACGACGTCCACCTCCGCCCCCTTCATCGAGTCTACCAGGCGGCTCGCCTCCCGCGGTTCGGGGACAACGGAATAGGCCGAAACCGCGTCTACTCGTATCCCGACCTTCCGCAACCCTGCCGGCAGGTCGCCTGCCCCTTCATCCGACTGAGGAATCAGCACCTTTACCTCTCTGGCCTCCGTCCCACCCTCGAGCTCGATGAGCGCTCTCAGAAGCTCCGCTGCTCGGAACGGTTCCGGGACGAGGGACACATGCAGGCCCACCGCCCGGGCGGCCGCTGCCGTTCCCCGGCCAACGACACCCACCCTCACGGTTCCATCCGAGACGGTCGATCTCAGTATCTCGAAATCGCTTTCGAGGGCACGATGAACAGCAGCTACGGCATTGGCCGACGTGAGGAGGAGCCAGCATCGCTCCGCCTGCCAGTCCGAGACCGCTCGATCTCCTGATGGCTGCACGCTCCGTGCCAACGAAGGGACGAAGCGTCCGAACGCCGCTCGCAGCCCGGCCGCCCAGGGCTCGGACTCGACACGGAGGAGGGGGTAGCGCACCGGGATGAGTCCCTCGGCGCGGATCGCCTGGACCAGGGGG
>SLDT01000181.1 GCA_007125125.1 Gemmatimonadota bacterium | reverse complement strand
CATCGCCGCCTCCACGATCGAGCGCACCTTCCGGTGGTAGGCCTCGTCCCCGTACCGCTCCCGCCGGAGGCGCCCCGCTCCCTCGGCGAGGCTCCGGGCGAGCTCCGGATCTGCGACCACCGCGAGCACCGCCTCCCCGATCGCCCCGGCCTCGGGCGGGGCCAGGCGGGCGCTCTCGGGCCCCAGCACCTGCGTGTGCGAGGGGATGTCCGTTGCCACGATGGGCCGTCCCGCCCGGAGGTACTGGTAGAGCTTGAGCGGCGTGTTCGTCCCGCGCGTACGCGTCGTGATCAGGATGTCGGCCGCCCGATGCACCGAGTGCACCTCCTCGGGGGGCACCGCCGGGCGGGCAACCACGACCCCGCCGAGCCCGCGCGCCTCCGCCTCCTGCACGAGTGCCCCGCTCTCGCCCGCCGTGCCCCCCACGAGGAGGAACCGCACCTCCGGCCGTCGCGCATGAACGACCTCGGCTGCCCCGAGCACGAGCTCGATCCCCTGGTAGCGTTCGAGCGTTCCCGTGTAGGCGACGAGGGGGGCCGAGCCGAGCCCGAGTTCGGCCCGGAGTGCCTTCCCCCGTGCCTCGGCGTCGGCCGGAGGAGGGAGGTCGAGGGTGTTCTCGATGACCTCGAGGGGGCCCTCGTAGCCGACCTCCCGCGCCCGCTCTCCGAGTGCCTCGCAGATCGCGATCACCGCGTCGGAGCCGGCGAGGGTGCGCCGTTCGGCCCCCTCGAAGGCACGCACGACGGGACGCAGGTTCCAGCGGCCGAAGTTCCGGAACTGGAGGGGGAGGCTCGAGTGCATGTCGTAGAGGTGCGGGAGCCCCAGCCGGTCGCGCATTCGCGCACCGAGCCACCCCGCCTCCTCGTGCGTGTGCACGAGGTCGTAGTCACCGCTCCGGGCAAGCCGCCACGCCGTGCGTGCGAGGGGGAGGTCGAGGGCGAGCTTCGCGAGGGAGGGGCCGATCCGGACATCGCGAACCCCCGGGGGTCGGGGCGCCCGCACGATCCGGAGCCCCTCGATCGCGACGTCCTCGCCGAAGGGGTAGGTCACGAGGTCGACCCGGTGGCCTCCCTCCCCGGCGAGCGAGCGGATCCGGTGCAGCACGCTGAAGGGCGTTCCCCGCGGCCGGAGGAAGGGCTGCGGGGCGATCATCAGGATCCGCAGCTGCCTCATCGCGCGCGCTCCTTCAGGCGCTGCATCGCGATCTGGTCCCGGACGAAGGCGACCGGCGAGGCGAAGTCGCCGAAGGGGGCCGGGCTCCCGGTCAGGGTCCCGAGGGTCCAGGCGACGGAGGCCGCCGGGCGGTCGGGGTCGAGGGGGCCGGTCAGGACGAACCCCGCCGACCCCACCCGGTCGGCGTGCCCCTCGAGGGGGAGGGGGTCGGAGCCCGGGAGCACCGGGACCCCCCGCGCCTCGCCCCGCGCGAAGAGCAAGGGGCGGGGTGCGCCCCCGAGCCGGTTCCCATTGTCGCCGAGGGCGAGGGCGAGGGCGTTCGCGGGGTCCCGGTCCCTCGGGGCGAGAGGGCCGTGGCTCCCGGGGGCGCCTCCCCTCGCGGCGAGAACGCCGGGGCGGACGTCATCGAGGAAGTCGGCGAGGGTGCGTCCGCGCGCGCCCCACCACTTCCCGAACCCCCAGGGGATCACGGGGAACCCCCCCGCTTCGATGACCGCGGTCACTCCTTCGGCCAGGGAGACGCGCTCGGCGGCCAGGGCGCGCCCTCGCTCCCGGGGCAGGCAGAGCGCGAGGAGCTCGAGTCCCTCGGCGGTCACGAGCTGGGCACCGTCGACGAGGAGGATGGGGAGCTCGCCCTCCTCCCCCTCGAGGCGAACGGACCCGGCCTCGGCGGTCGCCCGTGCCTGCCAGCCTGCAGGGAGCCCGGGGGCGATCCCCCCGCCCTCGAGGAGTGCTTCGAGGGGGGGCTCGGCGGGGGTCGCGGCAAGGAGGAGGCAGGCGCCCGCGACCGGCTCGGGGCGCTCTCCGGCGGCACGGGTCAGGTTCCGGATGAGCCCGCGCACGACGAGGGTCGGATCGAAGCGCGGGTGCAGGTGCACGTGCGCGTCGACGAGCCAGCTCCGCAGGGGGGGCACAGGATGGGCCGGCGTTCCCTCTGCGTACCTGCCCGACTCCCCGCCGGCCGCCTCCTCCCTTGCCTGGAGGGCATCGAGGGTGGCGGGCTGGGCGTGCCCGATCTTCGGCAGGGGGGTGCGGGCCGTCGGGGAGTCGGGGATCTCCCGACGCACGACCTCGCAGATTCGGTCCACGGCGCGCTCTGCGGTGCGCCGGGAGAGGGTGAAGTTCACCGTCTCGGCCTCGATCACGGGGGCGCCTCCCTCCGTGGTGATGAAGCGGACCCGTCCGCGGGCGGCGAGGTTCGGGGCGCCGGTGCGGGGGTCGGTGTCGGGTCGGCGGGTAGGGAGCCAGCCGGACTGGATCGCGAGGACCTCGGCCGGATCGACCGGGACGCCGGGCCACGCCGCGTTGTAGGCATCGAGGAGCACGCGCGCCGCCGGGTGCTCGATCGAGCGGGGCAGTTCCGTCTCGTCCGGGGGAAGGTGCATCGTACCTACGAGGATGCGTCCCTGCCAGGGCACGCGAAGAAGGCGCCGCGTGCCCTCGGGGAAGGCGCCCGCGAGGGCGATCGCGGCGCGGGGAGGGGCGAGCGCAGCGCGAGGGGGGTTGGGATGAGCCGGGGTGGGAGTCGGCCCGGGGCTGCCTTCCTCCCCGGAAGCCCCCGGTTG
>SLDT01000150.1 GCA_007125125.1 Gemmatimonadota bacterium | reverse complement strand
CCGCCCCCTCGCATCCCCCCCCGCGCACACGAGCCCCCCTCACCAGCCGCCCACACCCCGCACAAGAGGTGGAGCGGCGCTGCGCGCCGCACTCATCCGTTCCCGCCCCTCATCCCCGCCGCCGCGCCGGCAGCGCCCGCCCCTCGAACGCCTCCAGCGCGCCCCGCAGCTCCGCGCTCACCGGGGCCGTCTCTCCCTTCTCGTAGTCATACATCACCTGCGTGCTCGACGCCTCGGCCAGGAGCGCACCCTCGCCACTCCGCACCCGGTACTCCATCTCGAAGTGCCGCCGCCCCACCGAGACCACCCGCACCCCCACCCGCAGCGCATCCGGGTAGAGTACGCGCGCGCGATACCGCACCCGCACCTCCGCCAGGATGTAGTCCACCTCCTCGGGCCGCCCGCGCCCCGTCACCGCCTCCCAGTACCGCCATCGCGCCTCCTCGATGTAGACCAGGAGGTGCGAGTGGTGCGCATGGCCCCCGATGTCGATGTCGCTGAAGCGCACCGGGACCTCGACTTCCAGGGAGAACACATCGTCAGCCGGCATCGTCTCTCGTCCGGGTCCGTGGAGCCGGGCCACCCCGCCCGACCCCCGAAACCCACCGCTCCGATCGGGGTTGTGGGAGGCGCCCTCGGGTCCGTCAGGGACCCGCTCGAACGCACAACATCGGAAGAGATGAGCAGGACGCGCAACCAGCCCGACCCCACCCCCTCGCCCGACCTCCTCGTCATCGGCGCCGGCGTCATCGGCCTCGCCATCGCCCGCGAACTCCTTGCCGCCGGCCGGCGCGTCACCCTCCTCGAGCGGAGCGAGCCCGGCCGCGCCGCCTCCTGGGCCGCAGCGGGCATGCTCTCGCCCCTGGGCGAAGCGCTCGAGCCGGGACCCTTCCTCCGGTTTGCGCTCGAGGGACTCGAGGCCTACCCCGCCTTCGCCGCCGAACTCGAGGACGAAACCGGGATCGAGGTCGAGCTGCGCCACTCCGGAAAGCTCCGCGTCGCCCTCAGCCACCCGGAGGCCGAACGCCTCCGCGCGCGCCACGCCTGGGCCGTCGAGCATGGCCATCGCACCGCCTGGCTCGAGCCCGACTCCCTCGCCGAGCTCGAACCCGGGCTCACCGGCGCACTCGGCGCCCTCCGCCTCGACGAAGACCTCCGCATCGACAACCGCCAGCTCGCCCGCGCCCTCGCCGCGAGCGTCGAAGCACGCGGAGGAAGGCTTCATCGCCATACCGAGGTCGAGGAGATCCTCCACGCCGGGGGCCGGGTCCACGGCGTGCGGCTCGCCGGAGGAGAGCGCCTCGAGTGCCCCCGCGTGCTCCTCGCCGCCGGAGCCTGGTGCGGAAGGCTCTCCGGCCGCCCCGACGCCGTCCCCGTGCGCCCCGTCCGCGGCCAGATGCTCGCGCTGCGCCCCGAGCCCCTCCCCTCGCCGCGGGTCCTCGAGTCCGAGGAGGTCTACCTCGTCCCGCGCGATGACGGCCGCCTCCTCGTCGGCGCCACCGAGGAAGAAGCCGGCTTCGATCCCTCCCTCACCGCGGTCGGCGTGCAGCGCATCCTCGCGGGCGCCATCCGCCTCGTCCCCGCCCTCGCCGGCGCGCCCATCGACGAGCTCTGGACCGGCTTCCGCCCCGGCACCCCCGACGGCTTCCCGATCCTCGGCGCCGACCCCGAGATCGAGGGCCTCTACCTCGCCACCGGCCACTTCCGCAACGGGATCCTCCTCACCCCGGCCACCGCGCGCGCGATGGCCACTCTCCTGGAGGAAGGGCGCGCGGACTCCCTTCCTCCGGAGTTCGCCCCCACCCGCTTCGCGCGGGATCCTGCCGGCCGCGGCTGAGAGGAGGGTCGTCCGGCGGGAGCACCCACCCGGGGGCAGTGGCCGGGAGCCGGGCGCCGGAGGCAGGGCCGGGAGCAGTGGCCGGGAGCAGGCGCCCGCCCGGGGATCGTCGCAGGGACCCACCGCGGCGGGGGCCGGGTACATCGTCCACGGAACGCGGGCCCGGACCGGCCCGTGCGTGGCCCGTGCGTGGCCAGCAACGGTCCATGCCCGGCCCGTCCGCAGCCAGCACCCCACTCCACTCCGCCCGACCCCATCCCAACCGGAGGTTGCCCCTGATGCCTGCTCTTGCCTCGCTCCCTGCCCTCGGCCTCCTTGCCTTCCTCTGGCTTGGAATCGGCCCCGCGCCCCAGCCGGTTGACTCACCCCTCGCCTCGCCCGAGGTGACCGGGATCGACGAGCCCGCCTGCGAGCCGGCCGAGCGGATGGCGCTCGAGGGTCGCGCGAGCCCCTACGACTCCGTCTCCGT
The DNA here is from genome assembly GCA_007125125.1 of Gemmatimonadota bacterium. Classification (GTDB taxonomy): domain Bacteria; phylum Gemmatimonadota; class Gemmatimonadetes; order Longimicrobiales; family Gaopeijiaceae; genus SLDT01. The sequence continues at coordinate 442 of SLDT01000150.1, read as the reverse complement.
CGCCCTCGGGGCCACCCAGGTCAAGCTCTGCTACGGCAAGCCCTCCGCGCGCGGGCGCACGATGATCGGCGGCGAGGCGGTGCCCTTCGGCGAGCTCTGGCGCATGGGCGCGAACGAGCCCACGACCCTCCACATCACGGGAATGGTCGGGATCGGGAGCCTGCACCTCATGCCCGGTTCGTACTCGCTCTACGCTCAGCCCGGCGAAGAGAGCTGGGATGTCTTCGTGAGCCGCTCCGTCGACCGCTGGGGGATTCCGATCAACGACGCCGTGCGGGCGCAGGAAGTGGGCTCGATCAACGTGCCGCGCGAGCGCCCCGACTCGCATGTCGAGACGATGACCTTCCGGTTCGGGGAGGTCGCGGGCACGCGCACCGAGCTCATCCTCGAGTGGGAGGAGTTCCGCATCCGGATCCCGATCGAGGCCCACTGACGCTGCGGG
>SLDT01000137.1 GCA_007125125.1 Gemmatimonadota bacterium | reverse complement strand
CCCCCTGCCCCCCTGCCCCGGCCGAACCGGAGGAAGGGTTCCCGGCGCCGGCCGGCCCCCTGCCGCCCTTCTTCCCGCGCCAGGCACGGAGGGTGGCCCAGGAGGCGAGGGCGAAGCTGAGTCCGAGGAAGAGGCTGCCGAGGTGGGGCCAGGAGCTGGCCCGGATGTTCAGGAGCTGCGCGGAGCCGATGATCGGGGGCGAGTAGGTCATGTCCGGGATCCGGATGGGGGCATCGGGGCTCAGGTTGTGCCCGTAGTCGATGTTCCAGAGGTAGAAGTCGACGAGGCCCGCGATCCCGAGGCCGGTGAAGGCGAGGAGCCAGAAGGCCATGAGCCCGGGCCAGCCGAGCACGGCGACGGCGAGTCCGGTCACGATGAGTCCGGCGAGGATGATCGGCATGATCTCGAGCTCGGGGATCGCCTCGGGGTTGATCTCCTGCATCCCGATGTAGTGGTTCAGGATGTTGATGTTCTGGAGGTCGTGCCGGTCGTGCCCCTGGACGTCGTGGACGTAGATGTACATGCCGAGCCCCTCGGGGTACTGCGGGGCAACGAGCCGGATCGTCCACAGGGGCGAGACGAAGACCGGAAGCATGACGAGCGCCGCGAGGGCCATCAGGAGGCGGCTCCGGAAGTCGGCTTTCATCGGGGGGATCTCCTAGGGGGTCCGGTCGTTCGAGGCCGGGCAGCGAGTCTGCCGGGCGGGATGGGCTCCCCCGGGATGGGGGGCCCGGTCCGCGGGCCGGCGGGGGGGAGGTGCCTTCCTCCCGCCCTGCGCGACCCGCGGGGTCCAGGGTGGTGGCCGGGGCGCGGATCGCCCCGGCCGGTTGGTCAGTTGGCGCCCGAACCGCGGGTGCCGGTCCGCCAGCTCAGGGGCACGCCGGAGCCCTGTGCGGAGACCCGGATGTAGCCCTGCATCTCCTGGTGGAGCGCCGAGCAGAAGGCGGTGCAGTAGAAGGGGTAGATGCCGGTGCGGGTCGGGGTCCACTTGAGGGTCTTGACCTGCCCCGGTGCGACGAGGATTTCGGCGTTGTTCGCACCCTTCACCGCGATCCCGTGCACGACGTCCCAGTCCTGCTCGAGGTTCGTGAGGTGGATGTAGACGGTGTCGCCGACCTCGATCCCCTCGATGTTGTCGGGGGTGAAGTGGCTTCGGATGCTCGTCATGTAGACGCGCACCACGCGGCCGTCGCGCTCGACGCGGGCCTCGCCCGGCCGGCGGGTGATGTGGGGGTGCTGGTTCTCCGAGAGCTCGTAGATGCGCGAGGCGTTCCCGGAGATGAGGTCGGCCCGGATCGCCTGGGCGTAGTGCGGCTCCCCGATGGTCGGGAAGTCCTTGAGGAGGACCATCCGGTCGCCCGAGACGTCATAGAGCTGGGCGGGGTGGTTCTGCTTCGGACCCGTCGGGAGGAAGCGGTCGCGCGCGGTCTTCGTGAGCCCGACGAGGTAGCGCGGGTGCGGGTCACGGGTGTCGCCGTGCGTGAGCATGAGGTGCCCGATCGAGTAGTAGGCGTCGATGCGGTCGACGACCTCGAAGGTCTCGAGCGACCACTTCACGATCTCGGACGAGATGTAGACCGAGGTGTAGGCGTAGCCGCGCCCGTCGAACTCGGTGTGTAGGGGTCCGAGCCCGGGGTTCTCGACCTCGCCCGCGATCGTGGCCTCGTAGCTCAGGACGGGGATCCCGTCGATGACCTCGTCGATCTCCTGGTTCTCGATCGCGGCGAGCATGCGCGAGAAGGAGTGCACGGGGATCACGGTGGCGAGCTTGCCGCCGGCGGCGATGAACTCGCCCGTCGGGTCGATGTCGACGCCGTGGGGCGACTTCGGGGTGGGCATGAAGTAGATCGCACCCTCGATCTCGGAGGGGTCGACGACCCGCACCCCGTTGTGCCGGTTCGAGCTGACGATCCCGCTGGCGGGGTCGTAGCGGTTGTGGAAGTACTCGCCCGGCATGTCCTGGCCGGCCCCGTTGCGCACGGCGTCGGCGACCCGGCGCCAGTTCACGGCGACGATGAAGTCCTTGTCGTTGCGGGAGGCCTCGATCTCGAGAAGGGTGTGGGCCTGCTCGGTGTTGTACGAGGTGAAGAAGACCCAGTCGGCCGAGGGCCCCATCCCCGCGCGGGCGAGGTCGTAGTGGTAGGGGGGCACGCGGATCTGGAAATCGAGCTCCATCTCGCCGGAGTTCGGGTCGATGCGCACGAAGGTGAGGGCGCCGTCGAAGTTCTCCTTGTAGCTGTCGATCGAGACGTCGAGGTCCTCTTCGAGTGGCATGCTGAAACGGGTGGCGCCGATCGCGTACTCCGTGTTCGAGGTCACGAAGGACGAGGCGTGGTTGCCGCCCGTGTTCGGAAGCTCGAGGATCTCGACCGTCTCGAACTTCGTGAGGTCGATGCGGGCGATGCGCGGGGTGTTGTTCCCGTTGATGAAGATCCAGCGGCCGTCCGCGACTCCGTCGGTGCGCGAGAGCACGGGGTGGTGGGAGTCATCCCAGGGGATGAAGCCGTAGCTGGTCTCTAGGAGGGGCTTCGTCTCTTCGGAGTAGCCATAGCCGGACTCCGGGTCCTGGCTGAAGACCGGGATCACCTTGAGGAGGCGCGCCGAGGGGAGCCCCCAGACGGAGAGCTGTCCGGAGTATCCCCCGGAGAAGAACCCGTAGTACTCATCGTGCTCGCCGGGGGCAACGTAGACGCGTTCGGCGGCGTCGCCCGCGGCGATCATCCCGGTCTGGCCGGGGCAGCCGGTGAGGCCCAGCCCGATCGCCCCGATGGCGGCGGCGGCGAGGCCGAGCTTCGCCTTTCCTGACAACTTGAACATGGCTCTGACTCCTGTCGGTGGTCGACGATCGGAAGGGAGGGCCGGACGGCCTTCTTCCCTCAGTTCCGGACGGTGCGCAGGTACTCGACGATGGCGCGCGCCTCGTCCTCGCTGATGTTCTGGTAAGGCATGATGAGGGGGTATTCCTGCAGCATCTTCTGCCCCTCGGGGTGGTTGCGGACCATCTCTTCCGGGTTGAGGATGATGTTCATGACGAAGGTGGCCGAGCGACGATCGAGGACGTCACGGAGAGCCGGTCCGACGAAGCGGTCGTCCATCATGTGGCACGCTTCGCAGTTGAGTTCGAAGACGTCCTGGCCGCGGGCGGCCATCTCGGCGTCGATCCCTTCGGGGAGCACGAGCTCCTCGTTGATCGGGCCGATCCCGTGCTCCAGCTCGAAGGCCGAGAGCTCGGTCTCGTCCGCGGCCGTGTCCCGGTCGGGCGAGGGGGCGCGGTCGGCGTCGCCGCAGGCAGCGAGGCCGATGCCGAGGGCGAGGCCCAGCGCGAGGGCAGGGACGAGGCGGGTGCGGCGGGTCGGGAGCTTCATGGGTTGCTTTGCGTGGGGCCACAGTGGGCGGTGAACGGGGTCCTGAACCACGCATGAAAGCTAGGTTTCCCGCGGTTCTCCGTCTGTCCGGCAGGGTCCGTGAGACGGTGTAGGGCATTTCCCCACAAAAGACTAAGGAATTGTAGAGTGTGCGGTGGGTGAGTTGGTTGCAGTCCCCCGACCGGCACCAGCCACCGCATCGGCACCAGCCACTGCATCGGCCCCGGCCACCGCACTGGTCCCGAGCGCTCTGACCGGCCCGGCTCACAGCACCGACCCCGGCCACCGCATCGATCCCGGCCACCGCATCGATCTCGATTCCCCCGCGCCGCCCCCCTTGCCGCCGCGCACCCGTTGCCCCTGCCCCCTCGTTGCCCGCGCCGCCCTGGGCACGACCGTGCCCCCCGACCGAAAATACTCCCCGAGAGCTTCTTTCGTGGGCCAGGTGCGGGGAGTTTTCGTGCGGATGCGGGTGAGTTCCCTCCGCACACGCGCGCCGAGGGACCGAGTCCGGGGAGTTTCCCCCCCCAAACGCGCAAGAACTCCCCAGACTCGATGAACGATCGAAGTCAGGGGGGAGTTCTTGTCTGAATCGCGACTGACTGAACGTTCAGTCAGTCTCCTGAGGGCGAGTGGGGTTCCCTCGAGAGCGACCTTGGCCTCACCCAGGTGATCGCCCGGGACCGCCCCAACCCCCAGGAGAGGTGGAGCGGCGCTGCGCGCCGCCCTCAAGCACTCCGGGTTGCGAGGTCGCTTGGGAACGGACAAGGGGCGCGCACCTCTGTGCGCGCCATCCGCCATCCCTGGACCGACTGAACCGACGGAACCGACCCCAAGTCTTCACCGACCGCAGGATTTCGAGAGCATGAAGACTTGTGCCCCATGCTTCGACACGAACTCTTCACGCTGGGGTCACCCTTCTACCGAGCGTGAAGGGTTGGGGGTCGTCTTCCGACCCCAACTCTTCACGATCGGCTTCGTGGCGGGTTCAGTGAAGGATCGCGATCGCCTCAAGCCGCGCTGGCCCCCATCCCCCGACCGGCCCCAGCCACCGTATCGACCCCAGCGACCGCATCGAGCCCAGCCACCGCATCGAGCCCAGCCACGGCATCGACCCGGCAGCCAAACCGATAGAAACTCCCCAAGAGTTTCTATCGTGGGTGAGGAGCGGGGAGTTCTCGTGCCGATGCGAGTGAGTTCTCCCCGCACACGCGGGCCACAGGACCGAGCACGGGGGGTTTTCCCCCCGAAACGCGCGAGAACTCCCCAGATTCGATGAACGATCGAAATCATAGGGGAGTTTTTTGTCGGGCTGGGGCCGTCGGACGGGGGCCGTCGGGGGGGCCTGTCGGAGGGGGGCTGAACGGAGGGGGCCCACCGAAGCTGGGGGCGCGGCCGCCAGGGGGCCGTCGGAGGTGGCGCTACCGCGCGAGCGAGGAGGAGGGTGCGCCCCCGGCGAAGGGACTGCGCGCGAGCACGGTGCGGTAGGAGTCGCCGAGGCAGGGCTCGAAGTTGCCGCAGCCATAGAGCGCGGTGTAGATCCGTGTGTACTGCTGGACGACCTTCACGTAATGCCGCGTCTCCCGGAAGGGGATGTGCTCGAGGAAGACGTCCGTGTCGCGGTACTCGGGGCGGCCCCGCCACTGCTGGATCCGGCCAGGCCCGGCATTGTAGGCCGAGAGCGCGTCCTCGGCCCGGCCGTCGAAGCGCCGGATCATCTGGGCCAGGTAGGCGGTCCCGAGCCGGAGGTTGACATTGGGATCAGCGAGCGCGGCCTCCGAGAAGCGGATCCCCTCGGCCCGCGCGACCTCCCGCCCCGTCCCCGGCATGACCTGCATGAGCCCCACCGCGCCCGCCACACTCCGGATCGTCGGGTGGAACATGGATTCCTGCCGGATCAGACCCGCCACGAAGAAGGGATCGAGCCCGCGCGCACGCGACTCCCGCACGATCGCCTCCCGGTAGGGGAAGGGATGCACGATCCGCAGCAGCCTCAGATTCCACTCCCCCTCCCGCGCGCGAATCGTTCGCCCGAGCACGATCCCCTGCAGCGGGAACCCTTCGGCCAGGAGCGCCTCCGCGAAGTCGTAGGCCCCGTCGCCCCTCCGGAAGAAGTGGTCCTCGAGCCGCGCCAGCTCGAAGGCGAAGGAACCCGCGGTCGGCACGAGCTGGTGGATCCGCAGCCGCACGAGCGCGTTCGCGAGCTCGTCTCCGAGCCCGGGAACTGCCCCGGGCCCCGCCGCAAGATCGGCCGGGAGCACTGGCGCATCGAGTCGCTCCGCCGCGAAGGTGCCATAGAAGGAGAAGGGATCTTCGCTCCAGGTCAGCTCGAGGAGCTCGCCGGCCCGTGCCCCCTCGCCCCGCCGCTCGTGCGCGAGCGCGGCCCAGTACGCCGCCTGCTGGCGCGAGAGGGTCCGGCGCCCCCCCTCGAGGTAGCGCTCGAAGGTCGCCGCCGCCTCCTCGAAGCGCCCCGAAAGGTAGAGCTCCGAGCCGAAGCGCACCGCTGCAAGCTCACCGTCGGCCGTGCCCACCCCGACCCGGAGGAGGGCCTCGAGGGCCCGGCCCCGATCACCCGTCGCACCCCGCGCCGCCGCCCGGTCGAGCACCCGCAGGAGCCCCGCCTCGGCGAGTCCGGCCTCGCCCGGACTACGTTCGACGATGCCGGCAAAGTACCCCTCGGCGCGCCGCAGGTCGTCCTGAGCAAGCGCTGCCCTCCCGGACCAGTAGAGCGCGGGTGCCGCGAACTCCCCCGGGGTCATCGGCCCCGTCAGGGGCGCCAGGAGAGGAAGGGCTTCCCGCCCCCGCGAGAGCTCGACTAGCGCACGTCCCGCGCCGAGCCGCGCCTCTGCCACCTCCGACTCGCGCAGGCGCGCGTCCTCGACGAGAGGAAGGAGCCGTCGCCGGGCCCCCTCCCACTCGCCCGCCGCCAGGAGGACCCGTCCGAGTGCGAGCTGCTCCGAGGTGCTGGAAGGCTCTGCGATCCGGTCCAGGATGCGAGCGGCCGCGCGGGTCGCGGTCTCTCCCTCGTCTCCTTCGCGCAGGGCGGCGCGGAGGTGAGCGCGGGCGCGCGTACTGTCGCCGAGGGCGAGGGCCAGTCGCCCGGCGCGGGCGAGGGCAACGGGCCTCGCCTCACCGATCCAGGGCGCTTCGGCAGCCCTCTCGGCGGCCCGGAGCGCACCGGGCTCGTCGTCGGCCGCTTCGTGGGCCAGCACGAGAAACTCCCATCCCCAACGGGCGAGGAGACCTCCGGAAGGCTCGAGTTCGTCGAGCGCGGCACGAACCGAGGTGGTGTCGGCCGTCGGCACGAGAAGCTCGGCTCTCAGGAGGGGGCGCCAGTCCCCGACGCCCGGAAGGCGGGCGAGTGCGTTGTCGACGGCCCTCGCGCCCTCCCGGTGTCGCCCGGCCCGCCAGACGCCGACTCCGTCCTCGAGGGCGTCGATGGCCCGACGCACCTCGGCGGTGTCCGGCAATGGGAGCGTGAGCCAGCGCGCCAGGCTCGCATGGCGAGCCTCCTCCTCCGGGGACAGGGCAGTGCGGGACCCTGCGGTCTCCCCGGGCGTGCTCTCGACGAGGACCGCGGAGGCTGTCTCGACCCCGCACCCTCCCAAGGTGATGCAGAGGGCCAGAAGGGCAGCCGGGAGAGGCGCACAGCGGGCAAGTGGGGAGGACATCGTCCGGGGCAGGGCCAGGTGCGGGGTGGGGTTGGGGGAGTGGGTCAGGATGGCGGTTCTTCCGGTACCACGATTCCTACACCTGTCGGGGTCCGAACGAGCCTTGGCAGGATCCGAGGAATCGGGAGGTCTCGAAAGTGTGCGAGCACGGCGTCCGGGTCGTCGAAGGGCTCGAGCGATTCGAGGGTCCGAATCGTCGGGAAGATCATGGGCAACTCGCGGGCACGATGGAGTGCAAGAGCGTGCCCTGGCGCGAGCCAGCGAGCCTCGGTGATCTCGCTCTCGATGACCCGGACCGCCCGCGCGGGGTCCGTGCGAAGGGCAAAGAAGCGCGTGTCGTACCGGCGCGGCTCGGCCTCCGGGGTGACCCAGTGGGCGATGTAGGCGATCCCGTCGAGGCCAAGCTCGGTCCCGGTCGCCTCGAGGACGGCAGAGAGGTCGAGGTCGCCGCGCAGGAGCCCCGCCCGGAGCTCCTCGAGGCGGGCGCTGGCCGAGGGGTCGACACCGGGGAGAAGGCCGGTCTCCTCGAAGGTCTCCCTGAGCGCGGCGGCGAGGAAACCGACGGCGCGAGCTTCATCGCCTTCGAGCCCGAGCCGCCGGGCCAGGCGGGAGCGCTCGCTGGGGGCGAGGCGCTCGAGGAGCCCGGGGGCGCGGTCGGCCCGGTCCACCCTTCCTCCGGGGAAGACCCAGGCACCGGGGACGAAGCGGGAGGTGCGCGCCCGTCGAAGGAGGAGCACCTCGAGGGCGCCCCCTGCCGAGGGGCGCATGAGGACGACGGTGGCGGCAGGACGAGCCTCGGGCGGGGGGCCATCGGGCGCCTCGATCGACCGGGCGAAGCCCTCGGGGAGGGAGTCCGCGGGAATCTCGTGGTCGGGGGGGCGTTCCCTGCTCACGCTGACTTCTCCTCGACAAGGCTCAGGCGGTCGAGCCAGCGCGCGAGATCGGTGGCCGAGATGATCCCGAGCAGCTCCCAGTCCCGTGCCACGAGCACACGGCGGACATCGCTGCGCTGCATCGTCTGGACCACCTCCATCATGGTGGCATCGGGGTCGACGATGAGGGTGTCGGAGAGCGGCGTCATGAGGTCGGCCACGACGAGGCCTGCCCAGCGCTCACGCGGTACCGCCTTGACCTGGGTGAGGGTCACGAGACCGATCGGGACGCCGTCGTCCGCGACGGGGAAGCTGTTGTATGGGCGGCGCAGGAAGAAGTCGTGGACGAGGTCGGCGACGGGGAGATCGGGCGCCACGGACTCGGGGTCCGGGGTCATCGCCTGCCGCGCGGTGAGGGGCGAGAGGACCTCCTGGAGGAGGACGTGCTGGTAGGAGGCCCGCGCGGCATGCCCGAGGAACCAGCCGATGAAGATGAACCAGAGGCCGCCGATGAGGGCTCCTCCAACGAGAAGGGCCCAGATCCCGAGTCCGATGAGGAGCCATCCGAGGATGCGTCCGGCTCCGGCCGCAATCCCTGTGGCCCGGCGAAGGGAGCCGGTGGCCTTCCATAGAATGGCCCGCAGGAGCCTTCCTCCGTCGAGGGGGAAGCCCGGGAAGAGGTTGAAGATGGCGAGAACGAGGTTCAGGAAGCCGAGGTACTCGGCGATGACGGTGATGGGCAGGGGGAGCCCGCTCGCTCCGGCGGCGATGGCGATCCCGTAGAAGAGCGCGGCGAGGATGAAGGAGGCGAGAGGTCCGACCCCGGCGATCACGAACTCGTCGCCGGGGGTCGAGGCTTCGCGCTCGGTGCGCGCCATCCCACCGAAGATGAAGAGTGTGATGCCCTCGACGCCGATGCCCCGGCGGATCGCCATGAAGGCGTGCGCGAGCTCGTGGAGGAGGAGGGAGACGAAGAAGAGCACAGCCCCGATGGTACCCATGACCAGGTATCCGAGGCGGTCGAGGCCGGGGGCATGGGCGGGAAAGACGGCGCCCGCGAAGGTCCCCAGGATAAGGAAGAAGATGATGAACCAGGAGTAGTCCAGCGAGATGCGGACACCCCCGATCGTTCCGACATGGAAGCCTGCGAGGATCCCGGTGGCGACCCGCTGACCGGGTCGGCGGGGTTCCTGACGGGGGGGGGCGGGTGCGGCTTCGGCCATGGGGCTTTCGGGCTGGGCTGACGGGGGTCCGGAAGAACGGGAAGCGGTCGGGGCGCCAGTTTGACAGGACCCCGGCCGGAGAGGCACGTTCCGCCCCCCCTTTGCTCTGGCAGAGTTCCTGCATTGACATCTTGATCCCGTCGTGCACCCTCGCTGCACCGGGAACGGTCGAACGAAAGCTACTCAGTGAACCCGAGAGACAACATGCCCGAGCGCACCGAAATCCCGGTTCTTCCCCTGCGTGACACCGTGGTCTACCCGGGCGTCGCCGTGCCAATTTCGGCCGGGCGGCCCGGGACGGTCGAGGCGGTGCAGGCCGCGATGGATGGCGACCGCCGCCTCTTCGCGGTGGCCCAGCGCGCGAACGTGGATGAACCGGACCCCGAGATCCTCTACTCGGTTGGGACGGTCGTGCGAATCATTCAGACGCATCGTGTGCGGGGGGGCGTGCAGCTCCTCGTCCAGGGTGACGAGCGAGGGGAAGCCGTCCACTACGAGTCGGCGGGCGAGGCCATGCTGAAGGCCTCCGTGATCCCGCTGAACCGCTTTCCGCCGCGCAACCCGGCCGAGCCGGCCTTCCAGGCGCTCGACACGGAGCTGCGTGATCGGGCCGCGGAGCTGGGGACCCGCCGGGGGGTGCCGGCCGAGGCGATGAACCAGCTCCTGCAGGGGGTCGAGGAGCCGGGCTCCTTTGCCGATCTCGTGGCCTTCTACCTCGACCTGCCGACACCGGACAAGCAGAAGCTCCTCGAGGTCCTCGATGACGAGGAGCGGATGCGACGTGCGCTTGTGGCGGTCGAGCGCGAGCTTGCCCGCCTGGATGCCCAGGAAGACATCCAGGCGCGTGTGCAGGAGGAGCTCGGGGAGCGTCAGCGCGAGATGCTCCTCCGTGAGCAGATGAAGCAGATCCAGCGCGAGCTCGGGGACGAGGACGAGAAGCAGGAGGTGGAGGAGCTCCGCAAGCGCATCGAGGCGCTCGAGCTCGACGAGGACGCACGGGTCGAGGTCGAGCGGGAGCTGAAGCGCCTCGAGCGCACCTCGCCGCAGTCCGCCGAGTACCAGGTCATCCGCACCTTCCTCGAGTGGATCACCGAGCTCCCCTGGGCCGAGCGGACCGAGGACAAGATCGACCTCCATGTCGCTGAGGAGATCCTCGACGAGGACCACTACGGCCTTGACGATGTCAAGGACCGGATCCTCGAGTTCCTCGCGGTGCGCAAGCTCCAGATGGAGCGGAGCCCGAAGCCGGCTCCGGTGGTCGCGGCCGCGGGGGCAGGCGGCGAGGGGTCGCCCCCGCGCGACCTCGACGAGGACGGGGGCGAGGTGGTGCCCTACGAGGCTTCGGCGTCGAATGGCGACCCGCAGCCCCTGAGGTTGCGGGCCGCCCGGGCCGAGGAGGTGGCTGGGGAGGCCGGTTTCGGTCGTCGTGGCCGGCCTG
>SLDT01000059.1 GCA_007125125.1 Gemmatimonadota bacterium | reverse complement strand
CATACTACGAATGGGTCCCGTTGGGAGCGCAACGGGGCCGAATCGGAGGCGGTTCGGCGAAGACATAGCCGTAGCTACGTCGAGGCGAACCAACGACCGAGGCGGCCCCGTTCCGCCCCAATCCGAAGGGCGCAGGGGGGTTGCGGCCCCGGATCCACGTTGGAGCGCCTCACCGATGCTACGGCATCGCTGTCGGCCCTCCGCCTTGACCAAGACCGCAAGACCACTGCGCGGGAACCATTCGTAGTATGTAAACACCCTCTAAGAGGTGTTCACGAAGTACAGCGGCCCGCGTCCCCGGGTTGGGGACGCGGGCCGCTTGCGTTCCTCGCGATCCGGCGTCAGCGGATGAAGAACATCTCGCGGTAGGCCGGGAGGGGGCGCATGTCGTCCGGGATCACCTTCTCGAGGCGGTCCACGACGTCGCGCACCGCCGTCATCGCCGGAAGGATGTTCTCGCGCATGTGCACCGCCTTGGAGGCGACCTCGTCACCTCCCAGCTCTGCATTCTGCTCGACCAGGACGACGAGTGCCGCGTCGAGCTCGTCGACAAGGGCCGCGAGTTCGCGTGCGCGGTTCACGACCCCCTCCGAACGGATCCCCGTCTCCTTGGCCCGAGCTGCGGCTTCCTGCAGCTCGTTGAGGTAGCGAACCGCCGCCGGGAGGATCATCGTGGAGGCGATCTCGGCCGAGGTCTCTCCCTCGATGTTGATCGTGTGGAAGTACTGTCCGATCGCGATCTCGTAGCGCGACTCGAGCTCCCGCCGCGAGAGCACGCCGAACTTCTCGAAGAGCTCGGCATTCTTGTCACGGACGAGGTAGGGGAGGGCATCGAGGGTCGAGGGGAGGTTGAGGAGTCCCCGCCGCTCGGCCTCTTCGTGCCATGCGTCGGAGTAGCCGTCACCGTTGAAGACGATGTGCCGGATTTCCGGGACGACCTCGGCGATCACTCCCTGGAGGGCGCGCGGAAGGTCGCCCTCCTCGCCGAGGCGAGCCTCGAGCCGGCCGGCCAGATCGGCGATGGCCTCGGCCATGATCGTGTTCAGGACGGTGGCCGGGAAGGAGATGGACTGCGAGGCCCCGAGTGCCCGGAACTCGAACTTGTTTCCGGTAAAGGCGAAGGGGCTGGTCCGGTTCCGGTCTCCGGCGTGCTTGGGGAGGTCGGGAAGCACCTGCACGCCCAGACCCATGAACCCGCCCTGCTTCGATCGCTTCGCCTGTCCGGCGTCGGCGATCTGCTCGTAGACGTCCGTGAGCTGGTCGCCGAGGAAGACCGAGAGGATCGCGGGGGGGGCCTCGTTCGCGCCGAGACGGTGGTCGTTCCCGGCAAAGGCCACGGAGGCACGGAGCAGGTCCTGGTGACGCTCGACCGCCATGAGGGCGGCCGTGCAGAAGAAGAGGAACTGCATGTTGCTGTGAGGCGTCTCACCCGGCTCGAGCAGGTTTGCCCGCTCCGTGGCGAGCGACCAGTTCAGGTGCTTTCCGCTTCCGTTCACCCCGGCGAAGGGCTTCTCGTGGAGAATACAGACGAGCCCGTAGTTCCGGGCGATCCGACGCAGCGTCGACATCATGAGCTGCTGGTGGTCGGCGGCCGTGTTCGCCTCTTCATACGTGAAGGCCATCTCGAACTGTCCCGGAGCGACCTCGTTGTGGCGGGTCTTCACCGGGACACCGAGCCGATAGAGTTCGGTCTCGGCCGCCTGCATGTACTCGAGGACGCGGTCCGGGATCGCACCGAAGTAGTGATCCTCGAGCTCCTGACCCCGCGGAGGACGGGCGCCGAAGAGCGTTCTGCCGGCGCTCAGGAGGTCGGGCCGACGATAGAAGAACTCCTCGTCCACGAGGAAGAACTCCTGCTCCGGCCCGAGGGTCGGGCGCACCCGCTTCGCCTCGACCCCGAAGAGCTTGAGGGCCTTGCGGGTGTGCGTCTCGAGGGCGTGCATCGAGCGAAGGAGGGGGATCTTCTGGTCGAGGGCATCACCCGCCCACGAGGAGTAGGCCGTCGGGATGCAGAGGGTCGCGCCTCCGGGGCCGTCGATGATGAAAGCCGGTGAGGTGGGATCCCATGCCGTGTACCCGCGGGCCTCGAACGTCGTGCGGAGACCACCGGAGGGCAGGGAGGAGGCATCGGGTTCACCCTGGATGAGTTCCTGTCCGGAGAACTCCTCGATCGCTTCACCGGGAGCCGTGGGCACGACGAAGGAGTCGTGCTTCTCGGCCGTCGCCCCGGTCAGGGGCTGGAACCAGTGTGTGAAATGCGAGGCTCCCTTCTCGAGCGCCCATTCCTTCATGGAGACGGCGACGGCATCGGCCACGCTGGGGTCGAGGGGCGAACCCGCCTCGATCGTCTCCTGGAGCTTGCGGAAGACATCCTTGGGGAGGCGCGCCTTCATCTCGGCCATCCCGAAGGTGCGGGTCCCGAAGATGTCGGAGACGGAGGGGATCCGGCGACGGCCGTTCCCGTCGTCGGGGCGACGGCCACGCGTTGCGGCCAGGACATCGAAGCGGGCGGGAGGGGACTTTGCCATGTTCAGCACTCTCGAGGGTCATCAGGAACGGAGCCGGACTCGCGGGGCGCGGGATGGTCCGGGACAGGCGAACGACTGAAGATAAGGGGTTCGGACTGGCGAGGTAAGGCGGGTTTTGCGATATTTAAGAATAGTTCAGCTAACTTAATCGTGGTTATCTAATAGCGATGCTACCATGGGCATGACCGGAGCGCGACGCAACGAGGCAGAAATCGCCCTCCTCGAGGGATACCTGTCGGAAGCGGGCGCTGGCTGGATCGGGCTTTGCGGTCCATCCGGGGTCGGCCGGCGCACCCTCCTCACGCGAGTCCTGGAGGGACACCCCGAAGCCATCGTCCTCCGAGGAGCCCCCCTCAGCGACGAGGACCTCCTGGGGGACTTTACAGCGCTACTCGAGCGAAGCCTCGGGGGAGTCCCCCGGCCGAGCGGGCCCGGCTGGCTCCCGGAGCCTGGAGGAAGGGCTTCCTGGACGCAGCTTCTCCTCGGGCTCGCGGACCGCTCCGCCGAGCGCGGCCGGACGATTCTCCTCGTCCTGGAGGAGTGGGACCTGTTCGTGCGAGTGCGCCGGAGCCTTGCAGTGGAGCTCGCCGAGGCGCTCGATCGAGCCGGACGCCGGGGGGGCAGGCTGAGGGTGGTGCTGACCTACCGGGCAGGACTCGAGGAGCGGCGAGGGGAGGTGCCCGGGAGCGAGGTGCTGCCCGCCCCAGTGGGGATCGTGCGGCTGGGGCACCTCCCGCCTCGAGAGGCAGGTTGGCTGCAGGGTGCAGGCGAGCCGGAGGATGCCTTCTTCCGATGGGCACTCCTCGGCGGGCGCGCCGACCAGCTTCCGGGCCCCGGCCGCGAGGGCCAGAGCTGGGAGGAGGCAGTCGTCGAGCGGGTGCTCCGGCGCGGAGGGGACCTGAACGACCGTCCCTTGAGGCGACTCGAGGGGGCCTTCCAGCGGCCGGAGCGATACGGGGCACTCCTGAGGGCGCTCGCCCTGGGACCGATGTCCTGGTCCGAACTCGTCGCGTCGACGGGAGGTGTCGAGGGTGGCGGGCAGATAGCCCCATACCTGCGGAGGCTCGAGGAGGAGGGCTGGGTGACCGCGGTCAGCCCTCTTGGCGCATCGAGCAGGTCGCGAAACCGCCGCTATCGGCTCACAGACCCCTTCGACGCATTCTGGTACGCCTGCGTCCTTCCCGTGCGGCACGAGCTCCTGCACCGGGATCCGCGGCGGCTATGGGATGAACGGGTGAAGCCGACACTCGATGCCCATCTCGATCGCTGGCTCCCCGTGGCGGTGGCCTCCTGGTTCCGAGCGCATGCCGGAGAGCTGTTCCGGGCAGAGGGACGTGAGGTGGGCGGGCTCTGGGGGGAGGCCGGCGACTTTCCCGTCGTTGCATGGCTCACGAACGGGCAGATTTGCTACGTCCACACCCGCTGGAGGCCAGGAGGGAGCGGGGAGGAGGAGTTCGAGGCACTCGAGGAGGCGATTCGCGCCACCCGATACGGGATCGGGCGCGAGGCGCGCACGCCGGTTCTTGCAACTTCGGGGGAGGTCGGTCCCGCCCTGCGCAGCCGGGTGAGGGGCCACACCCTCGCACAACTCCTCGGTCCCGCGGAGCTCATGGGGACCGGCCCGGTCGCCGACGGGTAGTCGAACGCATCCGATTCATGGACTTCCTTCCGACGCCGACCCGACCTCGGCCCCCACCCTCGAGCGACCAACCATGTCGAAACCCCTGTCCTTCTTGCGACCACTGGCCCTCACCCTCGCTTTTGTGACCGCGGTCAGTGCTCCTGTCCAGGCACAGGAGCTGCGATTCGGCATCGACCACTCCCTCTCGAACCTGCAACATCTTCGGGGGTCCGAGGGGTCCGGATTCGGGGCTCGGTGGCTCTTCTGGGACGCGATCGGGGTGGGGGTGGACTACGATCGCTTCACCGCGGCGAACACCTTTCGGGGCACGGTCTGCGAGCCGCCGGGAGATCTGGACGGGGCATGCCGCTTCGACGACCTCGCCTTCGACTCCAGGTCGGACCTCTTCACCATCTACGGGCTCATGGACATCGCCCGCAGTGGAGGATGGACGGGCCGCATTCTCCTCGGACGCACCGCGGGCAGGGCGCGGGGAAGCGGGGTGGGCGAGGAGTCGGGGTGGCGTGCCGCGCCCCCGCCTGCAGACCGCGGAGGGGGTGCGGTGGGGCTCTCTCGCGGGATGGACGGGTCCGTGCTGGGGATCGAGCTTCTGCGGGCCTTCCCTGCGGGTCTCCCCCTCGGGCTTCAGGCCGGGATCCGCTACCATCGACTCGACGGGGATGGATGCGTGCAGGGTGAGATCTCGTCCTTTTGCGGAGACATCAGCATGACCCAGTTCCAGCTCGGACTCGTGATCGATCTGGGGTGGCGCCCCGGGGGAGACGGATGACGCATCGAGGCGACCGGGAGCATGGGTGGGCACTCGTCACCGGAGCATCCGGGGGAATTGGGGAGGAGATCGCACGGGATCTCGCCGCTCGGGGGTGGAACCTCGTCCTGACCGCTCGACGCGAGGCGAAGCTCGAGGGGTTGGCAGAGGAGTTCCGCGCCGCGGCCGGAGTGGAGGTCCTCATCCTTCCGGCCGACCTGTCGGAACCGGGTGCCAGCGGGGCGCTCCTTGGAGACCTCAAGCGACTTGACATCCATGTGGAAATCCTTGTAAACAACGCTGGCATAGGACATTATGGTGAGTACCTCAAGCGAGATCTCGAAGACCACGAGGCGCTTCTGACCCTGAATGTCCATGCGGTCATGGTACTCCTCCGGGGGCTCGTCCCCGGGATGGTCGATCGGGGCCGGGGCCGGGTGTTGAACGTGGCCTCGACAGCGGCCTTCCAGCCCGGGCCCCTCATGGCCTCCTACTATGCCTCGAAGGCATTCATGCTCTCTCTCTCCGAAGCGCTTCGTGACGAGCTGCGGATGACCGGAGTCACCGTGACAACCCTGTGCCCCGGACCGACCCGCTCCGACTTTCATGTGAGAGCCGGCATGCGGAGCTCGCCCCTCGTCACGACGGTTCCGATTCCCTCGAGCCGGAGCGTGGCTCGCTACGGGGTGCGGGCCATGCTTCGAGGCAAGGGGATCGCAGTGCCGGGGCTCCCGAATCGGCTGCACCTCCTTGCGCTCCGGTTCATGCCTCGCGGGCTCGTTCCCGGGATCGTGCGCCGGGTCCAGCAGACGCGGCGGGAGGAGTCGGCGTCCGGGCCATGAGCGCGTCGCAGGAAGTGCGGGAGTTCCGGTCGCGGGGCGGGCTCGGGCCGGCGACCACCGGAGACCTCGATCTCCTCCTCATGGATCTTCACCCGGACTGCCTTCTCTCCCATTGGCCATGATTCCCTTTCTCTACGACCGACTTCTGAAGCCCGTCCTCTTCCGCTTCGATCCCGAGGCGGTGCATGATGCCTTCGTGTCCATGGGCCATGGGCTGGGGAAGACGGGGGCGGGGCGGGGTCTGATTTCCGCCCTCTACGGATACCGGGGGCCCGATGCCTCGGTGACGGTGGACGGCCTGCGTTACCGGACCCCAGTGGTCCTGGCCGCCGGGTTCGACTACAATGGCCGGCTTCTCCGGGTGCTTCCGAAGATGGGGTTCGGGGGGGTGGAGGTCGGCTCCGTGACTGCGCTCCCGACCCCGGGAAACGACCCGCCCCGGATGCAGCGCATGGTACGCTCCCGGGCCATCGTCGTGAACAAGGGGCTGAAGAACGAGGGGGTCGAGGTGATCGCGCGTCGGCTGAAGGCCACCCCCACTCCCGAGGACTTCGTGGTGGGGGTGAGCATCGCCCGGAGCAACCGGGAAGAAGCCGCCGGAGAGAGAGAGGGGATCGAGGACTATGCCCGGTCCCTGGAGCACCTCGTCCGGGAAGATGTCGGCGACTTCTACACCATCAACATCTCCTGTCCCAACGTACATGGAGGGGAGAGCTTCGCCGAGCCGGGAAGGCTCCGGAAGCTGCTGGCCCGGCTGGGAAAGGTGGAGCACTCGAGGCCCGTGTATGCCAAGATGCCGATCAACCCTCCCTGGGACGAGTTCCAGGAGCTGGGCGATGTGATCGCGGAGGCGGGGCTCCACGGGATGATCATCGGGAACCTGAACAAGGACTACGCGAGCGCTTCCTTCCCGGACGAGGCGCCCGACTCGTACCAGGGGGGACTCGCCGGCCTTCCCTGTCGGGAGCGCTCGACCGAGCTGATCGCCCGGAGCCGGGAGCACTGGGGCGATCGCTTCACCCTCGTCGGGTGTGGCGGCATCCTCTCGGCAGAGGACGCCATGGACAAGTTCCGGGCCGGAGCCGACCTCGTGCACCTCATCAGCGGGATGATCTTCACCGGACCCCACCTCATGGGTGAGATCGCCGCCGCCCGGGCGGGGTAGAGCGGGCGCCGGGAGGCCGGGGCCCGGGGTGCGAGCCGTCCGGGGAGGAGTCCTGCCCCCGAACGGCTCGTGACCACGGTCAGCGCTCCGCGCTCAGCGCCTCCCGTTCTGCTCGACCACGGTTGCGCCCTCGATCGTCTCGTAGCCGAGCGTCTCGCCCTTGCGCACCGCCGGGACTCCCTCGACGAGCCAGACCGGCGGGTCCTCGTCCTTCAGGAAGTGGTCGAAGAACTGCTTCATCCGGATGTTCCAGTCGCGCCGGTTCGCGAAGCTCGTGGGCCAGTGCGGCTCGTCGTTGTAGTTGATGAGCCAGGCGGGCTTCCCGAGCCGCCGCATCGCGACGAAGAGTTCGATCCCCTGCTCCCAGGGCACGTGCCCGTCGTTGTCGTTGTGCATGATCAGAAGCGGGGTCTCGATCTTGTCGACCCAGAAGAGCGGCGAGTTCTCGATGTAGCGCATCGGAGCATCCCAGAGCGAGGCGCCGAGCCGGCTCTGCGTGCGCTCGTACTGGAACTGCCGCACGAGTCCCGTCTGCCAGCGGATCCCCCCGTAGGCCGAGGTCATGTTCGCCACCGGCGCCCCCGCCGCCCCGGCCCGGAAGAGGTCCTGCGAGCGGGTCACCATGAAGGCGATCTGGTATCCACCCCAGGAGTGTCCCTGGAGCGCGATCCGGTCCCGGTCCACGAAGCCCGCCTCGACGAGCTTCAGCACGCCGGGCACGACCGAGTTCATCGCGCTCTCTCCCGGGTACCCGGCCCGGTACACGATGTCCGGGATGAAGACGATGTAGTCATGGCTCGTGTACATCGGGAAGGAGATCCGCGAGCGATGGGGCACGGGGGCGTAGTGGTCGTGGAGCCCGTCGGACCACCGCTCGTAGAAGTAGACGACCATCGGGTACTGCCGCGCCGGATCGAAGTCGTCCGGCTTCATCAGGACCCCCTGGAGGTGGTGCCCGTCCGTCGAGATCCAGTCCACGAGCTCGGTCGTTCCCCAGCGGTACTCCCCCTGCTGGGGGTTCGCCTCGCTCACCCGCACCCGCCCCTGGAAGGCCATGTCGCTCACCCAGAGGTCGGGAAACTCGACGAAGGTCTCCTGCGTGAAGAGGAGCCGCTCGGCATCGGCCGCCTTCACCGGGTTCGAGAAGTTGCGGGCCTCCATCACGAGCCGCTCCGGGCGCGTGTCGGGCGAGAGGGTCCCGCGGTAGAAGCCCGCATCCTTCGTCCACTCGTGGAAGGCCGAGAACCAGACCGTCTCGGTGGGCGAGAGGGTCGGCCCCTCGCGGCCGAGCCCGAGGAGGCGGTAGCGCACCCCCTGCTCCCGCCCGAGCCCGCCGGTCGCCGAGCGCGCGGACTCAGCCCCCGTCGGATCGACCACCCAGAGGTCGTAGCGGTCGTAGATCAGGATCCGCGCGTCGTCCTCGAACCATCCGGCCGTCCCGTAGGACCCCGCCGGCATCGTCCGGTCATCCGTCTCGCTCCAGACCGGGTGCGGGATCATCGCCCCGAGGTCGCGCACCTCTCCCGTCGCGATCTCCCGCGCGTACCATGTCGAATCGGCCGGCTCGTACCATGTGAGGAAGCGCTCTTCGGGTGACAGGCTCCCCGTGCCCTGGCTGGCCTCGCGGAGGAGCTCCCGCTCCCCGGTGTGCACGTCGACCAGGTAGATGTCGCGGAAGTTCGGGGACTCCCACGAGCCCATGAGCTCGTAGGCGCGCCCATCGACCCCGACCGCGAAGTCCCCGTCTCCGCCCCGCCCGACCGAGATCGAACTCATCGTCTCGTCGGCGAGCTGCACCACGCGCCCCTCGTCGACGAGGAGCACGGCCCGGAAGTTCTCGCGCCGGGCCTGGTTCACCCGGTTCTTCTGCACCGTCATGAGCTGGCTGTCCTGCCAGTGCCAGACGTCGACATTCACCTCGGAGTCGAGGTCGTGCGACCAGGCGGGGTCGGGTGTGTGCTCGACCGGCTTCGGCGCGGTACCGAAGTAAAGACGCTCGCCCGAGTCCGAGAAGGAGAGCCCCCCGAACTGGCTCACCTCCCAGCCGGTCCGGAAGCCGGGGACGGCCTCGTGCACGACGACGCGCGCCTCGGTGGCCCCGCGCTCCCAGAGGAGGATCTCGTGCGCACCCCCGTCGTCGGTCTCCTCCTCCTCGCCGACCCCGGCGGCCTCGTAGAGGAAGGCGGCCTGACCACGGTCAGCATCGAGGGTGAGCCCCCGGACCGTGCCCTCCGACTCGAGGATCGTGACGACCTCGCCCGTGGCCGGGGTGATCGCCCTAAGCCCGCGCTGCCCCTCGCGGTCGACCCGCTGGTCCTGGACCAGGAGGAGGGAGGCGTCGTTTGCCAGGGTGAAGGAGGTGACGGCCGGGAAGCGCTGCATCTCGCCGGTCGCGAGGGAGTGCAGGACGAGGGCCCCGTTCTGCGCCCGCCCGTTCTGGCCGTGCTCGGCCTCGGTCTCGGCCGGGTCGCCGGGGTGCAGGTGGTAGAGGAGCCACTCGGGCGCATCGGAGGGGAGCGAGTGCGTGCGCACGTGCTCGATCCGGGTTTCCTCGCCGGTCTCGAGTTCGAGCACGACGAGGACGTCGCGGGGCTGCTCGTGGTTCGGGCGTCCGGAGTCACGGTGCTCCTGCATGGCCTCGCGCGAGGGAGGGAGCCGAAAGACGGCGCGGCGCCCGTCGGCGGTGAAGCCGGCGCCGGCGGCGCGGGAATAGCGGTGCTCCCGGTCCGAGTCGACGGCCCGGATGACGAGTTCGCTGTCGGCCTGCTCGTAGCTGAGGGTGTGCAGGGTCCAGCGACCGTCGGCCGAGATGGCGCGCGAGCTGATCGTGGCCCAGATCTCGTAGACGTCGTGGTCGAGGGGCTGGCGCTCCTGGCCCTCGAGGAGTGCTCCGGGAACGAGCCAGAAGAGTGCGAGCAGCAGGGTCGCGCTCCGCCGTGCCTTTGTCATCGTCCTGCTCCTTGGTTGCGGCTGGTATGCGTTCTGTTGGGGGTCCGGGGAAGGTACCACTCTTCGGTCGTGTTCGGCC
Source organism: Gemmatimonadota bacterium (assembly GCA_007125125.1). GTDB lineage: Bacteria > Gemmatimonadota > Gemmatimonadetes > Longimicrobiales > Gaopeijiaceae > SLDT01. The sequence continues at coordinate 707 of SLDT01000059.1, read as the reverse complement.
ACCTGTCGTTCCGGGGCGGGGTCGAAGCCAGGGGCGCCGGCGCCCTTGGTTTCGACCCCTGTGACCTGCGCGGGCATCCGCTTCGCTCAGTCCTTGCAGGGGTGCCCCCAAGCTGGATGCTGGCGCCGGAACTCGCTCTCTCGCGCGAGTCATGCACCCGGCCCGAGCCGGCACATCGCCCGGGCCAGCGCGTCGCCCGAGCTTACACGGCGCCCGGGCTGACACGTCGCCCGGGCTGACACATCGCCCGAGCTGGCACCGTCGCCCGAGCTCGGAACCGGGGATGTATCAGTGCGGCGCGCCGCGCCGCTCCACCTGCTCGGGGTGCCCCTGGCCCCCGGAACGCGGGGGCGCCCCCACCGACGCGCGGGTTTCCGAACGGACCGTGAAAATCGCTAACGAACTCTTCGTACGTCGTCGGCGTTAGTCTTTTTCACCGTATATGTATGAGAATCCCTAACGAGGTCTTCGTACGTCGTCGGCGTTAGCACTTTTCCCACTTATACAGTGAAAATCGCTAACGAACTCGGTGTACGAGGACCTCGTTAGCGATCTTCATGCTCGATCCCCGCCCCGGCGCCGACCCCCGCCCCGGCGCCCATCCCGGTGCCCCGCGTGACGGCCTGGAGGGAGCGCTCGCCCGGGGCGGAGTCACCGGAGAGGTCGGGGCGGTGAGGAGTGGGAGGCCCGAGCCCAGGGGCCGGGTT